>JANYIH010000009.1 GCA_025358745.1 Hyphomicrobiales bacterium | reverse complement strand
GTACCGAGACCCGACTCGAAAATCTGCCGCGGTCTTTCGGCGCCTGCAAGCCCACTCAAGCCGCCCCTACCGTCTCGAACAGCGCGAAATCCATGGCCTCGCGCGGGCTTCGTCCCGCCCACAGCACGAACTGGAACGACTGGAAATAGGTCTCGCAGGCCTTGATCGCCGCCTCGACGAGGCTACGGCATTGCGCCTCGCTCGCCCGCGCGCCGCCGGTGAGGCAATGGGCGTGGCGGAACATCACGATGTTCTCGTGGCTCCACAGGTCGAAATGGCCGAGCCACATTTGCGCGTTGATGAGCCGGATCAGTTCGACGACCTCGGCGCGCTTGCGCTCGGGAACTTTGAGGTCGAAGGCGCAGGAGAAATGCAGCGATTCGACCGGCTGAATCCAGGTGATCGCCACTTCGTAATGCGCCCAGACGCCGTTGACGAGAATCGCGATCTCGTCGTCGTCCTGACGATCGAACGCCCATTCGTTCAGCGCGGCGAGGCGTTCGACCACGTCGACCGGGTGCTCCGGACGATCTGCGGCCTCGGTTTCCATGGCGTGCATTGCGAGACTTTCGGCAAGACTTTTGGAAGGCGTTAACTTTACGCAGGCACAAACTCCGCAGCGGCGCATCCCCTTACGGACACGTCGCCGGCACAGGTCCCTACCTTCCAGATTCGCCGCCCGCCGTACAGCCGCCGCGAACCGTCCTCCACAGAATCACTCAATCGAATCAATCGCGTCGATGATTCACTCGTGCGGACCCGGCGAGGCGGCGAGCCTGGACTCCAATTCGGCAAGGCGCACTTCCAGCCTGTCGTTTTGCTCGCGCGCCCGCACAGCCATCTCGCGCACCGCCTCGAATTCCTCGCGGCTGACGACGTTCATCGTCGCCATCAGTTTTTCCAGCCTAACGCGCGCCATCGTCTCCACCTCGCGCTTGGCGCTGTCGGCGAGACCCGCCGCGTCGGTGAACAGGCGCGATACGTCGTCGAAGAATTGTCCGCGAGTCTGAGGCATGGTCGGCGTCCTTTTCTGTCCTGAGCGCTACTTGGCGCGTGATGCGCTGCGCCGCAAGCCTCGACGATTGTTACGCCTCGACGCGGGTCGATTTCCCGTGCCAAACCTGACCGCGCCAAGGAGCTTTCATGCCTAATCCCCCGGCGCCGCCCGCCGCGCCCAAGCGGCCTAGCGAGGTGCGCGCGCAGGGCCAAACGTGGCGCGACGATTACGGCTGGCTGCGCGCCGACAATTGGCGCGAGGTCCTGCGCGATCCCGCCGCCCTGCCCCGCGACATCCGCGACTGGCTCGAAGCTGAGAACGCCTATTGCGACGCGATGCTCGCCCCCTTCTCCGCTTTGCGCAAACAGCTCGCACGCGAAATGCGGGCGCGACTGAAGGAGGACGACAGCGAGCCGTCCTCCCCGCATGGGCCGTGGAGTTATTATTCGCGCTTTCGCCACGGCGGCCAGCAACGCCTCCATTGCCGCCGCCCGCGCCTGGGCGGCAAGGAAACGCCGTTGCTCGACGGCGATGCGCGGGCCGGCGACAGCGGGTACTTCCATCTCGGCCAGGCCCGCCATTCGCCCGATCACGCGCGTTTCGCCTGGAGCGCCGACGGCGCCGGTTCGGAACTCTACGATATCCGCGCGCGCGAGATCGGCTCGGCCGTCGACCTGCCCGACGTGATCGCCAACACCACGGGAGATTTTATCTGGACGCGCGATTCCAGCGCGCTGCTCTATGTGCTGCAGGACGAGCACCACCGTCCGTTCCGCGTCCTGCTGCATCGTCTGGGCGATCCACCCGAGGCGGACGCGACGATCTTCGAGGAGCCGGACCCGGCCTGGTTCGTCAGCCTGCGCGCGACGCGGCTGGGCAAGCGAGCGTTCGTTCATGTTCACGGCCACGATTCGCAGGCGTTCTACGTCGTCGATCTCGACGCGCCGCGCGAGACGCCGCGCAGAATCGCGCCGCGCCGGCCCGATTTTCGCTACGAGCCGTTCGACCACGGCGACGTCTTTTTCATCAAGAGCAACGCGCGCTCGCGCGACTACGAAATCGTGACGGCGCCGGCCGGCGCGCCGGAGGAGGCCAACTGGCGGCCTTTTCTGCCCGGCGTCGAGGGGCGATTGATCGAGGATATCTCGGTGTTCCGCGACTATCTCGTCGTGCTGTCGCGCGCCGACAACCGCCCGCGTTTGACGGTGCGCGATCTCAACAGCGGCGAGACGCATGAAATCGCGTTCGAGGGCAGAACCTATTTCGTGAAGCTGGAGACGAGTTTCGAATTCGACGCCTCCGTCTGCCGCTTCAGCTATTCCTCGCTCGCCAGCAGCCAGGAGACCTACGACTATGACATGGCCTCGCGGCAGCGCTTTCTCGTCAAGAAACAGGCGACTGCGCCCGGCTACGATCCCACGGCGTACATCGTCGAAGCAATCGAGGCTGAAGCCGCCGACGGCGCGCGCGTTCCCATCTCGATCCTGCGCCGACGCGATACGCCGCTCGACGGCTCCGCGCCGTTGATGATCCACGGCTACGGCGCCTACGGCTATAGTCTGGACGCGAGTTTCGGGCCGAACCGGCTTTCGCTGGTCGACCGCGGCTTCGTGTTCGCGCTCGCCCATGTGCGCGGCGGCGTGGAGAAGGGTTTCGCCTGGTACGAGGGCGGCAAGCTCCTCAACAAGCCCAACACGTTCTCCGATTTTCTCGCCGCCACGCGCGCGCTGGTGGCGCAGGGCTACGCCGACCCGCGACGCATCGTCGCACAGGGCGGCAGCGCGGGCGGCCTGTTGATGGGCGCGATCGCCAATCTGGCGCCGGAACTCTACGCCGGCATCGTCGCCGACGTGCCGTTCGTCGATACGCTCAACACCATGCTCGACGAAACCCTGCCCCTCACCCCGCCGGAATGGCTCGAATGGGGCGATCCCGTCCGTGACGCCCATGCCTTCGCGACGATCCGCAGCTACAGCCCCTACGACAACGTCAAACCGCAGCTTTATCCCGCGATCCTGGCGCTCGCCGGGCTCGCCGATCCGCGCGTGACCTATTGGGAGCCGGCGAAATGGGTCGCCAGGTTGCGCGCCGAAATGACCGGCGGCGGCCCGATCCTGCTGCGCACGGCGATGAGCGCGGGCCACGCCGGCGCGTCGGGACGGTTCGACAGGCTCGACGACATCGCCCGCATCTACGCCTTCGCCCTCGCCGTGGTGGAAGGACGGCTGGCGGGAGGCTAGGACGAAGCGTCGCACTTTTGTTGCATTGCAGCAAACTGGGCGCCGCGCCATAAATGGCGGCGCGCAAAGTCGCGGCGCAATGGAACTCGACATGACAGAGATTGCACGCCAACCGACTTCCCCTGGCTTGTTGCAAAGCGTCTTCTACGCGAAGCATCATTTCGCCGTGTTCGGCGTCGTCGCCCTCGTCGCGGCGATCTTCCAGTTTGGCTATCCGCTGGTGATCGCGCTGGGGCTGATTGGAACCTTCGGCGCCATCGCGGCCATGGTGGGTCTGACGGCGATGGACCTCGTCGAACAGGCTAAGCCCGCGCCGCGCTCGCGCAAAGTCCGCCGCGTCGCCGCACAGCCGGCTTGACGGATAGTTTATATATGAACTAATGCTCCCGCGCGCTTGCGCGAGGCCTTGGTTCTGCTATCGCCGAGACGCGAAACAGGAGTAGCGTCCATGGCTGGCGAGAACGAACTACCCGCGCGCGAGGCGATGGAATATGACGTCGTCGTCGTCGGCGCCGGCCCCGCCGGCCTCGCCGCCGCCATCCGCTTCAAGCAACTCGATCCCGAGCGCAGCGTCGTCGTGGTCGAGAAAGGCTCCGAGATCGGCGCGCATATCCTCTCCGGCGCGGTGATCGATCCCGTTGGCCTCGATCGGCTGTTGCCCGATTGGCGCGACGATCCCGAGCAGCCGCTGACGACGCAAGTGACGCAGGACCGGTTCTATCTGCTCGGCCCGTCCGGCGGCGTGCGGCTGCCGAATTGGCCGATGCCGCGTCTGATGAACAACCACGGCAACTACATCGGCTCGCTCGGCGCGCTGACGCGCTGGCTCGCCGCCAAGGCCGAAGCGCTCGGCGTCGAGATCTATCCCGGCTTCGCCGCCACCGAAGCGCTTTACGGCGACAAGGGCGAGGTTCTGGGCGTCGCCACCGGCGACATGGGGGTCGGGCGCGACGGCAAGCCGAAAGACTCGTTCACGCGCGGCATGGAGCTGCGGGGCAAATATACGCTGATCGCCGAGGGGGCGCGCGGCTCGCTCGCCAAGCAACTGATCGCGAAATTCGCACTCGACGCCGGCCGCGACCCGCAGAAATTCGGCATCGGCCTGAAAGAGATCTGGCGGGTTGAGCCCTCGCGATTCCAGAAGGGCCTCGTGCAGCACAGTTTCGGCTGGCCGCTCGGGCGTGGAACCAGCGGCGGCTCGTTCCTCTATCACTACGGCGACGGGTTGATGGCGGTCGGCTTCGTCGTGCATCTCAACTATCGGAACCCGACCCTGTCCCCGTTCGACGAGTTCCAGCGCTTCAAGACGCATCCGATGATGCGCGACATGTTCGAGGGCGGCAAACGCCTGTCCTATGGCGCGCGCGCGATTTCCTCGGGCGGCGTGCAATCCGTGCCGAAGCTGAGTTTCCCCGGCGGCGCGCTGGTCGGCTGCGCCGCCGGCTTCGTCAATTTCGCGCGCATTAAGGGCTCCCACAACGCGATCCTGTCGGGGATGCAGGCGGCCGACGCCGCCCATGCCGCGCTGGCGCAGGGACGCGCGCATGACGAACTCGCCGACTATGAGAACGGCTGGCGGGCTTCGGACATCGGCCGCGACCTCAGGCTGGTGCGCAACGTCAAGCCGCTATGGACGAGGTTCGGCCTGGCGCTCGGCGTTCCGCTCGCCGGGCTCGACATGTGGACCAACGAATTGTTCGGCGCCTCGCTGTTCGGCACGCTCGGCCACGGCAAGTCCGACGCGAAATCGCTCAAGCTTTTGTCGGAGGTCGCGCCGATCGAATATCCCCGGCCGGACGGGAAAATCTCGTTCGACAAGGCGTCTTCGGTGTTCCTGTCCAACACCAATCACGAGGAGGATCAGCCGGTCCATCTCAAGCTCGCCGATCCCTCGATTCCAATCCGCGACAACCTGCCCCGCTTCGGCGAGCCGGCGCGGCTCTATTGCCCGGCGGGCGTCTACGAGGTCGTCTACGCCAACGAGGCGGCGAAGACCGATCCGCGCTTTGTCATCAACGCGCAGAACTGCGTCCACTGCAAGACCTGCGACGTGAAAGACCCGGCGCAGAACATCACCTGGGTTCCCCCCGAAGGCGGCGGAGGCCCCAATTATCAGGACATGTGAGCCGGCGTGGCGACAACAAGGCCGCCGTTGAGATAGATCGTCCCGCCGTCCATCAGCTTCGCAGGTTCAACCAAAGGCGCCGCGTCGCCGCGCAAGAGGCGGCGCACGACCTGGGCCGCCATCTCCTGCGCCGAGGTCAGCCCCTGAACGAACGGCCGACGCCGCAACAGGAAAGGCGCTGCGAGGCAAAAGACCCGCCCGACCGGGTTGAGCCCCGGCGCCAGTTGAAGTTCATCCGTCACCTCCAGTTCGTCCCCGGGATGGCCAAGCTGGTTGGCGAGAATTTGCAGCCGCAAAGTCGGAAACGGGATTTCCCGCGCCAGCGCCGCCGTCTCGCCGCGCGCATCGACCACAAGATCGTAGCGCTCGCGCTCGCTCCCCGCGACGATCTCGACGGCCTCGCCGTCCTTTTTCAGCGCATAGCCGGACCTGATTTTCCGTAACGCCAACACGCCGGCGTCTTGCAACGCCAACAGCCGCTCGACCGAGAGTGGCGGCACGGCCGCATAATTGTCGACGAACACGCGCTGCAACCCGCGGCGAAAGCGCGCCGCGTCGCGTTCGCTGAACTTTGGCGCCAGTTCCGCAAAGGCCTGGTGCGCGCGCAAGATGACATCGCGATAGGCGCTGACCCGCCTTGCCCGCACGCCCGCCAGCGCCTCGGCGAGGTTGCGCCGCGCCGCCTCGAACGGGTCGCCCGCTTCGCGCTCGGCGAAATAGGCGTCGGCGAAACTGTCGGCGTCGAGCCGCTTTAGCTCAATTCTCTCGGCGTAGGCGGGGTCTTCGCCAGCGAGTTCGCGGCATAGAAGGTCGAAAGCGAGATCGAGCGCGCCGGGCCTCAGGGAAGCCCGCGCCAGCGCCTTCGCGTTGCAGAAACGCAGTTGTTTATGGGGATACTGAAAGTAGAAATCCGCTTCCGGCAGCACGCCGCGGCGCGACAGCATTTCGATGGCGAGCGGCTGCGCGTCGGCGCTCAACAGATATTTCAAGCCGCTGGCCCCGGCGACGAAATCGCCTCGCTGCAAAGCGATCGACAGAACGACGTCGATGGCGGTCAGCGAGGCGCCCAGCACCGACACGCGCATCGACCGTTCGGGCGGCGCCTTGGGAGCGGGATAGGCCGGCGCGCATAGTGACGAAACCGGGCGACCCCTGCGGCTTCGATGGCCCGTCGCCACGACAGCGAAATCGAATCTCTCCACCGTCAGCACGCCGTCGCATTGCGAGGTGATCGACGCGGAATCAGGTTCGCAAGCCACGTCAACCACGCGCGTGCGGGCGCGCAGTTTCAGGCGAGCGCCGGCCCGTCGCGCCAGTTTGCGATATTGCGCGGTGAAATAGGCCCCCAGCACGACGCGAGGATAGAACGCGCGCGCGGAAACCTCATCCACATTCATCCCTTCGCGGGCTTTCGCGGAGAGGCTTCCAAGCCATTCCTCCAGCGTATCCACGACAGCGGGAAGTTCAAAGCTGCCGATGTTGGCGAGGAGGCTCGGATGGTTCAGTGCGGGATCGTAGGGCGTGCCGAGGCCCGGTTTCTCCCCGGATTCGTATATCGTTACGTGAAATGGCGACTCGGCCCGGACCAACTCGGCCAGCGCATAGATCCCGCTGGGCCCCCCGCCAACGATCGCCACCCGCAACATCACTCACTCACCCACCCGCGCCGCATTGCGCTCGACGCGGTGTCAATCCAACGCACCGACTTTGGTTCCCGGCCTCACACTCCCAAAAGGGCGCCGTAGACGTCGAGCGTGTCGCTGGTCATCTGTTCGAGCGAGAAATGGCTCTCGACATGGGCGCGCGCTCGCCGCGCCATCGCGTCGCGCGCCGTTGCGCCGAGACTCAGCGCGGCTTTCAGCGCCTCGGCCAGCGCGTCGACGTCGCCGGCGGGAACGCGCCAGCCGGTGCGCGCTTCCGGGCCGACCTGGGGCGGCGCGAGCACGGTTTCCGGCACGGCGCCGAGGTCGGAGACGACGACCGGCGTTCCCATCGCCTGCGCCTCCACCGCGCTGCGCCCGAACGCCTCGGGCTCGGTCGAGGGCACCGCGACGACGGAAGCGGCGAGAAAGGCGGCCGGCATGTCGCGGCAATGGCCCACCCGGCTGACGACGCCTTTCAGCCCCTTGGCCTCAATCAGGCGGTCGATCTCGCGCAGGTAGCCGTCGCGGCCCTGGGGATCGCCCGCCAGGACGTAGCGCACGCCGTCGAGTTGAAGCTTGGCCGCCGCCTCGATCAGCACCCGCTGGCCTTTCCAGCCGGTCAGCCGGGCCGCGAGCAACACGACGCGCTCGTGCGGCGCGACGCCCCAGGCCTCGCGCAATTGCGTGACGCGGGCGGGATCGACGGCGCCGGCGGAGAAGGCGCTGAGATTGGCGCCGCGATAGATCACCCGCAACTTGTCGCGCGCGAAGGGAAACAGCTTTTCAATCGAATCGGCGGTGTAGTGCGAATTGGCGATCACGGCGTCGCCGCGCGCCATCACCGAGTTGTAGCGCAGTTTCAGCGCTGAGCCGCCGGCATAGGCGCCGTGATAGGTCGTCACCAGCGGCCGCTCGACGATGCGCGTCGCCCCCAGCGCCACCCAGGCCGGCGCGCGCGAACGGGCATGCACGACATCGACCCGCTCGTCGACGATCAGCCGCGCCAGCTTGCGCACGTTGTAAAGCATGCGGAACGGGTTCTTGGCGGCGGCGGGAAACCGCAGCCAGACGCCGCCCAGCACTTGCAATTCGCTCACCAGCCGGCCGCCGTCGCAGGCCACCAGCGCCCGCCCACCCGCCTGCACGATGGCGGCGGCGACGTCGATCGTCGTGCGCTCCGCGCCGCCCGCGTCGAGCCGGGGCAGGATTTGCAGCACGGTGCGGCCGGCGAGGCTCGGCCGGGTTTGCGCGAAAGCGCGCGTCGGGGCGATCATATCGCGCGACCGCGCGCTATGGCCTTGCGAGCGGCGACGGGCCGCGCCACGCTCGTCCTCAAGCTTGTGAATCGAATCATGGAGCCATGAAAGCGTGGATTCCGGAAAACCGCAATTTCTCGATATGGGCGAAGCTGTGGATTCGCGCCGCATCGCCTATCGCGCCCGACCCGGCGCAAGGCGGCCGGGCGTGATCTGGCTCGGCGGCTTCAAATCGGACATGGAATCGACCAAGGCGCTCGCTCTCGACGCCTATTGCGCCGAGCGCGACCGTCCTTGCCTGCGCCTCGACTATTCCGGCCACGGGATCTCGGGCGGCGATTTCGAGGCGGGGACCATCGGGCGCTGGCTGGAGGAAAGCCTGGCCGTGATCCGCGCGGCCTCCGCAGGCCCGCAAGTGCTGGTCGGCTCCTCGATGGGCGGCTGGATCGCGCTGCTGGTCGCGCGCGAACTCGCAGCGCTTGGCGAACTCGACCGGCTCGCCGGGATGGCGCTGATCGCGCCTGCGGTCGATTTCACGGAGGCGCTTTTGTGGCCGCGCCTGCCCGAGGAGGCGCGGATGGCGATCATGAGGGACGGGCGCTACGAGCGCCCCTCCGCCTATTCGCCGCAGCCCTATGTCTACACCCGCGCGCTGATCGAGGACGGGCGCAAGCATCTGCTGCTGGGCGGGAACGTGCGGTCTTATGCGCCCGTCCGCATCCTGCAGGGCATGGAGGACCCCGACGTGCCTTATCAGCACGCCCTGACGCTGGTGGAACATCTGGCGATGGACCCGGTGACGCTGACGCTGATTCGCGACGGCGATCACCGTCTCTCGCGGGCGGAGGATGTCGCGCTGCTGATCGAGGCTGTGGAGGGGATGGGGTGAGCGCCGGATCAGCGCGTTAGGCGCCGAAAACTGTCCCGCCCGGCGGGGCGGGCTTGTCCATGGCGACGAGCGTCTGCCAGAACGGAGGGTGATGGGCGCCGTCTGTACCGTCGGTGAATCTGGGCGGCGTAAAGCCGATCTCCGCCGCCCATCGGCGAATCCAGTCGCGATGAAGGAACGTATCGAGGTGGCCCCAGACGTCGGGCCCCTTGAATTTGGCGATTCGATCCGCGAATATTTTGCGATGGCGCTCGTCTTCCAATTCCAGAAATGAGAACAACAGGCGGCCGCCGGGTTTCAGTGTTCTCATGACTTCCTGAAGATAAATATAGCACTCCTCTATATATAAATGCGTGAATACGCTCCAATGAAACACCATATCCAGCGAATTATTCTCGGCCAACAGGTTCAATTTTCTATTGACGGCGGCATCATAGCCGGGGCATTTTTCTTTCAAATAGTCGACGAGCTTATGAACGATGTCGGCCCCTTTGTATTCGCCGTGCCAGCCTGACCTGACCAACGCCTGCGCCGTTCGCCCCGATCCGCAGCCCAAGTCATAGATGCGCATTCCATTTTTGAGACCTTCGTGCTTCAAGACGGCGACATGGCCGTCGCCGGTGTTTTTGTATTCTTCAATACTATTACAGCCAATGGCTTTATACATCGCAATTTCAAGAGGAAATTGCGCCAGCAACTGTTCGACCAACATTTCGTTGTGATCGAATGAGTGCGTAATGATGTGCATTTGGCTCGGTCTTCTCCTTGGTCGCCTGCAAAAAGACTTCGGTGCGAACTATCGGCGGCGCCTGCGTCGCGAAATCCCCACCCGCCCGCCGTTCGGGCCGGCGGAACCTGCGTCATTCGCGGAAAATTCTAGACTAGCTAATCTAAATTAGCTAGGATGCCGGTATGAAAATCGTCACCATTCACGCGGCGAAGACCCAACTCTCGCAATTGCTCGCCCGGGTGGAAGCGGGCGAGGAGATCGTCTTGGCGCGCGGCAAGACGCCAATCGCGAAATTGTCGCGCTACGCGGCCCCGGACGCCAGACGCAAATCCGGGTCCATGAAAGGCCAAATTGACGTCGGACCCGAATTTTTCGAGCCCTTGCCGGAGGACGAGTTGAAGGCTTGGGAATAGAGCGTGCGGCTGTTGTTGGACACCCACGCTCTGATCTGGTGGCTTTCCGACAACGAATTGCTGTCGGATCTGGCGCACGGCGCGGTGGCGGAGCCCGCGAACGTCGTCTTTGTAAGCGCCGCAAGCGCGTGGGAAATCGCAACCAAGCATCGGATCGGAAAGTTGCCATTCGCCAGCCGGCTTGTCGGCAAGCTCGGCCGCGTCCTGGCGCAGGAGCGTTTTCTCGAATTGCCCGTCGCTTTGGCGCATGCGGAGCTTGCCGGCTCGCTTGCGGGCGAACATCGTGATCCATTCGACCGGATGTTGATCGCGCAGGCGATATGCGAAAACCTTACGCTTGTGTCGAACGAAAGTCTGTTCGACGCCTTCGCGGCGCCCCGCCTCTGGTGACCCGCCCCTACGACCCCAACACATGCGCCGCCACCTCGCGCCGGTGCGCCCGCCGGCGATGCTCGAACAAAAAGACGCCCTGCCAGGTCCCCAGCGCCAGCTTGCCCGCGATGACGGGGATCGACAGGTTTACGCCGGTGAGGCTGGCGCGGATATGGGCGGGCATGTCGTCGGGGCCTTCGTCGGCGTGCTCGTAGAGCCCCGCCGCCTCGGGCGCGAGACGCGCGAAGGCGGCTTCCAAATCGCTGCGCACGTCGGGCGAGGCGTTCTCCTGGATGAGCAGCGAGGCCGAAGTGTGGCGGCAGAACAGCGTCACGATGCCGGTTGTGACGGACTGACCGTCGAGCCATACGGCGACTTCGTGCGTGAACTCGTAAAGCCCGCGCCCGTGCGTCTCGACACGAAAGAGATGCGTCGCCTGTTTCATGCTCGCCTTCCCGGATAGCGCGGCAGTTCGCGCGCCAATTCGGGGAAATAACGCGCGATTGCGCTGAGATCGAAGCGTGACAGGATGGCCTCCTTCGGCTCGCGGTCGGGCAGGAATGCGAAGGCGGCTGGCGCCAACGCCGCCGCGTCGCCGCGCAACGCTGCGTGATCGGCGGCCGACAGCGTCACCTCGTGGCGCATTTCGCCGTGGCCTTCGCGCACAACAACCTCGAACCTGAGCGGGTCCGTTCGCCCTGGCGCCGTCACGACGATCACCTTGTCGCCTTGCAGCCTCGCGGCTATAAGCGCGCCGCTTTCCAGATAAACTCCAGACAAGAGAATTCGATGGCCCTCGAACGCACTTTTTCCATTCTGAAGCCCGATGTGACGCGTCGCAACCTCACTGGCGCCGTCAACGCGCGGATCGAGGCGGCGGGCCTGCGCATCGTCGCACAGAAGCGGGTGCATATGTCGCGCGCGCAGGCCGAGACTTTCTATGGCGTGCATCGCGAGCGGCCCTTCTTTGGCGAGTTGGTGGAGATGATGACGGCCGCGCCGGTCGTGGTGCAGGTGCTCGAAGGCGACAACGCCATCGTCAAATATCGCGAAGTGATGGGCGCGACCAATCCGGCAAAGGCCGACCCCGGCACGATCCGCAAGGATTTCGCGCTGTCGATGGGCGAGAATTCCGCGCACGGGTCGGATGCGCCGGAAACCGCCGCGCAGGAAATCGCGCAATGGTTCGCCGGCAACGAAATCGTGGGCTGAAGCCGCGCGCAAAAGCAAACGCGGCGATTGAGGGCGAGTCTGGCCTCGTTTCGATCTGTTAGGGGGCCTGGCTTCGCCGTCGCCGTCGTGGCCGGGCTTGTCCCGGCCATCCACGCGGTGACTTTGCAAGACTGCAACCGGCGCTTGCGCCGCCGACTGATTGAAGTCCGCCAACCGTCC
>JANYIH010000003.1 GCA_025358745.1 Hyphomicrobiales bacterium | reverse complement strand
TCTCTGCCGTCAGCCGGCCGGTGAACAGGTCGATTTCCTGCGCGTCGCTTCCCAGCACATGCAGGATCGCGAACCGGCCGAGATGAACGTTCTTGAGATCCTCCAATTCCTCGCGAAACATGATCGAGGAGATCTGTTTGTTGGCGTAAACCAGCGTGAAGCGCGATTTCGGCTCCCGCTTCAGCGTCGTCTTGAGGATCGACAGGATCGGCGTGACGCCGCTGCCGCCGGCAACGCAGAGGTAATGCCGCGCCGAAGAGGGGTCGAGCGCGACCTGAAAAACGCCCATCGGCGCCATGGCGTCGAGCGTGTCGCCGACCCTCAATTCTTGGTTGACGAAGCTCGAAAACGCGCCGTCCTCGACGCGCTTGACGCCGATCCGCAAGCGCCCCTCGTCGACGCCGGAGCAGATCGAATAGCAGCGGCGCAACTCCTCGCCGGCGAAGTCGCGGCGCAGCGTCAGATATTGGCCCTGCACAAAAGCGAAGGCGGCGCGATCCTCTTCGCGAGGCTTGAGCGTGACCGCGACGGCGTCGCGCGTGTCGTGCTCAATCTCGGTGACGATCAGGGGGAAAAAGCGGGCCATCTCAGATGCACTTGAAATAGTCGAATGGCTCCAGACATTCCTGGCAGACGTAATTCGCCTTGCAGGGCGTGGAGCCGAACTGGCTGACCCGACGCAGCTTCGACGAGCCGCAGCGCGGGCAGGCGGCGGGCGCGCGGCCCGAGGGAGGGGCGACGCCATATTCTCGCAGTTTGCGGCGGCCGTCCTCGCTCATCCACTCCGTCGTCCACGGCGGCGACAGGCGCCGCTCCAGCCGCAGCTTGTCCACGCCATGCGCGCGCAACGCCGCCTCGATGTCCTGTTTGATCACCGCTGTGGCCGGGCAGCCGGAATAGGTCGGCGTCACGCCGACAACCAAGGTGTCGCCGTCGAACCGCACTTCGCGGATCACGCCGAGATCGACCAGCGACAACACGGGAATTTCCGGATCGGGGATTTGCCCGAGCCAGTCCCAGACTTCGCGCTCGCTCACCATTGCGCGTCGGGGTAGGCGCGTGGCAGGAACTGCATTTCAGCCAGCAAATGCCCCAGCGCCTCGGTATGGCCGCCCTTATGTGCGAACGCGGAGGCCGGCGGTTTCAGGCCGGCTTGCGCGAACACGGCGCCCGTCGCGCGATCCCACTCGGGGCGCAGCGAACCCGCCGCCGGCGCGATGCCCTGCTCGGCCAGCCGTGCATCAATCTCGTCGCCAACAAACAGCCCGCCTGCATAGGCCCACAACGCGTCGAGCGCGCTCTGCATCCGCGCGTGACTCTGCGGCGTGCCGTCGCCGAGGGCCGCCACCAACTCGCCCGAACGCTCGACGTGATAGGCGACTTCCCGTGCGGCCTTGGCCGCGATTTCGGCGAAACGCGGATCGCTCGACGCCGTCAGCGCCGCCAAAACCTCGACGTGCCAGGCGTCGAACAGATATTGCCGCATCAGCGTATGGCCGTAATCGCCGTTCGGCCGCTCCACCAACAATGCGTTGCGGAACGCGCCGGCGTCCCGCTTGTAGGCGAGATCGTCGGCGCTGCGGCCGGCACCCTCCAGTTCGCCGGCGAGTCCGAGCCAGAACTGCGCCTGGCCGATCAGATCGAGCGCGACGTTGGTCAGCGCGATATCCTCTTCCAGCGCCGGCCCGTGGCCGCACCATTCGCTCAGGCGATGCGACAGGATCAGCGCATTGTCGCCGAGCCGCAGCGCGTAGTTGAAGCGGTCGCTGCTCACACTATTTGAAGTCACATGGGCCCCACTTCGTCGGGGATGTCGTAGAAGGTGGGGTGGCGATAGACCTTCGAATTCGCCGGCTCGAACAGCGGGCCTTTGTCCGAGGGGCTGGAGGCGACGATGTCGTTGGAGCGAACCACCCAGATGCTCATGCCCTCATGCCGGCGCGTATAGACGTCGCGCGCATTGCGAATAGCCTGCTCAGCGTCGGCGGCGTGCAGCGAGCCGACGTGGCGGTGGTTGAGGCCGTGCTGGCCCCGGATGAACACTTCCCACAGCGGCCATTCGCTCGACATGATCTATTCCGCCGCAATCTTCGCCGCCGCACGCTTGCGCGCATGGGCCATCAGTCCGTCGCGGAACCAGGCGCCGTCGTCCCACGCCTTCACCCGCGCGCCTAGCCGATCTTTGTTGCAGGGCCCATTGCCGGCGACCACTTCGTAGAACTCGCGCCAATCCGGCTCGGAGAAATCGTAGCCATTTTTCTCCTCGTTCCAGACAAGCTTGTCGTCGGGAACGGTCAGGCCGAGATAATGCGCCTGCGGCGCGGTCTGATCGACGAATTTCTGCCGCAACTCGTCGTTGGTGTTGATCTTGACCTTCCACGCCATCGATTGCGCGGAATGGACGCTGTCTTTGTCCGACGGACCGAACATCATCAACGAGGGATACCAGAAGCGGTTCAGCGCATCCTGGGCAAAAGCCTTCTGTTCCGGCGTCCCGCGCGCCATTTTCGTCATCAGGTCAAAACCCTGGCGCTGGTGAAAACTTTCTTCCTTGCAGATGCGCACCATCGCCCGGGCGTAGGGGCCGTAGGAGCATTTCTGCAACGGCACCTGATTCATGATCGCCGCGCCGTCCACCAACCAGCCGACAGCGCCGATGTCGGCCCAGGTCAGTGTCGGATAGTTGAAGATCGAGGAATATTTCATGGCGCCGGAATGCAGCATCTCAATCAGCTCGTCGCGGCTGATCCCGAGCGTCTCGGCGGCGGAATAGAGATAGAGCCCGTGGCCTGCCTCGTCCTGCACCTTGGCGAGCAGGATCGCCTTGCGCTGCAACGAGGGCGCGCGCGTGATCCAGTTGCCCTCGGGCAATTGGCCGACGATCTCGGAATGGGCGTGCTGGCCGATTTGGCGGATCAAGGTGCGGCGATACGCCTCGGGCATCCACTCCTTCGGCTCGATCTTTTCGCCGGCGTCGATGCGCGCCTGGAAGGCGCGCTCCGCATCGCTCATCTCTTCCGCCGCTTTCAGCGGCTGGCTTGCGACCATCTGTGCGTACATGGCTTCACACCCGCTCCAGGATCAACGCAATGCCCTGACCGACGCCGATGCACATCGTGCACAAGGCATAGCGGCCTTTCTGGCGGCGCAATTGATTCATCGCGGTTCCCACCAGCCGCGCGCCGCTCATGCCGAGGGGATGGCCGATCGCAATCGCCCCGCCATTGGGGTTCACATGGGGCGCGTCGTCGGGGATTCCAAGCTCGCGCAGCACGGCGAGCGCCTGCGCGGCGAACGCCTCGTTGAGTTCGATCACGTCGATCTGGTCGAGTTGCAGCCCCGCCCGCGCCAGCGCCTTGCGCACGGCGGGCGTCGGCCCGACGCCCATGATGCGCGGCTCGACGCCGGCGTGCGCCATGCCAACGACGCGCGCTTTCGGAGTGAGGCCGTGCTGGCGGGCGGCCGTCTCCGAGGCGACGATCAACGCGGCCGCGCCGTCGTTGACGCCCGAGGCGTCGCCCGCCGTCACCCATTTATCCCCGCCATTGAGCGGCTTCAGCTTGGCCAGTTGCGCCGCCGTCATGTCGGGGCGGGGGTGCTCGTCGCGATCGACCACGAGCGGCTCGCCCTTGCCCTGGGGCACGCGCACGGCGGCGATCTCGTCGGCAAACACGCCCGCGCCCTGCGCCGAGGCCCAACGCTGCTGGCTGCGCAGCGCGAAGGCGTCCTGATCGGCGCGGGAGATCCCGTAATCGGCCGCCACATTGTCCGCCGTCTCCGGCATGGAATGGACGCCATGTTGCGCCCGCATCGCGGGATTGATGAAACGCCAGCCGATCGTCGTGTCGTAGACCGCATTGCTGCGGGCGAAGGCAGCGTCCGCCTTTGGCATGACGAACGGCGCGCGGCTCATGCTCTCGACGCCGCCGGCGATGAGGAGATCGCCCTCGTTGGCCTTGATTGCGCGCGCGGCCTGTCCGACCGCCTCCATGCCCGAACCGCACAGCCGGTTGACGGTGACGCCGGGCGCGGAGATCGGCAGCCCCGCCAACAGCGCCGCCATTCGCGCGACATTGCGGTTGTCCTCGCCGGCCTGATTGGCGCAGCCGTAGATCACGTCGTCGAGCGCGGCCCAATCGACTTGCGCGTTGCGGCTTTTGAGCGCGCTGAGGGGCGCTGCGGCGAGATCGTCGGCGCGGATCGAGGACAAGGCGCCGCCGTAGCGGCCGATCGGCGTCCGCACCGCGTCGCAGATGAAGGCGTCGGCCATTTTGTTCTCCGGCTGTCGCGTAGATAGCCCATGCGAGGGCCATTAGGCAAAGGCTGTCTGTTCCCGGCGAAAGTGGCGGGCTCTCTGGACGGATCGGCGTCTTGGCCTTATGCGCCAGCCTCGGACGACCGGCTCGCGACGGCCGCACGTCGCCGCCAGAGGAAGCTATGCCCGAGGAACCGATCATCGCGCCGGCGCCGGAGCTATGGCGAAAGCAGGCCGTCGCCCGGCTCGCCTTCGCCGCCGCCATCGTGGCGCTCGCGGCGTGGACCTTCGCCGAATATCTGCCCGCGCTCGGCTGGGCGGGCGTCATCGCCATCGCCACCTGGCCGTTCTACGTGCGGATGCGCGCCCGGGTGCAGGGCGGCCTGCGTTCGGCGTTGCCGGCCCTGTTCGCGATCGCCGTCGGGCTGGTGTTTCTCGCGCCCATCGTCGGCGCCGGCTGGCTCGCCGGCCACGAGTCGAAGGCCGCCGCGCTTTGGCTCGAAGCGGCGCGCAAGAACGGCGTGCCCCTCCCGGAGGGCGTCGAAGGCCTGAAATATGTCGGACCGTCGATCGCCAACTGGTGGCGCGAAAACCTCGCCGATCCGCAGAGCGCCTCGCAGCTCATCCATAACTTCGACAAGAAGCCGCTGTTCGCGATGAGCCAGCATGTCGGGGTCGCCGCCGGGCGGCGACTGGTCGTGTTTCTGTTCACCATCCTCGCGCTGTTCTTCCTCTATCGCGACGGCGATGGCATCGTCGTCGCGCTCGCCCGCCTCAGCCAGCGCGCCTTCGGGCCGCGCGGTTGGACGATTGGCGCGCGCATCGTCAATTCCGTGCGCGGCACGGTGGATGGTCTCGTGCTGGTGGGCCTGGGCGAGGGCCTCGTGCTGACGATCGCCTATTATTTCGCCGGTGTGCCGCAAGTGTTTCTGATGGGGGTCGCCACCGCGATCGGCTGCATCATCCCGTTCGGCGCCTTTGTGATGTTCTCGCTCGCCTCCGCGTTGTTGCTCTACAAGGGCGCGGTGTTCGCCGCCGTGTTCATCTTCGCGCTTGGGTTGGTGGTGCTGACGGTCGCCGACCACATCGTGCGGCCGTATGTGATCGGCAATGCGACGCGGCTGCCGTTCCTGTTCGTGCTGGTCGGCATTCTCGGCGGGGTCGAGACGTTCGGCATGATTGGCCTGTTCCTCGGCCCCGCGATCATGGCGATCCTGGTCGACCTGTGGCGCGAGGCGACCGAGCCGCATACCCTGGACGCCTGAAGGCGCTGCGCGGATTTTAGCCATTCAGCCGGGCGGCGCCCGGGGTGTTAGAGGGGAGCCCCATGCAGCCGATTACGCAATACGCAAAGAGCGGCGATGTCCACATCGCCTATCAGGCGTTTGGCGAAGGCGCGATCAATCTGGTGATGGTTCCCGGCTTCGTGTCGAATGTCGAGAATTATTGGGATGAGCCCGACCTCGCCCGCTTTCTGACCCGACTGGCGAGCTACGCCCGAGTGGTGACATTCGACAAGCGCGGAACGGGCATGTCGGACCGCGTCGCCGAGCTTCCCGGCCTCGACCAGCGCATGGACGACCTGCGCGCGGTCATGGACGCGGCGGGCATGGAGCAGGCGGCGCTGCTCGGGATCTCCGAAGGCGGCGCGCTGGCCGTTCTGTTCGCCGCCACCTATCCCGATCGCTGCCGCGCGCTGGCGCTCTATGGCGGGTTTTCGCGCTTTTCCTACTGGTTTCCCACGCAGGAGGCGCTGGCCACGTTCTTCGCCTATGTCGAGCGGTCATGGGGCACAGGCGGCAGCGTGCAGAGATTTGCGCCCTCGCGCGCCAACGATTCGACCTTTCAGCGCTGGTGGGGACGCAACGAACGGCTTGGCGCCAGCCCCGCCGCCGTAATCGCGCTTATGCAGATGAACAGTCAGATTGAAATCAGAGACATTCTTCCCACCGTGCAGGCGCCCACGCTCGTAATTCACCGAACCGGCGACAAGACGGTCAGCGTCGAGGGAGGGCGCGACCTCGCCGCGCGTATTCCCGGCGCCCGGCTTTTTGAGCTTCCCGGGGTCGACCATCTTTTCTACGTCGGCGAGAACGCCGACGAAATCTCCGACGCGGTTGAAGAGTTCCTGACCGGATCGCGCGCGCCGGTCGACGTCGATCGCGTGCTCGCCACCGTGCTGTTCACCGATATCGTCGGCTCCACCGAAAAGGCCGTGGCGCTCGGCGATCAGCGCTGGCGCGATCTGCTCGACAAGCATCACGCCGCGATCCGGCGCCATCTGGCGCGATTTCGCGGTCGCGAGGTCAAGACCACCGGCGACGGCTTTCTCGCCACCTTTGACGGCCCGGCGCGCGGCGTTCGTTGCGCCTGCGCCATCGCCGATGAAATCAGGGCGCTGGGGCTCGAGGTGCGCGCCGGCCTGCATACCGGCGAGTGCGAAATGATGGGCGACGACGTCGGCGGCATCGCCGTCCATATCGGGGCGCGCATCGCCGCACTCGCCGGCGCCGGCGAGGTTCTGGTGTCGAGCACGGTGAAGGATTTGACGGCCGGCGCGGGACTGCGCTTCGCCGAGCGAGGCGCGAAAATCCTCAAGGGCATCCCCGGAGAATGGCGACTATTTTCGGCGCAAGCCTAAGCGACCCTCACGGAAACAGTCCGCGCGACAGTTTCGCCGCCCGCACCCGCTCGACCCCGATCGCCATTGCCGCCATGCGCCCGGAAATGCCGTCCCTTTCCGCCCGCTCGACCACCTTGTTCCAGGATCGCTCCAGCGCGCGCTCCAACCGGTCCATCACCTCCTCGCGCGACCAGAAATATTGCTGGAGATCCTGCACCCATTCGAAATAGCTGACGATGACGCCGCCGGCGTTGCAGAGGATGTCGGGCACGACGAAGATCTCGCGGTTGCGTTGGGCGAGCACTTCGTCCGCGTCGGGCGTGGTCGGCCCGTTGGCGCCTTCGGCCAGGACGCGGCATTGCAGCAGGGCGGCGATCTCGGCGTCGATCACGCGCTCGATCGCGCAGGGCGCCAGCACGTCGCAGGGCAGCGCGAGAAACTCGCGCGGTCCCACCTCGGCGGCGTCGGCGAAGCCTTTCAGCGAACCGTGGCGCGCGACATGGGCCGCCGCCGCGCCCGCGTCGAGCCCGCGCGGGTCGTAGAGCGCAATCATGTGATCGCTGATCCCGGTCACGCGCACCCCGCGCGCGGCGAGCCCCAACGCCGCGTGCGAGCCGACGTTGCCGAACCCCTGAATGATCGCGCTCGCGTTCGTCGGGTCGATCTGCAACCGGTCGAGCGCGCGCACCGCGAGGAAAGCGACGCCATGTCCCGTCGCCTCGCGCCGGCCCAGCGTGCCGCCCGAACCGACGGGCTTGCCGGTGACGATCTCGGGCACGGTGACGCCCTGATACATCGAGTAGGTGTCCATGAACCAGGCCATCACCTGCTCGTTGGTGCCCATGTCGGGCGCCATCACGTCGATGCGCGGGCCGACGAACGGAATCATCTCCTGCATGTAGCGGCGCGACAGGTTCTCCAGTTCGCGCAGCGAAAGCGCGGAGGGATCGACCGCCACGCCGCCCTTGCCGCCGCCATAGGGCAGTTCGGCGAGCGCGCATTTCCAGCTCATCCAGACGGCGAGGGCCGCCACTTCGCCCAAGTCGACGCCGGGCGCGAAGCGCGTGCCGCCCTTGGCGGGGCCGAGGGTGAGATGATGCTGGACGCGAAAGCCCTGGAATACGGCGGTGCGCCCGTCGTCCATGTGGATCGGGCAAGAGACGCAGATCGCACGTTTGGGCAGCAGCAGTCGCTCGCGCTCGTCGAGGGGAATGTCGAGATGGTCGGCGATGATGTGGAACTGTTGTCGCGCCATTTCGAACACGGGACCGGCATAGAGCGTCATCGCGCGCCTCCTCGGCTTATCGAAATCCCGGCCGTTTACCGGCGGGGGCCGATAGGATTAGGCGGAGCCATGGCGCCTTGCAAATACCACGCCGTCACGACCGTCTCCGTCGGCTAGGATCAACCTCGTCGCGCTCAGCGTGGCGGTGCGGGTGATGAACGCGTTGCTGCTGCCAATCGCGCTCAGCTTCCTGTTCCGGCTCGCGCGCCGCCTGCCCGAGCCGCACCGTTTAAAAGGCGCCCACGCCGTTGTCGCGACGGGGCTGACGGCGCTCGTGGTCGCCCCCGGCTTGGTCTCGGGGCTCGCCGGGGTTTGGGGCTGAACGAAGCGGGGAGAGGCTGGCGATAAAAAGCGTCCACGGGCCGTAGCTGCGAAGTGACGAACCCACATCCGCGGACTAAGTTACCCGCAGCCTGGGCGCTTGATCCTTCTAGGGGAACCCCGATGTCCGATTACCAGATCCCTCCGACGCGCTATGTGCGCAGCGGAGAGCTGAGCATCGCTTATCAGACGCTCGGCCTGCATCCCTTGGACGTGATTGTCGTTCCCCACATCATTTCCCATATCGAACACTTGCATGAATTTCCCGAGTATCGGCAGTTTCTCAAGCATCTCTCTGGATTTTCGCGCGTCATCACCTTCGACAAGAGCGGCCAGGGGCTTTCCGACCGGCCCGTCGGCATTCCCACGCTCGAACAAAGAATGGACGACATCGCCGCCGTGATGTCGGCGACGCGAAGCAGCAAAGCGATATTGCTGGGATGTTCCGAGGGGGCGGCGCTCAGCATCCTATTTGCAGCAACTTATCCGGAAAGAGTCTCGCATTTGATTTTATTTGGGGGCTTTGCCCGCAATGCGGCGACAGCCGACTACGAATTTGGTTTTCCAACGGATCAACTTGACGTCTTGGATAAGTTGATCGACGACACTTGGGGCACGGGAGAGGTTGCCATTCGTTACTATTGGGCGACTTCTATGCATCGACCCGAAGCGATTCAACAATTTGCAAAATTGGAACGCCTTTCCGCAAGCCCCGGGGCTTACAAAGCCATGATACGGCAAAATACGCTTATAGATGTGAGGCCGATTTTGCAGAGTCTCCGCGTTCCGACGCTGGTACTGCACAGGAAGAACGACGCCTTGATCCGCATTGAAAATGGCCGTTACCTCGCTGAGCGCATTCCCGGCGCCAAGCTGATCGAATATGAAGATTGCGCCGATCACCTCATTTTTGGCGGTGACGTCAGGCGAATCGCAAGCGACATTCGCGAGTTCGTCGTCGGTTCGTCGACGCAGGAGACGGACGACGTCGACCGCATCCTCGCCACGGTCCTGATGACCGACATTGTCGACTCGACCCGGCGACTGGGGGAAGTTGGAGATCGGTCATGGACCAGCCTATTGGATGAGCACGACAATGCGTCGCAACGCCTCGCCAAGCAGCATCGCGGTCGCTACGTGGCCTCCACCGGAGATGGCATGGTCGCGGTCTTTGATGGACCGAGCCGCGCTGTTCGGTGCGCGATGGATCTTTCCAAAAAGCTGCAAGGCGCCGGCCTCCAGTTGCGGGCGGGGCTGCACACCGGCGAAATTGAGTTGCGCGGCGAAAACGTCGCCGGCGTTGCAGTCCATGCCGCAGCGCGCGTGATGGCGAAAGCGGAACCGGGAGAAATCCTTGTGTCCAGGGTGCTCGTCGATCTCGTTGCGGGCGCCGGCCTCAGCTTTCGGGAGCGGGGCGATTTCGAATTGAAGGGCCTCAATGGGAGTTGGCGGCTCTTCGCCGCGCAGCAATAAATACGCTGGCGCGTGTGTGAATGTGCTCGGAATGTCGACCGTCTCGCATCCGCAAACAGGTCCGTTGAGGCCAGTGCGCCACCTTGCCAGCGCCGCCGCGCACGTTACGATAGCGCGCGTCGGCCCCGGAGAATCGTCATGAAACCGTCGTCCCGGCTGCTGGCTCACGCGAACGCGTCCGAGGTCCGCTCCGGCCGCAAGGAGCTTCCGACCGTCAGTTTCGTCGGCCAGAAGGGCGGCGTGGGGAAAAGCACGCTTGCGCGGCTATTTGCGGTCGGCGCCGCGCATCGCGGCTTGAAGCCAATATTGGCCGATTTCGATCTCGAACAGCTCACTTGCGTCGAATGGAACGCGATCCGGCTACAAAATTCCGTCGAACCCGACATCGACGTCCGCGCCTTCAAGAGCCTGAAAAAGCTGCGCAAGAACGAGGACCGCGCCGGCATCGTCGTGGTCGACACGCGTGGGCTCGCCGACGAACTGACGCTCGATATCGCTGAGGAAAGCGACGTCGTGTTTCTCCCCACCGGCGTTTCCGGCTACGATCTGCGCCCGACGCTGGCTCTGGCGCGAAAGCTCGCCAAACAGGGCGCGGAGGGCCGCATTGTCGTCGAGCTGTCGAAAATCGGCCGCTCCGACGCGCAGTTGCAGAAGGCGATGGAGACGATCGAGGCCTCCGGCTTCGAGCAACTGGCCGAACATTGGCCGCAGCGCGACGGCTTTCAGGCCGATCTCGATTCCGGCCGGGCAGGGCGCGAATCGCGCAATCCCTATCTGCGCGAGACGGCGGAGAAGATGGAGACGGCGCTGTTCGCGCGCCTCGAATCCGCCCGGCCGCGCTGATGGCGGCGCGGACGGGCAGCGCCGATCTGCCGCTGCACGCCGGGCGCGTGCCGCACTGGCTCGCCGAGCGCATGACGCGCCTCGGCGCGGTGATCGCCGAGGCGATCGTGATCGAATACGGCCGCGACGAATTCCTCGCCCGGCTCGCGCATCCCTATTGGTTCCAGTCGTTCGGCGCCGTGATGGGGATGGACTGGCATTCCTCCGGCGTCACCACCTCCGTGCTCGGCGCCTTGAAGCGGGGGCTCGCGCCGCGCGCGCGAGACCTTGGGCTGCATGTCTGCGGGGGGCGCGGCGCCCATTCGCGCAAGACGCCCGGCGAGCTCGTCGCCGTCGGCGCCCGCGTCGGCTTCGACGGCGATGCGCTCGCTCAGGCGAGCCGGCTGGTCGCCAAGGTCGACAGCGCGGCGGTGCAGGACGGGTTCGATCTTTATCTGCACGGCTTCGTCGTCGCCGACGACGGCCACTGGGTCGTGGTGCAGCAGGGCATGAACGGCGACGCGAAACAGGCGCGGCGCTATCACTGGAAGTCCGAGGGGCTGCGCAGTTTCGTCGATAGCCCGCATGCCGCCATCGACGGGCCGGGGCAGGGCGAGATCGTCAATCTCACCGATTCGCGGGCTGAAGCCTCGCGGCGCGGCGTGGTGGACGTGCTCGCCAATCTTGGTCCCGACGGCGTCGCGCGCGCGCTTTGCGAAGCGCCGGAGCAGCCGCTGCTGCCCCATCTCGTCATGCCCGCCCATCACGACGTACGCGCGGAGGACATCGTCACCCGCAGGTTGCGCGGCAATCTCGCCGCCGCCGCCGACCGGGGGCCGAAGGATTTCGTCGAACTGCTGCAAACGCCGGGCGTGGGCGCGCGCACCGTGCGGGCGCTGGCGCAGGTGGCCGAGATCGTCCACGGCGCGCCGTGTCGCTTTTCCGATCCCGCGCGCTTCTCGCTCGCGCACGGCGGTAAGGACCGCCATCCCTTCCCCGTGCCGCTCAAAGTGCTCGACCGCTCGATCGCGGTGATGAAAAGCGCCGTGGTTAAGGCCCGGCTGGGCGCCACGGAGGAGATGGCGGCTTTGCGCCGGCTCGACGCGCAGGCGCGACGGATGGAGGCCGCCGCCCGCGGTCCTTTGGTCGAAGCCGTTTTCGCCGAGGAGCGCGCCCGCTCGCATGACTATGGCGGGCGCAGCGTGTTCGGCGAAGAGCCGGCCCCGGCGCGGCGCTCACGGGGCGCCTGAGGCCGCGCCGAACCGATGCAGTCCCGCGCCATGCGCCTTCAGCCAAGCCTCGGCTTTGTCGGTGTCGGCGAACAGCCGCCGCGTCAGCGCCCAGAACAGCGGCGAATGGTTCATGTGCCTGAGATGCGCAACCTCGTGCGCGGCGAGATAGTCGAGCACATAGGGCGGGGCGAGGATCAGCCGCCAGGAAAAATTGAGCGCGCCCGTCGAGGAGCACGAGCCCCAGCGGCTCGTGGTGTCGCGCAGCGCGATGCGGCGCGGTTTGAGCGCCAGCGCGCCCGTGTGGCGGGCGACCGCCGCCTCGATATCGCGCCGCGCCTCGCGCTTGAGATAATCGGCGACGCGGCGCGGCACGTGCGGCGCTTCGCCGGCGACGCAGAGGAGCGGACCATCCGCGCCCGTCTCGGTCCAGACCACGCCGCGCGCTTGCGGGCGATGCGCGATGCGATGCTCGACGCCGCGCAACGGCGTGATCGCGTCGGGCGCGAAGGCGATGGGTTGCGGCAGCCGAGCGAGCCGCGCGCCGATCCAGGCCGCATGTCGCTGCGCGAACTCACGCGCCGCGCGAAGCGTGCCGCGCGCGGGCATGGTCAGCAGCGCGTCGCGCGAGGCCGCGCGCACCCGCAACGTGTACCGTCGCGAGGTCGCCATCCGCCGCAGGGCGATGCGGAAGGTCTCACCGTCATGGGCGATCTCGATTTCCGAAATCGGCGCGGGCCGGCGCTCGAACAGGGACAACATGGGGGCGAGCGTACGCGGACGCAGCCGATTCGCCAATCCTCAGCGCAGCCGCAATCGCAGATCCGGCGCGGGTTTCAACAACCGCGGCAGGCCCGCCTCCACCGCAACCACCAATTCGCAGGCGCGCGCCAGCGCCTGATTGGCGCGGCCCTGCCAGTCCTGGAACTCGCGCCCAAGCTTCGAGGTCGGCGTGATCCCGTGGCCGACCTCGTTGGAGACGAAGATCGCCGGCCCCGCCAGCGTCGGGACCAGCGCCGCCAGTTCCTCGATGGCGCGCGCCATGTCGCGGCCGGCGAGCATCGCATTGGTGAGCCAGAGCGTGACGCAATCGACCAGCGCAGCGCGCCCCGGCCGCGCTTCCTGGCTGAGCGCGGCGACAAGCGCCAGCGGCTCCTCGCGTGTCGCCCAGCCGGCGCCGCGCTCGGCCTTGTGGCGGGTGATCCGCGCCGCCATCTCCACGTCGAGCGCTTGCGCAGTGGCGATCATCAGCCGCTCGGGCGCGGCGGCCTCGGCGAGCGCCAGCGCATAACGGCTCTTGCCCGAGCGGGCGCCGCCTAGAACAAGCGCCGTGCGGCCAGAAATGACGCCCTCCGGCTCCAAGCCGAGCCGCCCCTCACCCTGGCCCTCTCCCCGCGTAGCCCGTCCTTGGACGGGCGTCTTTCGACGCCCTATGCGGGGAGAGGGGACGGCGGGCGCGGCGTCTCGCCCCTCGCGCCGCCAGGAGCCATCGGGCGTCGTCACGCCTTCCGCTGCTTCGTTGGCGTCTTCTCGTAGAGCCCGTCGTCGATCCCGTTGGCGTGGGCGACGTAGCTCGCCAGCATCGGCACGAAATCGGCGCCGCCGCCGGCCCCGTGGGCAAGCGCGAAGCTGTTCTTGGCCGCATCCGCCATCGGGCTCGCCACGCCCGCCGCGCTCGCCATCGACGCGAGATAGCGCAGGTCCTTGAAGCCGTTGGAGATGGTGAACTTGTGCGCGTCGGGATCGCCTTCGAGCGTCCAGCGCTTGAACGTCTGGTAGAAGCCGCAATCCATCCGTCCGCCGCTGATGACGCTGTCGAAACGCTCCGGCGTGATGCCGACCTTGCGCGAAAGCGCCAGCGCCTCGGCGAACATCGCGGCGTAGCCCATCGACAAGAAATTGTTGAGGAGCTTCATGCGGTGGCCGTCGCCGGGGCCGCCGATGTGAACGACTTTGCCGGCCCAGGATTCGAGCACCGGCTTCAGCCGGGCGAAAGTCGCCTCGCTCGCCCCCACCATCGCGTCGAGCTTGCCTTCCCACGCTTCTTTCGGCGTGCGGCCGAGCGGCGCGTCGACCAGTTCGATCTCCGCCGCCTTCAACTCCTCGAACAGGGCCGCCGTCGACACCGGGTCCGAAGTCGAGCAGTCCACGATCACGGAGCCTGGCTTCAGCCCCGCCTTCAGTCCGTCCGGCCCGCGCACCACAGCCTCGACTTCGGGCGAGCCGGTCACGCACAGGAATACCACGCTCGATCGCTCGCCGATCTCGCGCGGCGTCCTGGCCTCGCTCGCGCCGCGGCCGAGGAGATCCTCGACCGGTTTGCGGTTGCGCCGCCCCATCACCACCAGCGGCCAGCCCTTTTCCACGATATTTTTGGCCATGCCGTGGCCCATCAGGCCGACGCCGATGAATCCGATAGCTTCCTTGCCCACGCGGTCCTCCTCTTTTGCGCTCCCTATCGACTTCTGCGCGCGGACAGTCCAGAATTTTCGTCATCGCAACCTTTCGCTTGGGGAACGGCATGGCGATCGACGCACACGAAATCCGCAACTGGCTCGAAGCCGAATGCCCGGTCGAGATGCGCGCCGCCACGCGCGGCGACGAGGACGTCTGCTGGGGCGGCCGGCGTTGGGCGTTCCAGTCTCCGGCGCAAAAGCTGTGGTTCGAGCGGTGCCTGGCGCGAGGGTTCACCGTGCCGACATGGCCGCGCGAATATGGCGGCGCGGGCCTCAGCCGCGACGAAGCGGACGTGCTTTACGCCGAAATGCGCCGCATCGGCGCGCGCCCGCCCCTGACCAGCTTCGGCATTTCCATGCTCGGCCCCGCGCTGCTCGCGTTCGGAACGCCGGCGCAGAAGGCCGAGCACCTGCCGCGCATCGCGCTTGGGCAAATTCGCTGGTGCCAGGGCTATTCCGAGCCCGGCGCGGGCTCCGACCTCGCCTCGCTCGCGACGCGCGCCGAGGACAAGGGCGATCATTTCCTCGTCAATGGACAGAAAATCTGGACCTCCTACGCCGACAAGGCCGACTGGATTTTTTGCCTCGTCCGCACCAACCGCGACGCCAAGAAGCAGCTCGGCATTTCCTTCGTGCTGATCGACATGGCGACGCCGGGCGTCTCGACCCGGCCCATTGTGCTGATTTCGGGAAAATCGCCGTTCTGCGAGACTTTCTTCGACGATGTCGCCGTTCCCAAGGGAAACCTCGTCGGCAAGCTCGACCGAGGATGGGACGTCGCCAAATATCTGTTGACGCACGAGCGCGAAATGATCGCGGGCGGCGGCTCCAACCTGTTCGACAGCCACGCGCTCGACAAGGCCGCCGCGCAAGTCCGGCCTAAAGACCCGATCCTGCGCGCGAAAATCGCCGAGGCGGCGGTGGACACCTACGCCTTCGACGCGACGCGGCGGCGCTATTCCGACGAGGTCGCACGCGGCGGCGAACTCGGCGCCCGCTCGGCGCTGCTCAAATATGACGGCGCCGAGCTCAACAAGCGCCGCCACGAACTCGCGATGTCGCTGGCCGGCGCCGACGGCCTCTATTTCGACGGCAATCGAGAACCTGGCGTCGCCGAGGGCTGGCTGCGCTCGAAAGGCAATTCCATCGAGGGCGGCACGTCGGAGGTGATGCTCGACATCGTCGCCAAGCGCCTGCTCGACCTGCCCGCGGATTGATCGCATGCTGACCCTCGACGAAGACCAGACTTTGCTGATGGACAGCGCGCGCGCAGGCGTCGCGCAGGCTTCCCCGGTCAGCGAATATCGTCGCCTTCGCGAGCCGCAGGGCGAGGGGTTTTCGCGGCGTTTCTGGGCGACGTGCGGTGAGATGGGCTGGAGCGGCGTGCTGGTTGACGAGGCGCATGGCGGCTCCGGCTTCGGCGTGCTAGGCGCCGGCCTCCTCGCGCGCGAAATGGCCCGCACGCTCACGCTCTCGCCGTTTCTCTCCACCGCCGTATTGGCTGCGGCCGCGCTCGGCGCCGGCGGATCGCCGGCGCAGCGACAGGAATGGCTGCCGCGCATCGCCGCCGCCGAGGCGATCGTCGCCTTCGCGCATGAGGATACGCCGGGTGGGTGGCCGACGATGGCGCATCTCGAAAGCCCCGATTTCCGCCTCGAAGGCGAAAAAAGCTTCGTCCTCGACGGCCACGTCGCCGACGCGCTGATTGTATCGGCGCGAACAGACAACGGGCCGTATCTGGTTCTCGTCGATCCCAAGGCCAACGGCGTGTCGCGCCAGACCCGCATCCTCGTCGACGGACGCCGCGTGGCGACCTATCGGTTCGAGGGCGTCGAGGTCGACGAATTCGCGTTCCTGCCCGGCGGCGCGCTGGCGCTCGAACGCACGCTCGACGTCGCTCGCGCCGTGCTGGCCGCCAGCGCCTGCGGCGTCGCGGAGGAGGCGTTCCGCCGCACGCTCGAATATTTGAAGGAGCGGCGCCAGTTCGACCGCCGCATCGGCTCGTTTCAGGCGTTGCAGCACCGCGCCGGGCTCGCGCATATCGCGGTCGAGAACGCATGGTCGGCGACGCTGGTCGCCTTGCAGGCGCTCGACTCGGGCGCCAACTCTGCCGCATTCGATGTGGCGGTGGCCAAGTCGAAGGCGAGCCGCGCGGCGCAAGAGGTCACGGCGGAATGTTTGCAGATGCATGGCGGCGTCGGCATGACCGACGCCTTCGACGTCGGCCTTTATCTGAAACGCGCGCGGGTGGACGCGACCTTGTTTGGCGACGCGGCGTTCCACGCCGACCGCGTCGCAACCATGCTGGGATATTGAATGAGCCTCGCCGACGAGTCACAGCCCGCCCTCACCGTCGCCCAGCTTGGTCTGCGCGTGGGGCAGGAGATCGGCCTCTCGCGCTGGTTCCTGATCGACCAGAAGCGCATCGACGCCTTCGCCGACGCGACCGAGGATTGGCAGTTTCTCCATGTCGACCCGGAAGCGGCCAAGGCGACGCCGTTCGGCTCGACCATCGCGCATGGCTTTCTCACACTATCGATGCTGTCGGCGATCGCCTATGACGCGCTGCCGAAAGTGTCGGGGCTGGCGATGGGCGTCAATTATGGCTTCGAGAAAGTGCGCTTCGTCGCGCCGGTGCGCGCGGGACGCCGCATTCGCGGCCGGTTCCAGCTTACAGCGCTGACGCAGCGCTCGGCGCGCGAATATCAGAGCCGCAAGGCGGTGAGCGTGGAGATCGAGGGCGAGGACAAGCCGGCGCTGGTCGCCGACTGGCTCTCGCTCTATGTGTTGGCGGGCTGAGCGCATATAACAAAAACAGGGAGTATCGCATGCGCGTTTCATATTTGTTGGCGCTGGCGGGTTGCCTCGCCGCTTCGGCGGCTCGGGCGGAGGGCGTCGTGACCGAGGATCACATGATCAAATCCTCGACGCCGGGGATCGAACTGTTCGTGCGCAACAAACATCTGGCCGCCCTGCCGGCCCCGAGCGCCGACCGCACGCTGCTGTTCATTCACGGCGCGACTTATCCCGCCGAGACGAGCTTCGATTTGGCCGTCGAGGGCAAGTCGATTATGGACATGTTCGCTGAAGCCGGCTTCGATGTGTTTCTGGTTGACGTGCGCGGCTATGGCCGCTCCACCCGGCCGGCGGAGATGGACCAGCCGGCGCAGGACAACCCGCCGGTCGCGACCTCCGATCAGGCCGGCGCGGATCTGGGTTCGGCGGTCGACTATGTGCTGGGCTTGCGCAACATCGCCAAGCTCAACCTGATGGGCTGGTCCTGGGGCACCTCGATCACCGGGCGCTACACGGCCGGACACAACGACAAGATCGAACGGCTGGTGCTCTACGCCCCGGCCTGGACTTTCGAGCCCCCCGTCGATCCGCCCAAGGACAAGCTGCCCGCCTATCGCCTGGTGGAAAAGGAAAACGCGAAGAAGCGCTGGTACATGGGCGTCGCCGAGGATCAGCGCGAGGCGCTCGTGCCGCCCGGCGTGTTCGACCGATGGTGGGACGCGACGCTCGCCACCGATCCCGTCGGCTCGAAGATGAACCCGCCGAAATTGCGCGCGCCCAACGGCGTGTTCGCCGAATTCACCCAGTTCTGGCGGGCGGGAAAGCCATTCTACGATCCCGCCGAGATCAAGGTTCCGACCTTGCTGATCCATGCCGAATGGGACGCCGACCTGCCGAGCTACATGGCGCACAAAGTGTTCGCCCAACTCACACACGCGCCTTACAAGCGCCTGGTTGAACTGGGGCAGGGGACGCATACGATCATCATGGAGAAGAACCGCAAGCAGTTCTTCGACGAGGTCCTGAGCTTCCTGAGCGAGAAAGACCCGATCGCGCTGAAATAGGTCAGGCTGCAACGCGGGCGGGGCTCAACCAGGCCCCGTCGGCGTCAAGTTGGAACCCGCCGTCGCGATAGAGCCAGCGCGCCGGCGCGTTGCGCGGGGTCTCGACGATGCGCGCGCGCAGCGCGCCGTGTCGCGCGACCAGCGCCGCCAGCAGTTTCTGCTCGACGCCGAGGCCGATCACGCGGCAGCTCAGCGCGAATCCGACGATCTCGCCCTCCCGCACGACGCCCGCGCCAACCAACCCGTGATCGGCGAAGCGGTCCTTCACCCGCAGCGCCAGCACCGAGGCCGCCTCAAGTTCGCCGCTGGTGAATTTGGCGCCGGTCGTGTTGAACTGCGTCGTGCGCGCAAACAGCTCGACAATGCGCGGCAGGTCGGCCGCGTCGGGCGCGAACACTTCGCACACGAGGTCGAGCGAGGCGCGGAACGCGGCCTCGTCGCAGGCGCCGGCGCGCAGGCGCTCGCGCGAAAGCTGCGCCTTGACGAGATCGCCGCGCGCGGCCGCCTCCGTCGTAACGCGCGGGCGTTGCAGGCGCGGATCGTCGAGCAGACGACGGCGCAGCCCGTGCAAATCCTCGCCCCAGACTTCGACTTCAGGCAGTTCGGCGCGCACCTGTTCGCGCTCTCGCGCCGTGTCGTCGATGAACAAGAGCGCGGACGTCGCAAAGCCAAGTTCAGCCGCGATCTCGCGCAGGCTGGTTGGTTTGTCGCCCCAGCCGATCCGCGTCGTCACGAAATCGTTCGGGCTCAGCAACCGCTCGCGCGGATAATGGTCGGGATAGCGCCACAGCGCGCGCACCACCGCCTCGTCGTTCTTGCTGGCGGCGGCCAGCAGCACGCCGCGCCGCTTCAGCGTCTTCAGCGCCTCGTGCAGTCCGACATAGACGCCGATATGCGAGGAAAGGCCCGAAATCTCGGGCTCCCAGGCGAACGGCGCTCCGGTCTCGGCCAGCACGCCTGGCCACAGCACGCCGTCGAGATCGACCACCACGACTTTCTTGGCCTCGATCGACAGCACGCAGACGAGCGCGTCGAGATGCGCGGCCGCGACAATGCGCTCGCGCCGCGCCGGATCGCCCCCGACCAGCGTCGCCACGCTCTCGGCTTCCGGGATCAACCCATGCACGGCGGCTTTCTCGCTCTCCGGCCGTTGCAACAACCAACCGGGCGAGCCCAGATGCGTGAACGACAGCACGCCATCGTCCACCAGCGCGATCGACCCCTCGCGGCCGAGCGCATGGGCGACATCGACCACATGCACGTCGGCGAAGTTTTCGGCGAGATCGGCCAGCGCGAGATTGGCCGCGCGCACGCGGTTGCGATGCCCGTTCGCGCCGCGCTCGGCCAGGCCCAGCGGTTGCACCGTCGGCTCGGGCAGGTTGTCGATCAGGATCGGCGCGGCGCTGCGGGCGCGCAGGCTCTCCAGCAGCCGTTGTGTCTCGACAAGATATTCGCCGAGCCGCCCCTCGAACACGGCCCCGCGCGCGCGCGAGGCGCCGAGGATGATCGCCTCGAACGCGCGTTCGGCCACATATTCGGAATCATCGGGGAAGGTCGCGCCGACATGCAGGTCGAGCCCGCGCGCTTGGCCCGCGATGCGCAGATATTCGGCCTCCATCTGCACGTCGCAATCGCCAATCAGCGCCACGTCGAGCCGGCGACCTTGCGTGGCCAGTTGCGCCAGCGGACGGGTCTCGCGCGCCGCCCAGTAATCCTGCGCGCCTTCGCGTAGGCGAGCGCGGTATTTGTCGAGCATGGCGGCGGGATCGCGCGCGCCGGACTGGTTGAGGTCTTGCGCGAAGGCGGCCGCCTCATTGGCGGGCTCGCATTCGGTGAGAAAGCCGCGCTCCATCAGCGCCGCGACAGCGCCGGCAAGCGTCTGGATGTCGAAGCCGAAAGTCTCGCCGAGCGCCGCGAATTCCACCGGCAGTTCGCGCGGAGACGAGAAAGCGTCGAGCAGCGCCGCCGCCGCGTCGTCGACGGCGAGGCGCATCTGCGACACGGCGTGGATCAGCAAGGCGCGGCCGGGGCCGAGCGGCAGGACGTGGGCGAAGGCGGAGCGGCGCAGCAGCATCGCGCCGCTATGGCGAACGGAGCCGGCGCGGGGCTTGAGAGGGCGGCAAACCCGCGCGACGGGGAAACGTCAGAGGGCGCGCGCGCCGCCGCGCTGCGGGCAGAAGGTAGGACCGCTGATCGGGCTGAGAATCACATCGATCATCCGTTTCCAGCCGCTCTTGCGGGCGACGACCGGCGCGGCGTGCGAACTTGCGCCCGGCGCGGCCGCGAATTCGGGCAGGGGCGCGCTCTCCGCCGCCTCGGCGCGTTGCGGGCACAGCGTCGCGGAGGCCAGCGAACCGGCGGTGAGCATGTCGTAAGTCGGCTGGACATACATGACCTTGATCCTCGAACGGCGACTTTTCGCCTCAAAGGATAGTCGCGCCGGGCGACCACGAGGTTCAAAATTTAGCTCAAATTGTTCGTTTCCCCCGGCTTCGTCGAAACGCTACCTTAGCCCCATGTCCACCCCAGCGATTCGCATCCTCGGCGTCGATCCCGGCTTGAGCGCCACCGGCTGGGGCGTGATCGAGGTCGCCGGCTCGCGGCTGAGCTATCGCGCCTGCGGCTCGATCTCGACCGGGACCGAGATGGCGCTCGCCCGCCGTCTCGCCTTCATTCACCGCGAACTCACCGATCTCATCGCTGAGCACGCGCCGGACGAAGGCGCGGTCGAGGAGACCTTCATCAATCGCGATCCCCGCTCGGCGCTCAAGCTCGGTCAGGCGCGCGGCGTCGCGCTGGCCGCGCTGGCGCTCGCCGGCTTGAATGTCGCGGAATACGCCGCCAATCTGGTCAAGAAGACCGTGGTCGGGGTCGGCCACGCGGAAAAGGCGCAAGTTGGCATGATGGTGAAAATGCTGTTGCCGACCAGCCGCGCGCAGAGCGCCGACGCAGCCGACGCGCTCGCGGTCGCCATCTGCCACGCCCAGCACCGGCAGGCCCGGATCAGGGGCGCGGCGTGATCGGCAAGCTGAAAGGCCGCGTCGACAGTCTCGACGAGGACGGCCTGATCGTCGATGTCGGCGGCGTGGGCTATCTCGTGTCGGCGTCCGCGCGCACGCTGCGCGCGCTGCCGGGGATCGGCGAGGCGGTGGCGCTCTTGATCGAGACGCAGGTGCGCGAGGATTCGATCCGCCTGTTCGGCTTTCTCACCCCCGGCGAGCGCGACTGGTTCCGGCTGCTGCAAAGCGTGCAGGGGGTCGGCGCGAAGGTCGCGCTCGGCATCCTCGGCGCGCTGCCGGGCGAGGCGCTGTCCACGGCGATTGCGCGCGGCGACAAGGCGATGATGGCGCGCGCCCCCGGCGTCGGGCCGAAACTGGCGGCGCGGCTGGTGCTGGAGCTGAAGGACAAAGCGCCCGGCGGCGTCGATTTCGGCGGCGCGGAAGCCCCCGTCGCCGGCCTGCCCAAAGCCGCCGAGGACGCGGTGCTGGCGCTGACCGGGCTGGGCTACGCCCGGCCGCAGGCGCTGGCGGCGGTGGCCAAGGCGCACCATGCGTTGGGCGCCGAGGCGGCGACGTCGGCGCTGATCCGCGCCGGCCTCAAAGAGCTGGCGCAATGACGGCTCCGCGCCCGTTCTTCCTGCCCGCGCTCGGGCTCGTCGTGTTGTTCGCCGCGCTGGGGCCGGCGCTGGGCGGGGCAGTGTTCATTCCGCTGGCGATGCTGTTGGAGGGGCAAACGCAGGCGGCCGCCCATATCGGCTGGATCGCCGGCCTGATCGGCCACGCCTTCGCATTGATCCCCGCCTATATCCTGGGCTTCCTGCCCGCCGCGCTCGCCGGTCTGGCGTTCGCGCTTTATGATGCGTGGGCGCCGGCCGGGGCGCCGCGCGCGCTCGGGGCGGCGCTGATCGGCGCGGTGTTCGCGCACGGCCTCTACCTCTGGCTGATGTGGGCGGGCGCGGCGGTCGGCGGCTGGATCACTTACGACTTCGGCGAATCCGTCGGCGACGTGGTCTATGATTGGACTTCGGGCGAGGTCGACGCCGCGCTCTATCACGCGCTGATCGCCAGCGGCGCGATCTCCGCCTTCGCCTGCGCTTCGGTCGCCGGGCTGATCGGGCTCACCACGCGCGGCTGAGGCGTGCTCTCACGCGAATTTCAGCGCCGCGACGCCCGCCAGAATCAGCAGCGTCGCCGCGCCGCGCACGCGCTTGAACGGCTCGCCCAGCGCGAACACGCCGATCAGCGCGGCGAACACCACCGAACATTCGCGCAACGCCGCCACCGCGCCGATCTCGGCCTGCGTCATCGCCCACACCACCAGCGCATAACCGGTGAAGGCCGCCAGCCCTCCGGCGGCCGCGCGAGCGGGCTCGGCCGTGAATTCGCGCCAGACGCCGCGTCCGCGCCAGACCGCGAGCAGGGGCGCGTAGAGAAGGGCGGTCAGCGCGTCGGCCCAGGCGTTGTAGCCGACGGCGTAAGACATGCCCGGCCCCGCCAGCCGACCGCCTTGCCCGTCGATCACGGAATAAATCGCGATCACGGCCGCATTGAGCAGGGCGTAGCGCACCGTTGCGGCGTCGATGCGCCCCTGCGCAAGACCGTTGGCGCCCATCGTCAGCACGCCCGCCACCAGCGCCAGCACGCCGACCAGCGCCATTGGCGCCGGCCGTTCGGCGAGCCAGAAGGCGGCGACGGCGGTCGCGATCAGCGGCGCGAAGCCGCGCATCAGGGGATAGACGACCGAAAGATCGGCCGTGCGGTACAGTCGCCCCACCAGCACGAAATAGAGCACATGGATAATCGCCGAGGCGACGACGAACGGCATCGCGGCGAACGCCGGCGTCGGCGTCAGCGCGGCGACGACGAGCGCGATGACGCCGCACCACAGGCACACCCGCGCCGAGGTCATGAACTTGTCGCCGGCGCTCTTGACCAGCGAATTCCACACGGCATGCAGCAGCGCGGCGGCCAGCACCGCGCTCATAACGGGAGAAGTCAAGTCAGGGGACCGTCATAATAGCGTCGCGACGGTGATAGTCCATTCCGCGCCGCCCCGCCATGGCGCGAGAGGGCTTGCGCGGCTCGCCCAAGATTTGCATGGTTAGCCTCCGACAGGCCCGACCGGGGAAGCCGATGAATCTGACGCCGCGCGAAAAAGACAAGCTGCTGATCGCCATGGCCGCCCTTGTCGCGCGCCGCCGGCTGGAGCGTGGCGTCAAGCTCAACCACCCCGAAGCGATCGCGCTGATCACCGATTTCGTCGTCGAGGGCGCGCGCGACGGCCGCACCGTCGCCGAATTGATGGAGGCCGGCGCCCATGTCGTGACCGCCGATCAGGTGATGGACGGCATTGCGTCGATGATCCACGACATTCAGGTCGAGGCGACCTTTCCCGACGGCACCAAGCTCGTCACGGTGCACAACCCGATTCGCGGCGCCGACGATGCTCTCGTCCCCGGCGAGACGCTGGCGGAGCCGGGCGAGATCGTCATGAACGTGGGACGGGCGACGATCACGCTCGACGTCGCCAATTCCGGCGACCGGCCGATTCAGGTCGGCTCGCACTACCATTTCTTCGAGACCAACCCGGCGCTGAAATTCGATCGCGCGCAAACCAGGGGCTACCGGCTCGACATCCCCGCCGGCACGGCGACGCGGTTCGAGCCGGGCCAGACGCGCACGGTGCGGCTGGTGGCGATTGCGGGCAAGCGCGAGGCTGTGGGCTTTAGGGGCGAGGTGATGGGGAGGGTGTAAGTTGTTGCATTCTGACTTCCCGCTCCTTACATCTGACTGTGTAAGGGAGGGAGAGCGTTTCATGCCGCGAGTCACGCAATCCGTAGAAAGAGACTTTGGCGAGTCGACGTTGACGAGCAAAGGGCAAACGACTTTACCCAGCGAACTCCGGCAAGCCTTCGGGCTCGACGCGGGCGACCGTTTGCGGTGGCGCCGCTTGCCCGACGGATCTTTGGTTGCCGAACCGCGCAAGCGGCGAAGCATCGTCGATTTCGCGCGGGCCAATCCCATTCGGCTCGGAAAGAAGGGCGTCGATATCGATGCTTTGATTGACGAGGCGATTACCGAGGCGATGGCCGATAAACTGCAAAGAAGCCGGGGAACCTGAGTTGTGATCGGCCTCGACACGAATGTGCTGTTGCGCCTTTTCATCGATGACGACGACCCCGAGCAAACAGAACGGGCGCGTTCGCTTTTTGCGCGGGCGGGGACCGAGGGGCCCTTTCTGGTCAACGTCGTCGTTTTGGCGGAATTCGCCTGGACGCTCGCAAAACCGCTGAAACGGCAAAAGGATGAGATCGTCAAATACCTAGCCGGCCTGCTCGATGCGGACGACCTGGAGATCGAGCGGTTGTCGGCGGCTCGCGCGGCTCTGGATGCCTTTCGAACGGGGAAGGCGGATTTTGCCGATTATCTGCTCGCCGAGGTCAATGTGGAACTCGGCTGCGCCTCGACGGCGACCTTCGACGGGAAGGCGCTGAAATCGAAACTGTTCTCCCCCGTGCCGCGAAAGCTCCCCCCATGACCCGCAACGCCCGCACCTCGCTCACCCGCGCCGCCTACGCCGACATGTTCGGCCCGACCACCGGCGACCGGGTGCGGCTCGCCGACACCGAACTCTTCATCGAGATCGAGAAGGATTTCACCACCTATGGCGAGGAGGTGAAATTCGGCGGCGGCAAGGTGATCCGCGACGGCATGGGGCAGAGCCAGATCACCAACGCGGGCGGCGCGGCTGACACCGTCATCACCAACGCCGTCATTCTCGATCATTGGGGGATCGTCAAAGCCGACGTCGCGATCGTCGACGGGCGCATCTCAGGCATCGGCAAGGCCGGCAACCCGGACATCCAACCCGGCGTGGAGATCATCATCGGGCCGGGCACCGAGATCATCGCCGGCGAGGGCAAAATCCTCACCGCCGGCGGGTTCGACACGCATATCCATTTCATCTGCCCGCAGCAGATCGAGGAAGCGCTGATGTCGGGGATCACCTCCATGCTGGGCGGCGGCACCGGGCCGGCGACCGGCACCTTCGCCACCACCTGCACGCCCGGCCCGTGGCACATTGCGCGGATGATCGAGGCGGCCGACGAATTCCCGATGAATCTCGGCTTCGCCGGCAAGGGCAACGCGTCGCGGCCCGAAGCGCTGGTCGAGCAGGTCGAGGCCGGCGCCTGCGCGCTGAAACTGCACGAGGATTGGGGCACCACGCCCGCCGCGATCGATTGCTGTCTGTCGGTCGCCGACGATCTCGACGTGCAGGTGATGATCCACACCGACACGCTCAACGAGAGCGGCTTCGTCGAGGACACGATCAAGGCGTTCAAGGGCCGCACCATCCACGCCTTCCATACCGAAGGCGCCGGCGGCGGCCCTTGAAGGCTTTCACCGTATCCTCGACAAAACCCGACTCGTTCAGCGTATCGGAATGAATCATCACCTGGATGTCGTGGTCGTCGGCGACGTTGAGGCAATTGTCGATCGCGGCGGGCGTGGTGCCCCAATCCTCGTGCAGCTTGAGCGCACAGGCGCCTGCCTTGATCATCTCCACCAGCGCCGCCGGGCGCGAGGCGTTGCCCTTGCCGGAAATGCCGAGATTGACCGGAAACGCGTCGAACGACTGGATCATCCGTCCCATGTGCCAGGGCCCGGGCGTGCAGGTGGTCGCGTAGGTGCCATGCGACGGCCCGGTGCCACCGCCGAGCATCGAGGTGACGCCACTCATCAGCGCGTGCTCGATCTGCTGCGGGCAGATGAAATGGATGTGGCTGTCGAATCCGCCGGCGGTCAGAATCTTGCCTTCGCCCGCGATGATATCGGTGCCGGGGCCGATCACGATGGTGACGCCGGGCTGGATGTCGGGATTGCCGGCCTTGCCGATGGCGCTGATATAGCCTTCCTTGATGGCGACGTCGGCCTTCACGATGCCCCAGTGATCCACGATCAGCGCATTGGTGATGACGGTATCGGCCGCGCCCTGCTTGTTGG
>JANYIH010000301.1 GCA_025358745.1 Hyphomicrobiales bacterium | reverse complement strand
TGTAACGGCGTCTCCGCGCAGGCCGAACCGCGACGAGGATTTCGTTGGGATCGAACAGGCCAATGGTCGCGTCCAAATGCGCCAAATCCGCGCGACGCGCGTCGACCTGGCGCACGAGGCCCTCGAGCATTCCGGCCAATTCCAATCGCTTCTCGCGCAACGACGAGATAATCGACGCCTCGCTCATCGCCACCAACCTATCGCCAGCATCAATCAGATGGCGGAATAGCGGCTCGGCCGCCGCGCACGAAGCGACAGCCCGTGGTGGCTGCTACATAAGGCCGGATCGATCGATAAGAGGCGCGGCGCGCTAACGGTTGCCGCTCTCACAGTGTTGCGCGCCCCTGGAGGATAGCCTGCGCTTCCGTCGTCGCGCGCCCATCCGCCTCGTGCAGCACCAACGCCGGGGCGAGCCGGGGCGGGGCGCGGGAGCCTTTCACGCCGGTCAACAGCACGCGGATCGCGTCCGCGCCCGCGCGGGGATAGATTGGCCGCGCCGCGACGTCGCCGAGTCGGGCCCCCAGCCCCGCGTAGATCGCCGGCAGCGCGTCGGGCCGGTGGATCATCGCGAAGCGCCCGCCCGGCGCCAGCAAGGCGAGGCTCGCCTTCAGCCACGCGCCGAGCGGATCGGCCCCGCTCAACGCATGCGCCCGCGCGCGGCCCGGGTCGGGCGACACGCGCGTCGTCGCCACGTCGTAGAACGGCGGATTGGTGACGACGAGATCGGCCGCGCCGTCGCTCAAACCCGCCCCGCGCCGGGCCGTCGGCGAGGTCACGTCGGCCAGCGCCACACGCACCCGTTCCGCCAGCCCGTTGCGCGCGGAATTGTCCTGCGCCAGCGCGGCGGTCTCGGCGTCGATCTCCACGAGATCCACGCGCGCCAGGGGGAAACGCTTCGCCAGCGCCAGCCCGACCGCGCCGACGCCGGCGCCGACATCGACGATGCGGCGCCCCCCGGGCCCGGCGGCGGCCGCCAGCAGCACCGCGTCAAGTCCGACCCTATGGCCTGCGCGCTTTTGCCGCAGCACGACCCCTAGGCCGGAAATCGCGTCAAGCGTCTCGTTCATCGCCCAATTCCGCGCCAAGCCCCGCCGCGCTCAACAACGCCCTGGCGGAGGCGAAATCCTCTTCCACGATCAGCACGCGGCGCGGCAGAAAGCCAAGCGAGCCCTCGACCGCGCTCATATGCTTGTCAGCGACGAAATAGCCGAAGCCCGCGCTGTCGAGCAGCGATTCGATGAAGGAGATCAGCACGAGGTCGTTGGTGCGAAGAAGTTCGCGCAATGGCTGTTTTTAAACTCGCAAATCGCCGTTAGGTCAGCTTGCCCGCGGCGCGGGGTCTATCTATGTTCCGGCCGCTCGAATTAGGCAAGGACGCGGCGCTTGGGACAAGTCATTCCGTTAGAGGACAAACAGCCGAGCCGTCTCATCGAGCCGCTGACGAGCCTCGTCGCCGCCGATATGGCGTTGGTCAACCAGACGATTCTTTCGCGCACCGGGTCCGATGTGGCGATGATACCCGAGGTCGCCAATCACCTCATCGATTCCGGCGGCAAGCGGCTGCGGCCGATCCTGACGCTGGCGACGGCGGCCTTGAGCGGCTATCGCGGCGAGGGCCATATCAAGCTCGCCGCGGCGGTCGAGTTCATGCACACCGCGACGCTGCTGCACGACGATGTCGTCGACGACAGCGACATGCGACGCGGCAAGGCCGCCGCGCGGGTTGTCTACGGCAACCAGGCGAGCGTGCTGGTCGGCGATTTCCTGCTGGGGCAGGCGTTCAAGATGATGGTCGAGGTCGGCTCGCTGCCCTGCCTGGACGTGCTTTCCAGCGCCGCCGCCATCATCGCCGAAGGCGAGGTGATGCAGCTTTCCGCCGCCAAGGACACCGAGACGACCGAGGACGCCTATCTCGAAGTCATCCGCGCCAAAACGGCCGCGCTGTTTTCGGCGGCCTGCGAGGTCGGGCCGATCCTGGCGAAGCGCCCCAAGGCGGAGATCGAGGCCTGCCGCGCCTATGGCGCCAATCTCGGCGTCGCGTTCCAGCTGATCGACGACGCGCTCGATTACGGCGGCTCGTCGGCCAAACTCGGCAAGAACGTTGGCGACGATTTCCGCGAGGGCAAGATCACGTTGCCCGTGGTGCTGTCGTTCCGGCGCGGTTCGCCCTCCGAGCGCGAATTCTGGAAACGCACGCTGGAGCAGAACGAGGTGCGCGACGGCGACCTCGAATTTGCGCTGGCGACGATGAAGCGGCACCGCGCGCTGGAGGACACGATCGAGCGCGCGCGCCACTACGCGGGCGTGGCGCGCGACGCGCTGGAGCTGTTCCCGTCCTCGGCCTGGAAACACGCGCTGCTCGATGCGGTCGAGTTTTCCGTGCAGCGGGCGTATTGAGGGGCGCCGCCGGCTCGGGCCTGCGGTAGGATCGCGGCCCGTGAACGAGCCCGACGACATTCGCCCGCGTCGGCGCCGCCCCCCCCCGCGCGTGGCGTCAGCCCGACCCGTTCAGCCGTTCACGACCCGCAGACCGCCGCCGATCGCCGTCGGCGGCGCGTTGCGGCGCATCGTCGCCTCGAAATAGGCGATGGTTTTGACCAATCCTTCGCGCAGCGGCACATTCGGACGCCAGCCGAGCGCCGCCTCGGCGCGGGCGATGTCGGGCTGGCGCTGCTTGGGATCGTCCGATGGCAGCGCGCGGAACACCAGCCTGGCCTTGGAGCCGGTCAGTTCCAGCACCAGTAGGGCCAGTTCCCGAATGGTGAATTCGGCGGGGTTGCCGATATTGATCGGCCCGTTCTCCTCCGGCCCGGTCGCCATCATCCGCATCAAGCCGTCGACGAGGTCGTCGACGTAGCAGAACGAACGCGTCTGCAACCCGTCGCCGTAGAGAGTGATGTCCTCTCCCTTCAACGCCTGGACGATGAAATTCGACACCACGCGCCCATCGTTGGGATGCATGCGCGGGCCATAGGTGTTGAAGATCCGCACCACCTTCGCCTGCAAGGCATGCTGGCGCACGTAGTCGAAGAACAGCGTCTCGGCGCAGCGCTTGCCCTCGTCGTAGCAGGAGCGCACGCCGACCGGGTTGACGTTTCCCCAATAGCCCTCGGTCTGCGGGTGGATCTTCGGGTCGCCGTAGACCTCCGAGGTCGAGGCCTGCAAGATCTTGGCTTTGCGGCGCTTGGCGAGACCCAGCATGTTGATCGCGCCGATCACGCTGGTCTTGGTGGTCTGCACAGGATCGAATTGATAATGCACCGGCGAGGCGGGACAGGCGAGGTTATAGATCTCGTCGACTTCGACATACAGCGGAAACGTTACGTCATGACGCAGCAGTTCGAAGCGACGGTCACCAAGTAAATGAGATATATTGTGACGGGTCGAGGAAAAAAAATTGTCGACGCACAGCACCTCGGCGCCGTTATTAAGCAGTCGTTCGCACAGATGCGAACCCAGAAAGCCTGCCCCGCCCGTCACCAGAATGCGCGTTCCCGCCAGCATGGCAAATTCTCTCCCCTGGTCCGACACGGTTAGACGCCGATTCCGGCCGCGTTCGAATCGCGAAATCCATGCGTTCTCCAGCAAAGACACATTTTATGCTTGGCGTTGTGAAAGCAAGGGGGGGAAGTACATATTTATACTGCTTACGTTGCGTCAATTTACGAAAATCGTCTTCTTTGCGTTAGTGTCGATCCCAAAGCGCGCATAAACAGAGATGACGACGCTCCCTATTCGCGCCATCCTTGTGGGCGACGCGCTTCGCCAAAGTTCAAGAGGGCGCCATGCCGAATCACACCCCGACCGCGCTCCACTGGGACGCCGACCTGCTGCTGCGCTTCGAGGCCGAGCGCGAGCAGGTCGTGCACGATCTCGCCGCCCGCATACCCGGCGCCCCGCGCGCCATCGTCGATCTCGGCTGCGGGCCAGGCACCAGCACGCGGCTGCTGGCGCAGCGCTTTCCCGGCGCGCGCCTCGTCGGGATCGACAATTCCGAGCCGATGTTGGCCGTCGCGCGCGCGCGCGTGCGGCAGGCCTCGTTCGTTTGCGCCGACATCCGCTCCTGGCGTCCCGAGGCGCCGGTCGATCTCGTCTTCGCCGACAGCGCCTTGCAATGGATCGAGGACCACGAAAACCTGTTGGCGCGCCTGATGGACTGGCTGGCGCCGGGCGGCGCGCTGGCGGTGCAGATGCCCGACAACCGGCAGGAGCCGAGCCACGCGCTGATGCGCCTGATCGCCGCCGACGGCCCCTGGGCCGGTCGGCTGGTGCCGATCGCCAAGACGCGCGCCGTGATCGCCGAATACGAGGAATATTACCGCTGGCTGCGGCCGCTCTGCGCCTCGCTCGATATCTGGCAGACCGCCTATATTCACCCACTCGACGGCATCGAGGCGATCGTCGACTGGTTCCGCGGCTCGGCGCTGCGCCCGTTTCTGGCGCCCCTCTCCGCGTCGGAACGCGAGGAATTCCTCGCCCGCTACCGCCGCGACCTCGGCGAATCCTACGAGGCCGAGGCCGACGGCAAGGTGC
>JANYIH010000272.1 GCA_025358745.1 Hyphomicrobiales bacterium | reverse complement strand
CGGCGAGCGCATCGGCCGCCTGACCCAGCGCGGCGGTCGGATCGAAGGCGTCGAGGTGCGCGTCGTAGCGCCGCTGCGCCTCGTGAAACCCGTCGCGACCCGCGACCTGCGCCAGCCGCCGCAAAGCGCCCCAGGCGCCGAACGTCGCCTCCAGCAGCGCCATGCGCTCGGCGTCGAACTCGTATTCGGCGACAAAGCGCGCCAGACGCAGGCGCCGCAACGCCTCCTCGGCCGCCTCGGGGACGAGTTGGCTCCAGTGACCCTCGAAGTCGCGCGGCCGCACGATCCAGTCTTCGACCGACTTGACGAGGCCGATCAGCGCCGAGCGCACCGTGGCGCCTGCCCCCTGCGTCGCGTTCGGCGCCGATTCCCCGCCCGCCGTCCGAGATTTCAGCGCCCGCTGCAACGCCGCGCTCGTTTCGTACAACGCGCGCGCATCCGCGCCGCGCAGGTCGGGATCGGTCGCCCCCGGCGCGACAAAACATTGCAACAGGCGCTCGCAGCGCACCCGCTGGGCCGGATCGGCGAGGCGCGCGAAAGCCGCCTCTCGCTCGCCCGGCTCGACCTTCTCCACCAACAGGGCCAGTTCGCCGAGCCGTTCGAGCTGCCGAACGCGCGCCGAGCGGTCCGCCGGCGCCCGCCAGGCGCCGAGCGCCGAGGTCATCGCGTCGGCGAATTCGCGCAGCCGCTGCAACGACTGCGCGTCGAGAAAAGCGGCGAAATCCCCCGTCCCGGTCAGCGCCTTTGCAAGGTCGGACGGCAAGGACGCGGGCGCCGGCAATGCCCCGAGCGCCTGCTTTTGCGCGTGCAGTTCCTTGACCAACATGCGCCGCGAGGCGTCCTGCACCCGGCCTTGCAGATCCAGCCTGTCGCCTTCGCGCAAGGCCTGGTTGAGCCCGGCGCCGATCCCCGTCGCGCCCTGCCGGGCGAAATAGTCCGGCGGTTGCGAGGCTTGCGGATGGCGGATGGGATGGCGTTCGGGCGCGCTCACAGCAGCGAACACCCAATGGCGCGGCGGCTCCTGCGTGGTCTCCGGCGCCAGATGCGGATCGACGGTGGCGACGACCCGACCGAGATCCTCCACGACCGAGGCGCGCAGCCAGAACGGCCGCACCGGCTCCAACCAATCGACCACGCTCTCGCCCGATTGGGTATGTTTGATCCTCAGCCCGAGCGACTGGGCGATGGGGTAATTGGCGAGCCGGTGCAGCGCGATCTGCGGCGGCCCCTCGATCTCGCGGATCGCATGCACCCGCTCGATGCGGCGCTGCGTGTGCACCACGGCCTGATAGCAGGCGCGGTCGAATTCCTCCGCGTCGCGATATTGTTTCAGCGTCAGCCGATTGAGCGGCGCGCCGCGCGCGAGGATTTCCAGCGCCAGCGCCTGCGTCGCCTCGATCGGGCCGCGCCTCTCGCGCCGCTCAAGCGATTTGGCGTGCAGATCGTCAGCCAGCGCCGGGCCCCATTCGTCCGCAACCTCGCGCCAGCCGGCAAGATCGCTCATCGGCAGCGGCGCGCCATCGCCGATCTCGATCAACGGCAGCGTCGCGCTCGGCAGGCCGAAACCGATGTCGAGGAAAGATTCGGTCAGCACCCGCGTCAGCTTGCGCGGCGCGTCGGGGCCGCCGGGCGAGGTCCAGACGTCGGGCGGGCTTTCGATTGTCGCCTTGAAAGAATTGCGGCCGTTGACCTCGCGGTCGGTCGCCACCGCGCGCGGCTTGTCGGCGAACACCAGCGGCTCGATCGTCGCCAGTCCCACCAACTTTCCCTCGCTCATCCAGCGCACCGGAATGGAGAAGGAAACCTCGCGCTCGGCCCACCAACCAATGTTCTCCGTCGCCGACCACATCTTGCCATAGGCGTCGCCGACGATGCTGACGGTCATGTAGACATAGGAGCCGGCGAGTTCGAGATGCAGCTTGGGCAGACATGAACCGGTCTCGAACAGGCGGTTCCAGTACCAATCGACGAAGCGCTGGAGGATCGCCTTGTCCGCCAGCAGCGGATAGACCTGCGCCGTCAGGTCGGGGAAATGCATCGGCCCGGTGATCGGCAGCGTCGCCGCGCCCAGCGCGGTGTTGTAGGCGTTGCGATGCGCGCCGTGCCTGTGCTGCCGGCCGCGTGCGAAGCCCTGGCGTTGCGGACCGGCGGCGCCCGTCGCCGCCGTCTCCTCGATCCATTCGCCGCCGCCCAGATCCTTGGTGCGCGAGCAGATGACGTCGCCCGCGCCGTAATAAAGATCGACGTCCATCCAGAACGGGAACGAGGGCCTGAGCGACACGACGTCGCCCTCGCGCGCCTCCTCGAAATGGTTGGGAACTTCGATGCCGAGCGTTTCGATGATAGGCTGCGCGCGATAGCGTGAAATGCTGATTGAATAGCCGCCCGATTTGTCGCCGCGCAACAGGTCCCAGTCGCCGAGCAGGCCGATCTGGTTGAGCCGGTCGACCCCCATCGCCGATTCCACCAGCGCGCTGTAGCAGGCAAGGTCGGGGTCGGTGGGATCGCGGAACTGCTTGAGATTGGTGGTCGAACTGAAATAGCGCGGCAGATCCTCGACGTGGTCCGCACGCGCGCCGGCGCCCGACAGCGGCTTGCCCAGGAACGACGACAGCGGGATCGGCGACAGGCCGGCGAGCATATTCCCGTAGAGCGAGAGACCCTCGCGCGCCATTTCCACCAGCGAGTCCGAGGTGCGGACATCGGGAAAACCGCGCAACCGCAGATGCGCGAGAAACTCCGCCGCCTCCTCCATCATCGACAGCGAGGTGGAATAGAGATTGGGGATCACCGACGTGATCGACCATGGGCATTTGTAGTTGAGCGGATATTCCGCGAAGGAGGCGACGGCGTCGCGATCAATCGTCACCAGCGTGCGCGGCGGCTCGCGCTCGCCGGCGTAGACCTTGCCGAACACGTCGGCGCTCAGGCTGAACAGCCGCGTCGGCGCGCGCGGATGGGTTGTCCATTCCGGCCGTTCCGCGTCCAACCAGCACTCGTTCTTGGGCCAGCCGTAAACCTCGCGCCCGGTCGCCATCGACAGGGGATCGTCGACGAAGATGAACGGCGTGACGCTGGTCCAGCCCTGAAACTTCAGCTTGCCGTGCTCGCGTTTCCAGCGTTGCAACGGCACCAGGAAGAACGCCTCGTGCTGGGCGACCCAGCCCAGGCGCTGCGCGTCGAGCGTGGTCGCCGACATGCCGCCGTAGTTGAGCGCCATGAAATAAACGTAAGGCAGCGCCGGCGTGTAATGGACGATCTCGTCGGGAATGTCGGCGTTGAGATATTGATCGCAGAACTCAGCCAGCCGCGCGATATTGGCCTTCAGTGGAAAAGCGCGCGCGCTGACGTCGCGAAATAACATCGGCGGCCGAAACGACAGCGATTGACCGCCGCCGAACTCGACGGGATCGACATATTTCGGCTTGATGATGCGCCGCATGTCCTTGTCCCCTCAGTTGCGCCGGAAGATCCAACCCGCCAGCGCGGCGATGAATTGTTTGTCGCGGCCGTCCGGCAACGCGCCGAACACCGCTTCGTGTTCGTGCAGCGCCGCGCCGGCCAGCCCGCGCGCGACACCGCTGGCATAATCGAGCGAGCCGAACCGCTGCATCAGGCCGCGAATCCAGGCGACTTCGCGTTGCGATCGTTTAAGACGCGGACGGGCGAGAAATTGCATCAGCCGGCGCCGTTCGTCCGGGGCGGCGAGGCGCGCGACATGGATCAGCATCAGCGTGCGCTTGCCCTCGTAGAGATCGCCGTTGATCTCCTTGCCATAGGCCGCGTCGGGTTCGAGATTGAGCACGTCGTCCTGTATCTGGAACGCCGCGCCCAGGAAGAAGCCGAGCCGCGTCAACGCGTCTAGGTCGGCCTGGCCCCGCGTGGCGATCAGCGCGCCCATCCGCAGCGGATGGATCGTCGCCAGCCAGCAGGTCTTTTTCATCACCATCTTCAGGTAATCGGCGTCCTCGACACGCTCGGTGTTGTCGCGCCGCCAGCCCAACTCCAGCGCCTGCCCCTCGACCGTCTCCCACGCCATGCGCTCGGTTTCGGCGAACACCTGCCCCGCCAGCCGCGGCCCGAGCCAGCGCACGTTCTCCGCCAGCGGCCGCAGGCTCGCCAGCGCCAGCGCGTCGCCGACATTGAGCGCCAGCGGAACGCCGTAAGCCGCGTTGAGCGCGGGCTTGCCGCGCCGCTCAAGACTTTCGTCCTCGATGTCGTCGTGGATCAGCAGCGCGTTGTGCAGCAGTTCGATCGACACCGCCGTCAGCAGCGCTTCGTCAAGCGACGCGCCGAAGGCGCGCGCGCTCGCCAGACACAGGCTCGGCCGCATCATCTTGCCGCCGCGGTCGGGATAATCGGGCAACAGGTCGTACAACCAGGCCGCCGGCGCGCCCTTGGGCAAGTAATCCGGCAGCCAACCGCGCACCAGCGCGCCGTATTCCTCCAGCGTCTCGCGGACCAGCGCCTCGGGTTCGCGCGTCATCGCCGCAGCCCGCTCCGGCCGCTCAGCCGGGGATGCGAACGGTCAGCGCGCCGGCGGCCTCGCCCTCCGCGTCAACCACCACCGCATGATAGACGCCGGCGGGTTGCTCGTCGCCGATCTCCAACCGCAGCGTCGCCGCGCCGCCCACGTCGAGTTCGAGGCCGACGCCGGCGATCGCGTGGGCCGCGCTTGCCAGCGGACCGACGCGCGGCGCGCGCACGCCCGGCCGCAGATCGAGCTTCACCGTCACGCGTCGCGCGGATTTGACGTCGAGCGCGAAGGGCGTCGTAGCGGGCGCGGCCGGCGAAGGCTCAGGCGCGCGGCCCGCCCCAAACGTCGGGTTGCGCGCGAGCGCCTCCGTCGCCGCGAAAGCGAGCGCGCCGATGTCGCGGTAGATGTTGAGCGCGCGCTCAACCAGCGCGCCGATGTCGAGCGGCGCCGCGCCGGGCCGCGCGCCCGAAGACCCAATCCCCCGCAGCCTTTCCGCCAGCCGCTGGCCTTCCCGCATCTGCTCGTCGAGCACGGAATAGCCAAGCTTCACCCCGCGCGCGACCGGATCGTCGGGCGCATTCGGCCGCGCACCCATGCCGTGGTTGCGCGCATAATGGGGGAAATCGCGGATCGGTTGATCCCGCGCCGGCTCCCCCCGATGCAGCCGTTCGCCGTCCTGGCTCATGCTCCCCCCGAGGAAATAATAATCGAAGCAACGCGAAAGTGTTCGCTTTGGCGCGCAAACATTGCACAGACGCGACGTCGTGACTATCGAAGGATTGCGAAAATGTGAGCGCGCGGGTCAGGGATGGTCGTAGCCGACGATATCCTCCAAGGCCGGCGCGCCTGACAGCGCGTGCGCGGCGAGCCGGCCCGACATCACCGCGGCCTCGACGCAGCCCGCGTTGTAGCCGCAATCCGTCCAGTCGCCGGCGAGGGTGAGGTTGTCGTAGCTGTTGTCGAGCGGCGAGATGCGGTATTTGAGGCTGCCGGGCAGCATCAGCACGTAGCGGTCGCTCGGGTTGATATTGGCGGTCCAATATTGCGTTGCGAAGCGGGCCTCGCCTTGGGCGCCGCCGCCATCGGGATCGACCAGCCAATCGAAGCGGAATGACCCCGGCGACGCCGCTTTCGGCCACAGTTCATGCACGTGGCGTTTGAGGAAAGTCACGGCGTGATCGCGCACCGCCGCGCGCATAGCCGTCTCATAGCCCGGATCGTCTAACCCCGGCCACGGCCCGCGATCGGCCAGCACGTTGCAGAAATAGGCGATCGATTTGGGCGCGACGCGCCAGTTCTCCTCGCCCACGACATGGGTCATGTCGGCCCAGGTGTCGAACGGCTTGGCGAATCCCGCCAGAATGATCGGCGGGTCGGTCCAACCGAGCCCAGCGGCGTCGCGGTCGAGCCAGATCTGAAACGCCTGCGTGGCGCAGGTCTTCACGTTGGCGACCATGTCGCGCCAGTGCGCGTCGCGGGCGAGAATCTCGCGCGCGACAAAGGGAATCGCGCCGATGCTGACGCCGAGCACGACGAAGTCGAAATCCCGGACTGCCCGCAGCGTCTTGCGCGCGACGGCGCGACGGTCCCAGTGCGACTCGAACCGCCGCCCCTCCGCCTCCAGCGCCGGCCCGTCGACAAGTTGGGAGAAGTCGGGCCAGGACGGCCAGCAGGGCACGCCCTTGACGTCCACCAGCGGTCGATATTCCCCCCCGCCGGCGATCTGCGCCTGCACATCGAACTCCAGCGCCTCGATATAAGGCTTCTCGCCCGACGCCAGCCGCTCCGGCAGTTTCAGGTTCTCCAATCGGTGAAAGAACTCGAACTTGACGCCGCGCCGGCTCAACACTTCGTAAAGCGGCGCGAACACGCAATCGCCCATGCCGGCCCGCATCTTCCAGAAGAACGCGCCGCGATAGGTGAAGAACATCCGCATCGCGCCGCGCAGGCCCTGCCCCGCCGCCAGACCCGGCTTCAACGGATCGCCGTCCTCATAGGCGAGCGCAAGATCGTACAGCGCGCGCACGAAGCCGGAGTTGAGCGCGCGCTCGGAGGCGCCGTTGAGCGCCAGAAACTCGCGGCAATCGAGATGGTCGATCGCGCTCAAGCCGCGCGGGTCGCTCATCAGCTTGAAGCGCACGACGCCGACGAGAAAGGCGAGCACCAGATCAATCACGTCCCACTTGCGTCGCAGGTTTGGATCGAGATCGACGAGATTGACGAGTTCCCCGCGCACGGCTGTCGCGAGACTGTCGATCAACCGCCCGAGCAAAGCCTCGGGAAACAGCGGCAATGCGCGCAGCGCCAGGCTCAGAACCGCCAGCACCTCGCTCGCGCCCGCCGCCGCGGACAAAGCGCCCCCGCTTAACAGCCGCGAGGCGCGCTCGACCAGCCCCGCGACGCCGCTGGGCGTTGCGGCGGCATCGACGCCGAGGCCGCTCTTGTCGCGCGTGCGCGCGGTGAACATCAGCGCGCGCAGCAACGCGACCGCGCGGGCGACATAATTGGTCAGCGAGAACGGGCTGTTGGGTCCGATCGGATCGCCCGGCAGGCCCGGCGCGGGGGGGAAATGCGCCATCCACTCGCCCCAGCGGCCGCCGGAATGATCGGCCACGCCGACATGCGGCTCGGGGAAGAACGCGTCGCGCCAGTCCGCGATTCCGCAGACCTTCGGATCGCGGCCGAGTTCGGCGTAAGCTTCGCGCATCAGACGGAACGCGTTTTCGTAGAAGCCGAGCCAGATATGCAGCCCGTGCTCCTCGATCCGCCCCGCCGGCCCCCGCCCGGAGGCGCCCTTGCCGCCGAGCCGCCAGCCAAGCTGATAGACCGTGACCTCATAGGCCCCGCGATGTTCTGGCCTCGTCAACTCGAACGCTGTCGTCATCGACGCGCAGCCGCCCCCGATCACCGCCACTTTGATCGGTCGCGCCGGCGCCATGTCGATTGTCAGCTCGCCGCCGCAACCGTCGG
>JANYIH010000257.1 GCA_025358745.1 Hyphomicrobiales bacterium | reverse complement strand
AATGCCCATGATCGAATCGCCGCCGACCGTCTCGCCGCAGCGCGTCACGCTGATTTCGGCGTCGTAGCGCTCGACGCATTGCACGAATTTCGCGGTCGCGCGCGCGTGCAGGCCCTTGCGATTGACGATTCTCAGCTCGCGCAGCTCGCCGCCTTCGAACGCCGGCGGCGGCGGACAGGGGAAGCCTTCCTCGTCGAGTTCCTCGATCATTTTGCGGTCAGCACCTTGCTGGCGACGGTGATGTATTTGCGCCCCGCGTCGCGCGCCTCGATCACGGCGTGATCGAGGTCGGCCGCGTCGCGCAAGGTCGCCAGCTTGATCAGCATCGGCAGATTGATGCCGCAGATCACTTCGATGCGGCCGCCCTCCATCGCCGAGATCGCGAGATTGGAGGGCGTGCCGCCGAACATGTCGGTCAGCAGCACGACGCCGCTGCCGTCCTGCACGCGCTGCGCGGCTTCGAGAATGTCGGAGCGGCGTTGCTCCATATCGTCCTCGGGACCGATCGCGATCGTTTCGAATTGCGATTGCGGTCCCACGACATGCTCCAGCGCGGCGCGGAATCCATGCGCGAGCTGTCCGTGGGTCACCAAGACCATGCCTATCATCAACGCTTCACCACTCGAAGCTCACGCAGCCCGGCGACGGAGTTTAGGATCACGGACCGGCGCATTTTTGTGCGCTGCGGCACCATGATCAAGCAAAAACGGCGTCGTCAAGGATGTTTTTTCGCCAGACTGAACCTTCGATCCTTTCCAGAGCGGAAATCACCGAGGAAACGCCATCGTCGAGACCGGGCGACAAGTCCAGCCGAAGTCTCGGCAGGTTCACCCCGCACAGCGTTTCATACCGGTCCGCCGCCTCGGGCATGCGCGGCGGCGGCGCGGCGCGGTCTGCCAGATCGACGACCAGACGCAACACCGCGCAAGCCTCGTGCGGCGCGCTGACGAGCCCCTGGGCGCGTCGCTCGCACACCCCCGCCAGCGCCGCAGCGCCGCGCGCCAGCACCCGCCCCGAAGCCGCCTCCAGCCATACCCGGTCGTCGCCGACCAGCGCCGCGAAGCCGCCCCGGCGGCGCACGCGCTCGACGATCGCCAGCGCCAACAGGCTCTTGCCGACGCCCGAGGCGCCCCGGAGCAGGATGCCGCGCTCGCCCACGAGCACGGCGGAGGCGTGCACCGCGCCGCTCATGGCGAGGCCGGCAGGCTGACGACGAAGCGCGCGCCGGCGCCATGGCGGGGCGCGCCGTTCTCGTCGTCCGACTTGTCATCCGATTTGGCGCCGGGCGGCAGCGGCCGGTTCTCCCCCCACATCTTGCCGGCGTGCGCCTGCACGATCTGGCGCGAGATGGACAGGCCGAGCCCGGAATTCTGGCCAAAGCCCTCGCTGGGACGGTCGGTGTAGAATCGATCGAATATGCGTTCGAGCGCATGCGCCGGTATGCCCGGCCCGTCGTCCTCGACGGCGATCTCCACCCGCTCGCCCTCGTCGACGACCCGGCGCAGGGCGACGCGCACCTCGCCGCCGGGCCGGGAAAACGAGCAGGCGTTGTCGACCAGATTGGTCACCACCTGCGCCAGGCGCGAATCATGGCCCATCACGAGATAATGGGGCCGCGCGCCGTCCGGGCCGGGCTCGATCGTCAGCTTCAGCGATATGCCTCGGCTGCGCGGGCTGTCCGCCAACATCGACACCACCGCGCGCACGAGCTGGGCGACATCGACGGGAGCCGAATCGACCCGCGCCATCTCCGCGTCGAGCCGCGAGGCGTCGGAAATATCGCTGATGAGCCGGTCGAGCCGGCGCACGTCGTGCTGCATGATCTCCATCAGCCGCAGCCGCGAGGGCTCGCTCTTCACTCTTGGCAGCGTCTCCACCGCGCTGCGCAGCGAAGTGAGCGGGTTTTTCAATTCGTGCGCGACGTCGGCAGCGAAGCTCTCGATGGCGTCGATCCGGCCATACATCGCCTGCGTCATTTCGCCGAGCGCGCGGCTGAGATGGCCGATCTCGTCTGAACGGTCGGTGAAATCGGGGATCTGCTGGCGCGACTTTATGCCGCGGCGAACGCGGTCGGCGGCGTCGGCCAATTTGCGCACCGGCTCGCCGATCGTGTTGGCGAGCGACAGCGACAACACGAACATCACGCCGGCGATCACCATGAAGAAGCGCAGCAGCGCCCAGCGTTCGCTGGCGATCACCTTGTCGATGTCGCCGCCGCGCGTCGACAGCACGAGCGCGCCGCGGGTGACATTGGCGCGCTGGATCGGCACGCCGACCGAAACGATTGTTTCGCCCGTGACGTTGACGCGAGTCATCGACGAGGTCTTGCCGTTGAGCGCGCCGGCGACCTCCGGCAGATCCTTGCCGTTAGTCGACCAGCGATAGGCCGGCTGCAACGCGGGCTCGACCTGGAACACGCCCCGCAGCGAGGCCCACATGCGCTCCAGGAAGGTCGTGTCCTCATTGGCCGAATCGGCGGCCTCGGAGCGCGCGCTGCGCGGACTCAGCGTCTGCGAATCCAGCAACATCTGCCCGTCGCGGTCGAAGATGCGCGCGCGGGTATGGGTCGGCGTGACGAGGCGGTGAAGAACGCGGCCGATCCGCTCGGGGTTGAGCGAGAACATCAGCGATTCGTCCTCGCGCGCCGGCGCGGGATCGCCGGGGGCGAGATCGAGCAGCCTGTCGGGGTCGACCAGCAGCGTCTCGGTGTCGACGGCGGCCGAGGCGGAAATCGCCGCGGCGATGATGTCGGCCTGCGTCGTCAGGCTGAGCTGGCGCGCCTCGATGATGTCGGCGCGAAAGTGGTTCAACAGCAGAAAGCCGACCACCAGCACGACCAGGCCGCCCAGATTGAGCGACACGATGCGGCGGGTCAGCGAGGAGGAGACGTTCGATTCCAGCATCCGACGCACGCGCCACAGCCGCAACCGCAGCCGCGAGCGCCGCCAGCGCGAGGCCGGCGTCGGAGGGGGAATCGTTTGCGTCGTGCGGAATTCGACGCCCATTGCGTGAGAACCCGGCCTATGCCTCGCGGAATCGGTAGCCGACGCCGTAAAGCGTCTCGATCATCTCGAAATCCGGTTCCACCACTTTGAATTTCTTGCGCAACCGCTTGATGTGACTGTCGATGGTGCGATCGTCGACATAGACCTGATCGTCATAGGCGGCATCCATCAGCGCATTGCGGCTCTTGACCACGCCGGGGCGGGTCGCCAGCGCCTGAAGGATCAGAAACTCGGTCACGGTGAGCGTGACCGGCGTGCCGTCCCAGGTGCAGGTATGGCGCTCCGGGTCCATCTTGAGCCGGCCGCGCTCCAGGATTTTGGCCTCCGTCTCCTTCTGCGCGGCGGCGTCTTTGGGGTTGGCGCGGCGCAGGATCGCCTTGACGCGCTCGACCAGCAGGCGCTGCGAGAAGGGTTTGCGGATGAAATCGTCCGCGCCCATCTTGAGGCCGAACAATTCGTCGATCTCCTCGTCCTTGGAGGTGAGGAAGATCACCGGCAGGTCGGATTTCTGCCGCAAGCGGCGCAGAAGCTCCATTCCGTCCATGCGCGGCATCTTGATGTCGAAGATGGCGAGATCGGGCGGGTTGGCCTTCAATCCGTCCAGCGCGCTCGCGCCGTCGGTGTAAGTCTGCACCCGGAAACCCTCGGCCTCCATGGAGAGCGAGACGGAGGTGAGAATGTTGCGATCGTCGTCGACCAGCGCAATCGTCGGCATGGATTTCCACTCGGGTTGACGCCCTTGGGCCACGAGGGCTTGCGGGCCGCCGCGCGTCATTTCGCGCCATCGGGGCCGAAATTTGACGTTTTCAGGACGGTGCTTCGTCCGCTTCGTCGGCGGGAAGCTAAAAACCCGCTAGTCAGATATTAGACACATTCACGAGCTTTTCAATGTTTGGGGCGGTTTTCTTCCGGGGGCGCGTGAATGGACGATTCTGGCGGGGCGATGGCGGCGGCGCGGCGCGACGGCAAACGGCTGTTACGCATGGCGCGAACCGGCGCGCTGGCGACGCTCGACGGCGGGACGCCGTTGACGACGCTGGTGGGCGTGGCGAGCGACTGGGACGGGGCGCCGCTGTTCCTGATGTCGGATCTGGCCCGCCATACCCGAAACCTTGCCGACGACCCCCGCGCCTCTCTCCTGCTGACGAGCGAGGGCGGGCGCGGCGATCCGCTCAACCATCCCCGCCTGACCCTCAACGGCGTGGTGCGCCGACGCGCCGGCGAGGATGGGCGCGAGCGCTATGCGCGTCGCAATCCCAAGTCCAAGCTTTACATCGACTTCGCCGATTTCTCGCTGCGCCGGCTCGAAATCGAGACGGTCCACTTCAACGGCGGCTTCGGCCGCGCCGACGCGCTGACGCCCCAGGACCTGCTTACGCCCGGCGATCCCGCGGCGCTGATCGCCGCCGAGCCGGCGCTGTTGGAACGGGCGGCCGGCCTCGGCGACGCGGCGCTGGCCAAGCTCGCGGGAGCGGTGGGGCGGGCATGGAAGCCGGTCGGGCTCGACGCCGAGGGGCTCGATCTCGGCTTGAGGGGGCAAGCGGCGCGGGTGGATTTCGACGCGGCCGCCTTGGCGCTGGAGGCTTGGTGGGCGGCGCTTGAGCGGCTGGGTTGACGTGCGCCCTGCGAGCGGCGGGGGCCGGGTCAGCGCGTGAAAGTTTGCAGGAAGGCGCAGGCTTGCGAATCGCCGTCCGCGCAGGCGCGGTTGGCGAGAATCGCCTGCTGGAACAATTGTGGGTTGCTCGCCGACAAGTTCAACATGTAACAGGCCAGCGGGAATCCGTTCGTCTGGCAATGAATTCGATAGTAGGCTTGGCAGATGCCAAATTCCGCGCGAATCCGACAGGCCGCCTCCGTCTGGCCTACGGTCGGATTCCATTGCCGCTCTTCGTTGGGATCGTCCTCATTGAACTTGGGATAGATTTGATAGGCTTGAGCAAGCGCGGGTTGCGCCGACAACAGGCCGATGAGCGCGAGCGCGACCCTGACGACAGGCAAAATAGTCATTCTTGGCTCTCCCCTGCGCTGACCGCACGAAAGCTCGCCTATCCCCGAGCCGGCGCCCACCGCAGCGGACGAAACCGGCGACAAACGCGCCGGCCGCGGCGCATCGCAGGCGCCTGGGCTGTGGGCAAACCCCGCGCGCGGTCTGGCGGCGCCGCCCCGCCTATGGTGTAACGGCGTTTTCCCGCCAGAGCCAGACCCCCGTGCCCTTTTCGCTCACTACGTGGAACATCAATTCCGTCCGCCTGCGCATCGAAGCGGTCGCCCGCTTCCTGAAGGAGCAGGCGCCGGACGTGCTGTGCCTGCAAGAGACAAAATGCCCCGACGCCAATTTCCCCCACGCCGCGTTCAAGGAGGCCGGCTACGAGCACATCGCGCTCAATGGGCAGAAGGGCTATCACGGCGTCGCCATCGTCTCGCGCCATCCCTTCGCCAACGTCGACGCCCGCGACTTCTGCGACAAAGGCGACAGCCGACATGTCGCCGTGACGCTCGACGGCAAATTCGGCGGCGTCGAGATCCATGATTTCTATGTCCCCGCCGGCGGCGACGAGCCCGACGTCAAGGTCAATCCGAAATTCGCCCACAAGCTCGATTTCGTCGATGAAATGGGCGCGTGGTTTCAGCGCGAGCCCAAGGCGGGCGGCAAGGCGATCCTGGTTGGCGATCTCAACATCGCCCCGCTCGAACATGACGTCTGGAGCCACAAGGCGCTGCTGAACGTCGTCAGCCACACCGAGGTCGAAGTCACGAAATTCTCGCGCGCCCAGAAGGCGGGCAAGTGGTGCGACGCCTTGCGCAAATTCGTGCCGCACGACCAGAAGCTCTATACGTGGTGGAGCTACCGCTCGCCCGACTGGGCGGGCGCCGACAAAGGCCGCCGGCTCGACCACGTCTGGGTCAGCCCGCCGCTCGCCGACAGCGTCAAGACGATGCGCGTCCACCGTGACGCGCGCGGCTGGGAGCGCCCCTCCGACCACGCGCCGGTGACGGTGGAACTGGCGCTTTAGCCGGCGGCGTCGGCAACCGACCATCAAGCCCTTGCCTCGCCGCCCGCTTCGCCGCACACTCGGCTCAATCTCAAGGAGGAGCCCGCCATGAACGCCCATGTCGATGCGCCGGCCGGCACGGAAGCCGAAATCCGCGTCAATCTCGCCGCCTGTTACCGCCTTGTCGCGCTCTATGGTTGGGACGATCTCGTCTTCACCCATATCTCGGCCCGCACTCCCGGACCCGAGCATCATTTCCTCATCAATCCCTACGGGCTGATGTTCGAGGAGATCACGGCCTCGTCCCTGGTCAAGATCGATCTCAAGGGCGAGAAGGTCGGAGCCTCGCCCTACCCCGTCAATCCCGCCGGCTTCACGATCCACTCGGCCGTGCACGAGGTGCGCGAGGATGCGGGCTGCGTCATGCATCTGCACACGCCGGACGGGACGGCGGTTTCGACTTCAAGCGAAGGGCTGCTGCCGCTCAACCAGACCGCGCAGCTCGTGCTGCCGGACCTCGCCTATCACGACTACGAGGGCGTCGCGCTCGATCTCGACGAACGGCCGCGGTTGCAGCGCGATCTCGGCCAGAAGAACATCATGCTGCTGCACAACCACGGCACGCTTACCGTCGGGCGCAGCTGCGCGGACGCGTTCCTGCGCATGTATTTTCTGGAGCGCGCCTGCACGATGCAGGTGCGCACGCGGATGCTGGGCGGGGCACAGGACGATCATCCGACCGCCCCCGACGTGATCGAGAAGAACGCGGCGCTGGTGCGCGGCGGCGGGCTGTCGGGAGCGGCGGAAAGGTTGGTCTGGCCGGCGTTGCTGCGCAAACTCGACCGGGTCGATCCGGGCTATCGCGCCTGATGCGGGGAGCGCGGAAAAGACGTTTGCGCGGCGCCGGCGCTCGCGCCTAAGCGGGATTTCCGAAAAGTGGGGGCCGGTTTTGGGATAAAAATCCTGCTAAAACAAAGGACTCTAAGCAGGCATTGGTTGCTCTTGCAACCAATGCCTGCTTAGAGACGACGAACTGGCTAAGGAACGGGCTCGACATGGCGGGGACGAATTGGCGCGCTTTGGGGCTCGCTCTAGCGTGGCTCGTCCTGACGCCGGCCTGGGGCGGCGAGAGCGCGCCCGCCCCCACGGCGCCGCCCAGCCCGTCTCAACCGGCCACGCCTTCGCCCGCGCCCATTCCCGCGACGTTGCCGAGCCCTGCCGCCTCGCCGAGCCCTTCTCCCTCGCCCAGCCCCGGCGAAAGCGGCGCGCTGGGGGAAACCGTCGAGCTGACGACCCGTCCCGCCGCTTACATCGAGGCCAAGGCCAAGCGGGAGGAAGTCTATGGCGCGATCATGGATAGTCTCGCCAAAATACGACTTGAACTCGCCAAGGCGGGGCTGAAGCCGCAGGGCCACCCGGTTGGGGTGTTCCTGTTGGCCGACGACGACGGCTTCACCTATCGCGCGATGGTTCCGATCGAGACCGCGCCCGACCCCAAGCTGCAACTGGCCGACCCGATCAAACTGGGCCAGACGCCGGTCGGCAAGGCGATGCGGTTCGAGCATCGCGGCGAATACGACGAGATCGATTCCACCTACGACGCCGTCACCGCCTATCTCGACGAGAAGGGGGTCGACGCGCAGGACGTGTTCATGGAGGAATATCTCAACGAGCCCAACGGCTCGGACGATCCCAACCTGCAGGTCGACATTTACGTGCTGCTGCGCTGATGCGCGCGGTCCTGTTCGACCTCGACGGAACGCTGACCGATTCGAGCCTGGGCATCTTCCGCTGCGTCCGCTACGCCTTTACGCGCCTCGCGGAGACAGGCGGCCCCGTGATCGCGCTGCCCGAGGACGCCGACCTGCGCTGGATCGTCGGGCCGCCGCTGCGCGAGAGTTTCGCCAAACTCGCCGGCGAGCAGGAAAAGGAGCGGCTGGTCGCGTTCTATCTCGAACGCTACAGCCCGATCGGCGCGTTCGAGAACAAAGTCTACGACGGGGTCGGCCAGGCGCTCGACGCGCTGGAAGCGCAGGGCGCGCGGCTGTTCGTCGCCACTTCAAAGAACGAGATCGACGCGCGCCGCATCCTCGAACATTTCGGCCTGGCGGCGCGGTTCGAATCGATCAACGGCGCCCGCGCCGACGGTTCGCGCGCAGGCAAACAAGAGCTGATCGGCGACGTGATCGCGGCGCACGGGCTTTCGCCGCGCGAGGTCGCGATGATCGGCGACCGGGAATATGACATGATCGGCGCGAAGTCTGTCGGCGTGACAGGCGTCGGCGCGCTATGGGGCTACGGGACGCAAGCCGAACTCAAGGCGGCGGGCGCCGACGCGCTGGCCGAAACGCCGGTTGAGGCGGCCGAAATCGCGCTCAGGCGATAATATCGGGGATGAGTTCGTCCTCGAGCCGGCTGACGCGGTCGCGCAGCCATAACTTGCGTTTCTTCAGCCGCTGTACTTGCAGCCGGTCGGCGGGGCCGGACAAGGTGAGCGCCTCGATCGCCGCGTCGAGATCGCGATGTTCCTCGCGCAGGCGCTCGATCTGATCGCGCAGCGCCCGTTTCTCCTCTTCGCTCAACGCCGTAAGGCCCATCTCGCGCAGTCCGCCCCTGCTCGTTGCGCGCGACTATGCTTGCATCGTCCGCTAATGCGCAAGGGGCCTAACGCAAGGCCAAGAATTACGACAAATTGTGATCGCGCGCCCACGAAATTTTACACCAATGTGACAGTCGACGGCTTGCTTCCCCGCGCATTTGTGTCACACTTTTGTCGTCCAGAAACCCACAAGGGAGTTGGAGTATGTCGGTCGAATCGCACCTGTCGGAACTCGTGCGGCGTCATCAAGCGATCGAACAGGCCATCATGGCCGAAGAAGCTCACCCTGCTACCGACGAACTCAAACTCCACGAGCTGAAGCGCAAGAAGCTTTCCCTCAAGGATGAAATAGAACGACTTAAACATCCACCCCTTGAAGAGACGCGACATTAGGTCCGCGCCATCCTCGATCGCCGCCATCCGCGCGCTGATCCGAGTTTAGATTTTTCGCCGCGAAAGCTCCCCGCTTTCGCGGCGTTTCATTGAACGGCTTCCGCGAGGACAGACTCGTCGGTCTCGGCGGAGAGATCCACTCTTTCGCTGGGAGCAAGGCGCGACAAAGCCCAGACGGCGGCGCCGCGCACGAGCGGCGAAGAATCGCTGAGATTCGACCGCGCGGCGCCCGCGAGCGAGGGATCGGCGGAATTGCCGATGGCGATCAATACGTTGCGCAGGAATCGGTCGCGCCCGACGCGCTTGATCGGCGAGCCGGAGAAGCGGGCGCGAAAGCTCGCGTCGTCGAGCGCGGCGAGTTCGGCGAGCGGGGGATCGCGCCAATCGGGCGCGGTCAGTTTCGCTTCGCGCCCATCGCTGGCGAACTTGTTCCACGGGCAGACCGCGAGGCAATCGTCGCAGCCGTAAATGCGGTTGCCGATCCCGGCGCGCAGCTCGCGCGGGATCGGGCCCTTGTGCTCGATGGTGAGGTAGGAGACGCAGCGACGCGCATCGAGTTGATAGGGCGCGGGAAAGGCGTCGGTCGGGCAGGCGTCGAGACAGGCGCGGCAGGAGCCGCAATGGTCGCTCTCGGGCGGGTCGGGCGGCAGGTCGAGCGTGGTGAACAACGCGCCGAGGAACAGCCAGGAGCCGAATTCGCGGCTGACGAGATTGGTGTGCTTGCCCTGCCAGCCCAGGCCCGCGGTTTGCGCGAGCGGCTTCTCCATCAGCGGCGCGGTGTCGACGAACACCTTGATGTCGCCGCCGGCGCGGGCGGCCAGCCACGAGGCCAACAGCTTGAGCCGTCCCTTGACGACGTCGTGATAGTCGCGATGACGGGCGTAGACGGAAATAGCGCCGACCCGCGGCGCGCGCGTGGCCGCGAGAGGATCGCGGTCGGGCGCATAGTTGACGCCGACCATGACGCACGAGCGCGCGTTCGCCATCAACGCGCAGGGATCGCCGCGCCGCTCGGACGCCATCCACCCCATGTCGCCGTGCCGGCCAAGTTCGAGCCATTGCGCGAGACGCTCGGCGGCG
>JANYIH010000275.1 GCA_025358745.1 Hyphomicrobiales bacterium | reverse complement strand
CGGCGGAGGCCAATGCGGCGGCCGCCGCCGCGCAGGCGCAGGCGCAAGCCAACGCGCCGTTAGAGCCTGCGTCGGTTCAGCCCGCAGCGGCCCCCGCCGCCGCGCCGGGGGCGCCGCAGACGATCTTCGATCTGCTGCGCGTGCGGTGACCGCGCCGCGCCCGCTGCAAAACCGGGTCGATCCCTTGGGCGAGCTGTGGGCCGCGCCCGAGCGCGGCCGGTTGATGGGCAATCGCGGCGGGCGCATCCACGACGAGGCGCGGCGGATCGGGCGAAAACGCTGGGCGTCGAAAGCGTGGATCGCCTGCGTCTGTGAATTTCGCGCTCGCTGGCGCGAGGTGTTCGGAGATGGCTACACCGAACTATTCTTCCGCGACGAGCCGACCGCGCTGGCGGCAGGCCACCGCCCGTGCTTCCAATGCCGCTACGCCGAGGCGAAGGCGTTCCAGGCGGCCTTTCCCGGCATCGCCCCGAGTGCGGGGGCGATGGACGCGCGGCTGCACGAGGAGAGGCTGGGCTTCAAGCGCAAGCTCGCCCTCGATCGCGCGCCGGACGGGGCGATGGCGCTATGGCGCGGCCAGCCGCATCTCATCGCGGGCGGACGGCTCTGGCGCTGGAGTTTTGGCGAATACGGCGCGCCGGAGCCCGCGCCGCCGGGGGCAGAGGCGATCGCGCTGACGTCGGCCTCGATGCTTGCGGCGCTGGCGGGGGGTTATCCGGTCAGGACGGAGGGGACGCCGCTGGCTGACTGCGGCGCGGGTTAAGGTTTGTCCCCGTTCGACGACCCGACAACTGGGGCTGCGGGAAAAGTGCTTCGTTGCACGTCCACGATTCCGCTCCGCTGAAGTTGTTATTGTCAAAGCACGCTTGCGGCGCGTTGCTTATTCCCGTCATATGATTGTACCATCGATCTATCGCCATCGGCGAACGAGGCGGATTCGGAGGAGAGCGGCATGCGGCGGAGTGTTTTGGCGGCTATTGCGGTCTTGGTCAGCGTGGGGGCGGGCATCGCCGCCGACGATCCGATCAAAGCGCGCAAGGAATTGATGGAGGCCAACGGCAAGACGACCAAGGCCGTCGTTCCCATGATGAAGGGACAAGCCAAGTTCGATCTCGCTGCCGTCCAGGCGGCGCTGAACGCCTATATCGCGGCGGCGGAAAAGGCGCCGGCGTTGTTCCCCGTGGGCAGCGAAAAGGGCGGCAAGACCGAGGCGCTGCCGGCGATCTGGATGAACAAGAGCGATTTCGAGGCGCGGTTCGTCAAGCTTGGGACCGAGTCCAAGGCCGCGCTCGCCGCGATCAAGGACGAGGCGTCCTTTCAGGCCAACTACGGGCCGGTGTTGAAGAACTGCGGCGGCTGCCACGAGCTTTATCGCGCCAAGGAAAAATGAAGGCGCTCGCGGCGCTGATCGCGCTGGCGCTGATCGGCGCCGGCGCGTTCTGGTTTCTCTCAGCCCCGAGCCGGCTCGACCCGCAAATCGCGGCCGAGATGGACAAGCCCGGCGACGCCCGTGCGGGCGAGATCGTGTTCTGGGTCTCGGGCTGCGCCGCCTGCCACGCCAAATCGGCTGACGAGCCGCTGAAGCTCGGCGGGGGCAAGGAACTGGAGACGCCGTTCGGGCCGATCACGCCGCCCAATATCTCGCCCGACCCCGACGACGGCATCGGCAATTGGTCCGCGCAGGCCTTCGCGCGCGCGATCTACGACGGCGTCAACGAGGAGGGCGAGCATCTCTTTCCCGCATTCCCCTATCCCTCCTATCGCCACATGAGCGTCGCCGACGTGCGCGACCTGTGGGCGTATCTGCGCGGGCTGCCCAAGGTCAGGGGCTTGTCTCCGCCGCCGGGCTTCGGCTTCCCCTTCAACATCCGCCGTGCGGTCGGCATCTGGAAACGGCTCTATCTCCCGCGTCTGGCGCCGCCCGAGGCGGTCGCCGCCGCAGATCCGATCGCCTACGGGCGCTATCTCGTTCAGGGCCCGGGCCATTGCGGCGAATGCCACACGCCGCGCGATTTTCTCGGCGGCCCAATCGCGAGCAAGGCGTTGACGGGCGCAAAAATGCCCAGCGGCAAAGGCAAATCGCACGACATCACGCCGACGGGGCTGAAAGACTGGTCGGAGTCGGACATCGAGCTGGCGCTGACGACCGGGATCACACCCGAGGGCGACAGCCTCGGCGGCGCGATGGCCGAAGTGGTGCGCAACCTGAGCCATCTGCCCAAGGAGGACATCCACGCCATCGCCCGCTATTTGAAGGCGGGCCCGTAGAGGGCGAGCAGACCCCGCGCGGGCCCGGCAAGCTTTGCAAAAGGCGCCGCGCGCAGTTTCTCCCGCGCGACTCGGGGCGGGCGCGCGAGGACAGCCATGGCGAAGACAGTTCTAAAGACGCAGCTTGCAAAAGGGCCGGCGTCGGGGCGCGCGCAATCCGGTGCGGCGCCGGCGCATTTGGGTCTGGCGCAGGCGTTGGCGGCGATCGGGCGCCCCGACGAGGCGATCTCGGCGTTCGAAGCGGCGATCCGCAGCGATCCCGTTTCGCTCGACGCCTATCTCGGTCTCGCGCGCACGCTGCTGAGCGCGGGCCGTGCGGCGGAGGCGTTCCAGCGCGCCGACGCGGCGCTGTCGCTCGACGCGGACAATTCGCTCGCCTGGAGTTTGATCGGCGAGGCGCTCGACGCGCTCGACGAGCCGACGCAGATC
>JANYIH010000233.1 GCA_025358745.1 Hyphomicrobiales bacterium | reverse complement strand
GATCGCGGTGACCTTGATCTTGCCGCGGCCGACGCTGATCGTGTCGCCCTCGACCGTCACCTGATGGGGAAAGCGGCCGTGCACGCTGTCGAAGCGCAGCAGGTGCGCGTTGGTCTCCACGGGGCCGAGATCGTTAACAGAGACGACCTCGATGTCCTCGCGCCCCGATTCGACGATAGCGCGCAGAATGTTGCGTCCGATGCGCCCGAACCCGTTGATCGCAACCTTCACCGTCATATCGGCCTCCTCGTGATCGACCGGCGTCGCGCTCCGTTCCCGGCGCGACCTGATCCGCGTCTTTCCTAGACGTCCCTCAGCCATGCGAAATGACCCTAGTCAACTCATTTCGATCCGCTGTCGCATTCAAAAAAATTGAGTTCTCGAGCCGAAGGGCTTCTGCTGACAGAATTTGGCGGCATAGGCGGGTAAGGCGACAATGGCTTAAAGGAGAGCGCGAAATGTTCGAGACCAAATGTCGCTGCGGCGCCGTCAAATTGCGGATCACGGGCGAACCCGTGGTTCAACTCTTCTGCCATTGCCAGGATTGTCAGGCGGCGCATGACGCGGCCTATGCGGCTGCGGCAATCTATCCCGCCGCGTCCGTCGAAGTGATCGCGGGCGAACCGAGGCCGCAGGTGATCCGCGCCACGCCGAGAATGCGCTGCGCCGACTGCCACACCCACCTGTTTTCCGAGATCGCCGCCGCCGGCGTGCGCAGCGTCAACGCCTATCTGCTGCCCGAGGGCGTGTTTCAGCCGCAGTTTCATGTGCAATGCGCCCATGCGATGCGCCCGGTCGTCGATGATTTGCCCCATTACCGAGGCTTTCCGCCGGCCTTTGGCGGACGTGACGAATTCGTGGCGTGGTGAGGCGCGGCTCGCGTTGACCTTGCCGACGCGGCTGCGCTAAGTGGCCGCAGTTTCGTTCCGGCCGGAGAGCCCTTGTCCGCCCCCGCTGATCCCGCGATCGCGCGATTGCACGCCGCGCTCGACAATCTCGAAGCGGCGGTGGAGCGGCGCGCGCGGCGCGGATTTGCGCAGACCGATTCGGAAGCCGAGTTCGCCATGATGCAAGACGACCGCGCGCGGCTGGCGGTCGAACTCGACGCCGCGCTCGACGCGCAGCGCGCGCTGGCGGAAGCGAACGAGGCGGCGATCGAGCGGGTGACGCGCGCGGCCGCCATGATTGAGCGCTGGCTCGGCCGCGCCAGCGTTTGAGGTGAGCAAAATGCCGCAAGTGACGGTAGATATCGGCGGCCGCCCTTACCGGCTCGCCTGCAATCCCGGCGAGGAGGCGCATCTGGAAGGGTTGGCCAAGACCGTCGAGGGCAAGATCGGCGAGATGCGCGGCGCGTTTCGCGAGATCGACGACCAGCGTATCGTCGTGATGGCGGCGCTGTCGCTGGCCGACGAATTGTTCGAGGCGCGGCGCAAGGCGGAGGCCGGCGCGGCGACGGCGGATAATCTGTCGCGCGAAACGGCGTCGCGCGTCGAGGCGCAAGCGCGCATCGAGGCGCTCGAAGCCGCAATCGCGGAAAGCGCGGCGCGTGTGGAAGCGCTGACCGACAACCTCAACTCGCCGATGGAAGACTGACCGATGAGCGATCTCGTTTTCTACCATAACCCACAATCGCGCGGTCGCATCGTCCGCTGGATGCTGGAGGAGACCGGCGCGCCGTACGAGGTGCGGCTGATCGATTTCAAATCGGGCGCGCACAAGTCGCCCGATTATCTCTCCGTCAACCCGATGGGCAAGTTGCCGGCGATCGCGCATCGTGGCAAGGTCGTCACGGAGTGCGCGGCGATCTGCACCTATCTCGCCGACGCTTTTCCTAACGCGGGCCTCGCGCCGCCTGAGTCCGACCGCGCCGGCTACTACCGTTGGCTGTTCTTCGGCGCAGGCACGCTGGAATACGCCCTGATCGACAGGATGCTCGCCCGCGCCGCGCCCGAGCGCCCGCAGGCGCTGGGGTATGGCAATTTCGCCGACACGATCCGCACGCTGGAGGGCGCGTTGACGCCCGGTCCGTGGCTGCTCGGCGAGACGTTCAGCGCGGCCGACGTCTATCTCGGCTCGCAAGTCGCCTTTGGCGTGATGATGAAGGCGCTGGAGTCCTCGCCTACGCTGGCCGCCTATATATCGCGCTGTCAGGCCCGCCCCGCCGCGCAGCGCGCCGCCGCGCTGGACGCGGAACTGGCGAAGAGCGCCTAGCTCTCCCGCCGCTGCGTCAATTCGCGCAGGAACAGCTGCCGCGCACGGTCCGGCGCGGCGACGGCGCGGCACTCGCCGTCGATCAGCATGACCTCGCCGCTGGCGCGATGGGAAGGCCAGACAGGCAGCCCCGCGCCGTTGGGATCGCCGCGCTCGATGAAATTGAGCCAATAGCCGGAGGCGGCGGCCGCCGTCGCGCGGTCGGCGGCTGTGTTATCCCACGGCATCGAGTCGAGCGTGTCGAGCACGTAAGGGATGTCGCCGGCGTGGAACGCGCCGGCCGATGAGACCTCGCGCGCGCCGAACCAGCCGGGCCGCACGGGGGGCGCGCGGTCGAAGCGGTAGCGGTAGAGTTCCGCGCGGCCGTTCGCCTTCTGCGCCTCGATCCAGCCGAAAGTCTTGTTGATGATGACGAGATCACCGCCGAGCGCGCGGGCGGAAGCCGGCGCCGAGGCGCGGCCGGGATAATGCGCCAGCACCGCGGCCGCCGCGGGTCCGAACCGTTCGGCGACCTTGGCCTCGTATGTTCCCTCAGGCTCGCCGCCTTGCAGCCAGCCGAAGTTGAAGCCCTCGTCCTTGGTCCAGCCTGCGATCAGCGGAACGTCGGCCTGCTCGCCCTCAGCGAAGATCGCGTCGAGCGGGCGCGGCAGAAAGCGGCCGTCGACGATCGGGCGGAAGCCGAGCCCCGGCGCGGCGGCGAGAATCGCCTTGGCGGGCGCGGCGCGCATCTCCTCAAGCGAATGCGCGCCAAGTTCGCGCTGAAACGCGAGCCCGCGTTGTTCCGCCTGCTCGCGCGAGGGCAGCGGCTCGGCGACGCCGGGAAACAGCGCGCCGCTCTGGCCGATCGCGCGCGCGAACAGGCCGCGCGCCAAAGGCGAGGCCATCAAGGCCGACACCGCCATCGAGCCCGCCGATTCGCCCGCGATTGTCACGCGCGCGGGATCGCCGCCGAAAGCGGCGATGTTGCGCTTGACCCATTGCAGCGCCGCCAGCAGATCGAACAGGCCCCAATTGCCGGAAAAGCCGCTCTCATCAGTCAGTTCGGGGTGGGCGAGGAAGCCGAGCGCATTGAGCCGGTGATTGACGGTGACGACGACGATGCCGCGCGCCGCCAGCCGCGCCCCGTCGTAGCGCGGCTCGGCGCCGGAGCCGGCGACAAAGCCGCCGCCGTGGATCCAGAACAGCACCGCGCGCGGCGCGGCCGGCTCGGCGGGCGCCCAGACGTTGAGATAGAGGCAATCCTCGGCGATGCCGGCGCGACCGAGGTCGATGTCGTCCCACACCACGCCCTGCATCGAGGCGGGCCCGAAGTCGTCGGCGGCCCGGGGCCGACCCCACGGCGCGACGGGCGCGGGCGCGCGCCAGCGCAAACGCCCGACCGGCGGCGCGGCATAGGGAAGGCCCTTGTAGGCGCAAACGCCAGAGGCGTCCGGGGTCGAGGGCCAAAGCGGGCCGGTGTCGAGATTGAGTGTTTCCATGCGCTGTTTTCGCCGCTCACGGCCCCCAAGTCCAGCGTTGACGCGCGCGGCGCGCCCGCGCAAAACGTTGCCATGCTGCGCGGCGTTTTCCTGCTCCTGTTGTGCCAACTCTGCGGCGAGGCGCTGTCGCGCAGCTTGAGCCTGCCCGCGCCCGGCCCGGTGATCGGCCTCGCCTTGCTGGCGGCAGGCCTGGTGCTGTGGGCGCCGCGCGAAGACGTCGATCAGACCGACGTCGGCAAGGCGGCCAACGCGCTGCTGGCCTCGCTGTCGCTGCTGTTTGTGCCGGCCGGCGTCGGCGTAGTGCAATATTTCGATCTGCTGGCGCGCTACGGCTTGGCGCTGGCGGTGGCGCTGATCGCCTCGACGGTGCTGACCTTGCTGGCGACCGTCGGCGTCTTTCTCTGGGTCAAACGGCGGGCGGCGGCGTGAACTGGCAATTGTGGGTCTATCTGCAAACGACGCCGCTGTTTTGGTTGACGGCGACGATCGGCGCTTTTCTCGTCGCTGACCGGCTGTCGCTGGCCGCGCGCCGCCATCCCCTCGCCAATCCCGTGCTGATCTCGGTCGTCCTGGTCGCGCTGCTGTTGTGGTTGTCGGGCACGCCCTACAAGACCTATTTCGACGGTGCGCAATTCGTGCATTTCCTGCTCGGCCCGGCGACGGTGGCGCTCGGCGTCCCGCTCTACAAGAACTTCGCGCTCGTCCGGCAAAACCTGCTGCCGATGGCGGCAGCGTTGCTGGCGGGGGCGTTGGTCGCCATCGTCTCCTCCGTGGCCTTGGCGGGTTGGCTCGGCGCGCCGCGCGAGGCGCTGGTGTCGCTGGCGCCGAAATCGGTGACGGCGGGCGTGGCGATGGCGGTGAGCGAAAAACTTGGCGGCTTGCCGCCGCTGACCGCCGTGCTGGTGATTCTGACCGGCGTGATCGGCGCGGTGATCGTCACGCCGCTGATGAACGCGCTGGGCATCCGCGACTTCGCCGCGCGCGGCTTCGCGGCGGGGCTCGCAAGCCATGGCATAGGCACGGCTCGCGCCTTCACGGTCGATCCGGTCGCCGGCGTGTTCGCGGGCGTGGCGATGGGGCTCAACGCGGTGGTGACGCCGGCGATGGTTCCGCTTATCCTGCCCTGGCTGATCCGCTAAGGAGTCGCGCGTGTCCCTCATCGAAGACGTCAAGGCCCGCCTCGCCGGCATCGAGGCCGACGGCCTCTACAAACGCGAACGGCTGATCGAAGGCCCGCAGGGCGGGCGCATCCGCGTCGCCGGCCGCGAGATGGTCAATCTCTGCGCCAACAATTATCTCGGACTGGCCGACAATGCGGAAGTGATCGCCGCCGCGCGCGAGGCGTTGGAGACCTACGGCTTCGGCATGGCCTCGGTGCGTTTCATTTGCGGCACCCAGGACATTCACCGCGAGCTGGAAGTGAAGCTGGCCGCCTTCCTGGGCTTCGAGGACACCCAGCTGTATTCCAGCTGCTTCGATGCCAATGGCGCCATCTTCGAGGGCCTGCTGGGGGAGGAGGACGCCATCATCTCCTACGCGCTCAACCACGCCTCGTTCATCGACGGCGTGCGGCTGTGCTAGGCG
>JANYIH010000218.1 GCA_025358745.1 Hyphomicrobiales bacterium | reverse complement strand
AGACGTCGAGGCCGGTGTAGGTCGGGTCTTTCGGAGCCGCCTTGCCGTCCTTCATGTCCTTGAGGAAGAACATCGCCTTGTAGCCCATCTCGAACGGCCGCTGGCCGACCTGACCCGCCGACAGGCCTTTCTTCATCAGTTCGATCTGGACGGGCAAAGTGTCGGCGACAACCAGCGCCAGCGCCCCGGAGGCGATCTTGTCCTTGTACTTGGTGGCGATCTTCTCATAGGCGTCGGGCAGGAATTGCGGGAAGCCGCCGGTCGGAGTGAAGGCGTCGAGATTGGGATATTTGGCGAGGATATCCTCCATCTGCTGGTTGGCGCGGCTGAAATCGTCGTCGGTGTAAAGCGGGCATCCGTCCGCCTCTTTCCAGCCGTTCTGACCGGCGAGCCGTTCGCCCGGCGCCTCGCCGCTCGCCTTGCCCGCCAGCGTATCGCGGATGCCCTGCATGCGCTCGTTGTGGTTGGCCGCCGCCGCGCCGCCGGACTGGATGCAGATCGACCCGCCCTTCGGCTTGATCTGCTGCACCAGCTTGGCGATGTTGACCCCGATCTCGTAATTGTGCGTGCCGACATAGGCCGCGCGCAGGCCCTTGTCCTGCGCCAGCAGGTCGGAATCCCAGGTCAGCACCGGGATTTTCTTCGCTCCAGCGCCCTGCAAGGCATTGGCCATCGCCGGCGCGTTGGCCGGCGAAACGGCGATGCCGTCGACGCCCTTGGTGATGAGGTCGGCGACGATCTGCGCCTCCTCGTCGCCGCCGCCATGTTCGCCGGGGCCGATGTAGAGGCACTTGACGGCGCCTTTGAGTTCAGCCTCCGCCTTCTTGCAGCCCGCCAGCGCCTGATCGAAGAAGGGATTGTTGGTGTTCTTCGGCACCAGCGCGAAGGTGTAAGGATTGGCGGCGGAAGCGATCGAGACGCCAGCGCACAGAGCGCCGACGGCGACAGCGCCGGCAAGCAAAGCTTTCAACATATTCGTCTCCTCCCAAGTTTCCGACGCGCTTTATTCGCGTCGCGCTCCCCGGATCTTACCGAGGTAGACCGCGGCGATCAGGAACGCCCCCACGAACGTCCCCTGCCAATTGGAATCGACGCCCTGCATCAGCAGCGCGTTGCGGATGGTGAAGATCAGCGCGGCGCCAATGAAGGCGCCGTAGGCGCTGGCTTCGCCGCCCATCAGATTGGCGCCGCCGATCACGGCGGCCGAAATCGCCAGCAATTCATAGCTCGACCCGAGCGCGTTGATCGCCGAGCCCGACCAGCCGACATTCAGGATCGCCGCGAACGCCGCCGCCAGCCCCGAGACCACATAGACCTGCACCTTGACCAGCTTCACCGGCACGCCGGTCAACAGCGCCGCCTGCTCGTTGCCGCCGATCGCCAGCACATAGCGGCCCCAGGCCGTCATTTTGTAGATCACCGCGAGCAACAGCGTCAGCGCCACCAGGAACAGCAGCGGAAACGATAACTCGAACCCGGCGGCGATACGCCACGCGCCGCCGCCGAAATGCTTAAACGTCGGCCCGCCGGGGCCGAACTGATACAGCATCCGATTGCCCGACAGCACGACCGCGACCGAGCGGGCGATCGACAACATGCCGAGCGTCGTCACGAACGGCGACAGCCCGACATAAGCGATGATGAGGCCGTTGATCAGCCCGGCCGAAAAGCCCGCGAACAGGCCAACCAGCACCGCCGCCCACCAGGGATAGCCGGCGTTCAGCACCAGCCCGCACGAGACCGCCGTCAGCCCCATGATCGAACCGACCGAGAGATCGATGCCGCCCGTTGCGATGACGACCGTCATGCCGAGCGCCATGATGCCGATGAACGAGAAATTGCGCGTGATGTTGTAGAAGTTCTCCGAAGTCGCAAACGACTCCGGCTGAAGATAGCTCATCACCGCGCACATGAGGCCAAGCGCGATCGTCACCCAGAAGGATTGCGCGCCGAACAGCCGTTGCAGCGGCGACTGGGTTTGCAAGCCCAGCACGGATTCGATGCCGACGTTGGCGGAACCGGAACTCGACGGGTTCTGCGACATGTCCCCGCCCCTCAGGCCGCCGAAATGGCGCCGGTGATGAGCCCCGTCACTTCCTCGGGGCTCGATTGCTTGATGTCCTTGTCCGCCACTTTGGTTCCCCGCCTGAGCACCGCCACGCGGTCGCACACCGCGAACACATCGGGCATGCGGTGGCTGATGAGAAGAATCGACATGCCGGAATCGCGCAGGCGCTTGATGAGGTCGAGCACCTCGGCGACCTGGCGCACCGAGATCGCGGCAGTCGGCTCGTCCATCAGCACCATGCGCGCCCGCGACAACCGCGTGCGGGCGATCGCCACCGCCTGCCTCTGGCCGCCCGACATCTGGCGCACCAGATCGCGCGGCCGCGTCTCGGATTTCAGCTCCGTGAACAATTCGCCGGCGCGCCGCGCCATCGCGACATGATCCAACCAACGGAACGGGCCGAAGCCGCGCTTGATCTCGCGTCCCAGAAACACATTGGCGGCGGCCGACAGATTGTTGCACAAGGCGAGGTCCTGATAGACGACCTCGATCCCCTTCGCCCTGGATTCCGCAGGCTTGGAGAAATGCACCGGCTCGCCGCCCAGCAGCACCTCGCCATGGGTGGGCGGATAATTGCCGGCGATGACCCGCACCAGCGTGGATTTGCCGGCGCCGTTGTCGCCCATCAGGCCGAGAACCTCGCCTTCCTCCAGCTTGAGATCGACCTCCGTCAGCGCGTGGATCGCGCCGAAATACTTGGAGACCGAACGCAATTCGAGCACCGCCAAGACGCTTCCCTCCGGGGCCTGCGTGGTTGACCCGCGCGATCGCCCTCTGACATGCCAGTTTTCCGGCATTCGTCCCGGCAAAGCAAGCCTAAAGTTGCCTTGCTTGTTGCAGGAACGGCACGACGACGCCGGCGAAGCGCTGGGGATTGTCGGCGTGCGGCCAGTGTCCGCTGTCCTCGAAAACATGCACCTGCGCGGCGGGGAAAAACTCGCGCTGACGCTCGGCGTAGATCACATCGACATAGGGGTCGCGCGCGCCCCAGACCACGCAGACCGGCGCCCTCAAGCTTCGCAACGGCTCGGCCTGGGCCGCGAACATCGCCCCCATGTCGTCGGTCGCGCGGTAGAGCTTCAGCACCGCGCGCTTCATGCCGGCGTCGAAATGGCGATACATCCCGTCGACGAATTCGCGCGGCAGCGGGCGCGGATTGGCGAGCTTCATGGAGAGCCTGAAGCCGAAGCGGCTGAGGCTCGCCATCGCCATTTCGCCGAGCCCGCGCGTGCGCCAGACCCGCGCCAGGATGTGCCAGCGATAGCCCGGCAGCACGCCGATATTGACCAGCGTGAGACTGGCGACGGCCGCCGGATTCGCCAAAGCCCAGCTCAGGCCCCAACCAACGCCGAAATCATGGCACACGAGATGTGCGCAGCGCACGTCGAGACGTCGCAGCAAGGCGTCGAGATGGCGCGTATAGCCGCGCACGGAATAGTCGAAATCCACCGGTCTTCCCGCCTCGCCGAAGCCCGGCATGTCAGGCGCGACAATGCGCGAGAACGGCGCGACGCGCGCCGCCAGATCGAGCCAGTCCGATGACGAGCCGGGATTGCCGTGCAGGCAAACAACGGCTTGCCCGTCTTGCTCGTCGCCCGCCGAGACTACCGGGGTCGCGACGCCTCCGATGTCGAGTACGGTTTGGCGCAACACGGTCCCTCCCCTCACTGCACCGCCTCGCCGCCGAACCACACGCCCCGCAACGAAAGATCGGCGCCGAGATGCACGAGATCGGCGCGCGCGCCGGGGCGCAGAACGCCGTGCCGATCCCCCACGCGCAGCAATCGCGCCGGCGTGGAGGTCGCCATCCGCAGCGCGTCCTCCAGCGAAGCGCCGAGCTTTTGCACGGCGTAGCGAATGGCGTCGTGCAACGTGATGACCGCGCCGGCGAGCGTGCCGTCGTCCAGCGTCAGGCTCAAGCCGCGCCGCGTCACCTTGCGCCCGTTCAACTCATAGGAGTCCGGCCCGCCGGCGGCCGGCGGCATCGCGTCCGACACCAGCGTCAGCCGCTCCGGCCCCTTCAACCGAAACGCCAACCTTCCCGCCGTCTCATGCGCATGAATGCCGTCGGCGATGAACCCCGCGTACACGCGGGGATCGGCCAGCGCGGCGCCGACCACGCCCGGCGCGCGATGGCCCAACGGGCTCATCGCATTGAACAGATGGGTCACGCTGCGCGCGCCCGCGTCGAAACACGCCCGCGCCTCCTCGGCGGTCGCCTCGGAATGGCCGAGGCTGACCACCACGCCATGAGCGGCGAGCCGAGCCATCAACTCCAGCGAGACGGACGCGGGCGCGAGCGTCACCACGCAGACGCGCGCGTCAATCAACCGACGCGCGTCGGCCTCGCTCATCGCGCGGATATGGTTGAGCGGATGCGCGCCCTTGCGGCGCGGGTCGATGAACGGCCCTTCGACATGCAGCCCCAGCGACCCGTCCATCGGCTCTCGCGCGGCCTGCAACGTCGCCTCCAGCACCTCGGGCGCATCGGTGATGACGGTCGGCGCCAGCGCGGTGGTTCCGAAGCGCCGGTGCGCGTCGACAATGGCGCGCAAGGTCTCGCGCGTCGGCGCGGCGTTGACGAGAAAGCCGCCGCCGCCATTGACCTGCCAATCCACAAAGCCCGGCGTGAGCAGGCCGCCGCCGAGATCGACTGTCTCGCCCATGGGGCGGTCGGCGTAGGGGACAAGAGCGCGGATCGTCGCGCCTTGCGTCACCAACGCGCAATCGTCGCGAAACGCGAGGCCATCAAATATACGGGCGCCGACAAATATCCGCATCAGCGCGTCTCCGTGATCTTCTGCAGATTCCGCGGCCGGTCCGGATCGCGGCCGCGCGCGCGCGCCGCCGCCTCAACCAGGGCGTAGAAGCGATGGATCATCGTGATCGGGGCCAGCAGCGGATGGCCGGCGTCGCGCGCCCCGAGCCGTCCCTCGCCGTCCGCGGCGCCGGCCTCAATCGTAACGACCCGCGCGCCGAGCGCGGCGCATTTGGCGAGCGCCTCGGCAAACCCTTCCGCCGCTTCGTCGCTGGGGCGGAAGGCCAGCACCAGAAACCCCGGCCGCACGATCTCGGCCGGCCCGTGCATCACCTCGGCCGCCGAGAACGCTTCGGCATGCAAGGCGCAGGTCTCTTTCAACTTCAACGCCGCTTCGGCGGCGATCGGGTAGGTCGAGCCGCGCCCGAGCACGTAGGCCGATTGGGCCTGCGAGATCGTTTCAACCAGGCCCGGCGGCGGCGGGAGCGGCGGGCTCAGAGCTTCCGGCAAACGCGCAAGCGCGGCGCCGAGCGCCGCGTCGCGGCGCCATGCGGCCGTCAGCGCGGCGCAAGCGGTGAGACCAGCGATCACCGTCTTCGTCGCGGCGACCGAATGTTCCGCGCCGGCATAGAGCGGAACCAACGCCTGCGCCTCGCGCGCCAGCGGCGAATCCGCCTGGTTGACGAGCGCCACAGTCATCGCGCCGCCCCGCTGCGCCGCCCGCTGCGCCTCGACGATGTCAGGGCTGCGGCCCGATTGCGAAATCGAGATCGCAACGGCGCCGTCGAGCTTCATCGCTGTGCGATACAGCGAGGCGATCGACGGGCCGATCGAGGCGCAGGGCAGCCCGAGCGTGATTTCGATCAGATATTTGAGGTAGAGGGCGCAATGGTCGGAACTGCCGCGCGCATTGGTGACGACGACGGCGGGCCCCCGCGCGCGCAGCGTTTCGCCGAGCGTCGCAAATCGAGCGCAATTGTCGCGCAGGCAACGCGCCGCCGCCGCGCCGCTCTCCGCCGTCTCCTCCGCCATATAGCTCATGCGGGCGCCTTTAACGTGCGTCCCGGCGTCACCTCCGAGACGAACTCATAAGTGTCCGAGCGAAAGTAGGAGCGGGTGAATTCGACGCCGCGTCCATCGGCGAGATAAGCGATGCGCTGGATATAGAGCGCCGGCGAGCCCGGCGGCGCGCCCAACAGCGCCGCGTCCTCGTCGCTTAGCAACACCGCGCGCAGCCGCTGCAAGCCGCGCGTCGGCGGATGGCCGGTCGCCGCCAGCGTGTCGTAGAGCGAGGCGCCGATCTTGTCGGGAGCAGGCAGAAATCGCGCCGGCGCGGCGGTGTGCTCGATCGCCATCGGCGCGTCGTCGGCCAGACGCAGCCGCGACAACCGCACCACGCTCTCGTCCGGCCCGATCGCGAGCGAGGTCATCTCCTCGGGCGAGGGCAGATAAACGCCCATATCGAGATTGCGCGAACTCGGAGAAAAACCGCGCAGACGCATCAGTTCGGAGAAGCCGACCAACCGAGAGAACGGCTGATCGATTTTGGGCGCGGCGCGGCGGACGAAGGTGCCCGCGCCCTGGCGTTGAAACAGCGCGCCCTCATCAACCAAGGCGCCGACCGCGCGTCGCAAAGTCGCGCGCGACACCTCGAACATCCGCGACAATTCGCGCTCGCCCGGCAGAACCTGCGCCTTGGCGAAACGACCGCTGGCGATGTCGCGCCGCAACGATTCGGCGACAGCGCGATAGCGCACGCGTGTCGCTGGCCCGCTCAAGTTTGCGGCTCCGGCAGCGCGCCGCCCGCAACCGCCAGGGCGCCGTCGGTGGGATCAAACAAGGGCGCCTTCAACCGCGCGTCGAGCGCGGCGGCGAGAAACGGCCGCAACGCCTCGCCAAGACCGCCCACCATCGCCACGCGCCGCGCGCCGAGTCTTTCGACCGCGCCCACAAGCGCGGCCACCGCCGCAGCCGCCTGATTGACAAGCGAAAGCGCGACCGGATCGCCCTTGGTCGCGGCTCCGCACGCGAGCGGCGCAAGTTCTCCATAATCTCCCGGCTTCGCGGTCGCCGCCCAATGGACCATGCGCAACGCGTCGTCGTCAAAACGCGCGCGTATCTGTTTGGTCAGATCGCTCTCAGGCCCCAGACCGTCGGCCGCGCGCATCGCCGCCCGCGCCGCCTCCAGCCCCAACCGCGCCGCGGAGCCGTCGTCGCCGAGATGAAAGCCGCGCCCGCCGATCACGCTGTCGCGCCCCGCGACTCGCGCTGCGCCCGCCGAGCCGGTGCCGACGACAATCAACCCGCCGTCCTTGCCGCCATGCGCGCCCACGCAAGCCGCCACCGCATCGTTGACCACCTCGACGCGCGCGAAACCGGCGAAATGGGAGGCGAAACGCGCCGCCTCCGCCGCACTGCCGACGCCGGCCACGCCGAAACCCAGCTGGACGCAACTGGTATCGTCGCGAGATAGACCGGCGGCGCGCAGGGTCTCTTCGATCACCCCGCGCGCGACCTCGACAGCGCGCTCGAAATTGACATAGGCGTTGGCCGCCGGCCCCTGCGCTTCAGCGCGCACGGCGCCCTCGAAATCGCGCAAACGTGCGCGACAACGCGTGGCGCCGGCGTCGACGCCGAGATAAAGCCTGTCTCGCCCGCCGTTCATCTGCTCTCCCTGCGCAACGTCGCATCCGCCGGAACATTTTGCTCCGACGGCCCTGGTCGACAGGTATACATTTTGGTCAGACTCGTCGCAAGTGGTCTACACCACTTGCATGACCGATGCGCCTTTGG
>JANYIH010000216.1 GCA_025358745.1 Hyphomicrobiales bacterium | reverse complement strand
GCGACGTCGACCTGGAGGTCGACGCTCCGCGCTGTGGGGGCCGCGCGCGCCCCAAGCCGGCAATGGCTTGAATTCGGCGTCAAACGCGCCATATCGTAGCGGAACCGAATTGGCTGAAATTGTCTAACCCCATAAGGTCGGGCAGTTTTTCCCTCTCGCAGGGAGAATTGGAATGGAACCGGAAGGTTGTAGCGACCCCGTTCGCGTCGCGATCGCATCGCTGGTGAAACTCATCAATCTTATGGGCGCCGAGATGCTGGTGGGTCGGCATCGCGACGATGTCGACGCTTTCGAACAAAGCGTGCGCGCGAAACTTTACGCGCATGTCGAAGGCGCCTCGCCCGCCGACACCGCCGCCGGCGTCGCGCTGGCGCATTCGCTGATCGAGCCCGTGCTCGCCAATCTGCGCGAGCGCGTGCGTCAGACGGAAGCGGCGAGCCTGCCGCCGTTCGCCGCCCCGCCGTTCGCCAACCGCCGGCTCAACTGAGTTCGGCGACGTCGGCCGCCCCCTTGCGGGCGCGCTCGATAGCCGTGCAAATCGCCTTTTTCCAAACCCTTCTACGCAGGAGGAATCGATGTCCATCCGAGCCGTTAAACGCGTGGTCCCGTCCACTCCGACGATGGAGGGCGCCGGCGTACGCTTGCGCCGCGCCTTCGGCTTCGGCGACACCAGCGAATTCGATCCGTTCCTGATGATGGACGACTTTCGCGGCGACACTCCCGCCGACTATTCCGCGGGTTTCCCCTGGCATCCCCATCGCGGCATCGAGACCATCACTTACGTGCTGGCCGGCGAGGTCGAGCATGGCGACAGCCTGGGCAACCGCGGCGTGCTCGGACCGGGCAGCGTGCAATGGATGACGGCGGGGCGCGGCATTCTACATCAGGAAATGCCGCGCGGCGACGCGCTCGGCCGCATGCACGGCTTCCAGCTCTGGGCCAATCTGCCCTCGTCGTTGAAGATGACCGCGCCGCGCTATCAGGACATTGTCGGGCGCGACATCCCCGAAGTCACCGACGACGACGGGACCAAGGTTCGCGTGATCTGCGGCGATTTCTGGGGCGTCAAGGGTCCCGTCGAGGGCGTCGCGGCCGAGCCGCGCTATCTCGACGTCAGCGTGCCGCCGGGCAAACGCAAGACGCTCAAGGTCGAGACCTACCGTCAGGTGTTCGCCTATATCTTCGAGGGTTCGGGCCGCTTCCTCAACGCCTCCGAGCCGTTCGGCGCGTTGCGCGAGGAGATTATCGCCGGCGAGGAGATCGTCGTGCGCGACGAGGTCGGCAACCGTTCGCTGGTGGTGTTCGGCAGCGGCGACGAGGTGACGGTGCAGGCGGGCGAACAGGGCGTCCGCTTCCTGCTGGTGTCAGGCAAACCCATCCGCGAGCCGGTCGCCTGGCACGGGCCGATCGTGATGAACACGCAGGCCGAGATCAAACAGGCGATGGCGGATTTGCGCTCGGGCGCGTTCATTCGCTGAGGAGGCCCCGCGCGGCTTGCGCCGCGCGGGGGTACGTTTCACGCTACCACGCAACTCATTCCTGCGGCAGGGCGATCGGCCTGGCCGGCGCCGCGTCCGCGACCGGTCCCGGGCCGTCGCCGTCGCGCTTGTAGATGTCGGGCCGGAACTGCACGATGCCGTCAGGCGTCGACCACGCGGTGACATAGACCCAGTAAACATCGACGGGCTTGCTGAGCTTCACGTCGGTGCGGCTACCGGCGCGGATCGTCTCGTCGATCTGGTCGCGGCCCCAGCCGGAATTGTCCTTCAGCAACCAGGCGACATAGTCGCGCACGTCCTGCACGCGCACACAGCCCGAAGAGACGAAGCGGAAATCGTCGCCGAAGATGCCCTTCTCCGGCGTATCGTGCATATAGACGCCGTAGGGGTTGGAAATGTTGATGCGCACCGCGCCGAGCGCGTCGACCTCGGCGCCGGGCTCCTGACGATAGCGGAAGTGGGTCGCTTCGTCGGTGTTCCAGTTGATCGAGGCGGGCTGAACTTCCTTCCCGTCCTTGTCGATGATGTGAATCTTCTCTTCGGTCAGATAGTTCGGGTCCTTCTTCATCTTCGGGATCAGATCCTTCTTGATGAGGGAGGGGGGCACATTCCAGAACGGGTTGAAATTGATCTCGAGCGCTTTGGTGTGCATGATCGGCGACTGGCGGTCGATGCGTCCCACGCCCGCCCGGTGGTGGGTGTAGACCTGACCGCCCTCGACCGTCTCGACGGAAGCGGCGGGAATGTTGACCATCACGAAGCGGGGGCCAAGGTCGCCCGCGAATGAGCGCAGCCGCACGATATTGATCTGCAATTGGCGCAGGCGATCTTCGGCTCTGACGTTCAGTTCCCTCGACGTGTCCTTGTCGACGACGCCGGTCGGCCCCAGCCCGTGGCGGATCTGGAATCGCTTGACCGCGGACTCGACGAACGAATCATAGGTCGGCCCCATGCCGGCGTCGGGGTCGATGTCGCCGGAGGCGGCGAGCCGTTGCCGCAGATCCTGCACCGCGCGTCCCTTCGCGCCGAGGCCCAGTTGCTGCCCGCTCGGCGTCAGATTCCAGCCGCCGCGCGTGACGATGTCCTGATATTTCGTGATGGCGTTTTCAGTGGCCGCGACAGTTGCTGGCGACAGCGTCGGCGTCGTCTCGCGCCCGACCGAGAGTTCGTCGGAAACCTGCCATTGCTGCGGCCATTCCGCCTGATCGTCGTCGACCTGGCGCTTGCCGGCCAGCGCCGGCGAAAAGCCAAGCGTCGCGAGCGCGCCGACCGCTGCCGCGCCCTTGAGAAAGGCGCGCCGCCCTAGGGAAAACTCCAACCGCTGCGACATGTTTGAAAAGAACCCCATCTGAACTCTAGGATCGTCGGGCTGTCCGCGGACCGGGAGTTCCCCGAATCGCGAGGCCGAAGGCCCGCGCAACGCCGACGTTTGACGCTAAAGGACCGTATGCGTCGGGCGTTTTTGTGGCGCGGCGTCCCCAGGGCGCCGCTTAGGCGTCAGTTCAAGCAAAGTTTTGTTTTCGCGACCTTCGTCCTGCGCTCTTTGCCTTTGTATTGCTCACAAATTCATCTCTCGATAACTCTCGGGCCGCGTCAACCCGCCCGGCGCTCGACCACACCCGCGATCTCGCGGATGATCGTGTTGATCGCGAAATCCTTCGGCGTGTAGATCGCCGCCACGCCTTCGGCCAGCAGCGTCGCCGCATCCTCGGGCGGAATGATGCCGCCCACCACCACCGGCACGTGCGACAACCCCGCCGCTTTCAGCTTGGCCAGCACCTCGCGCGTCATCGCGACATGGCTGCCCGACAGGATCGACAGGCCTACACAATGCACGTCTGCGGCGCGCGCGACGATCTCGTCGGGCGTCAGACGGATGCCGTCGTAGACCACGTCCATCCCGGCGTCGGTGGCGCGCACCGCGATCTGCTCGGCGCCGTTGGAATGGCCGTCGAGCCCCGGCTTGCCGACCAGGAATTTCAGCCGCCGCCCGAGTTTCAGCGACACGCGCTGCACTTGCGCGCGCAATTCGTCGAGATCGTCGGCGCCTTGCCGCGCTTGGCGGGGAACTCCGGTAGGCGCACGAAATTCGCCGAATTCGCCGCGCAAGGCCGCGCCCCATTCGCCCGTCGTCACACCCGCCTTCGCCGCTGCGATCGAGGCCGGCATGATGTTTTCGCCCCGGGCGGCGACAGCCCGCAGCGAGGCGAGCGCCTGCGCGACCGCCGCGTCGTCGCGCGCGGCGCGCCATGCCTCGAGTCGGGCGATCTGGTCGGCTTCGGCGCTATGCGAGGGCGCGAAGATCAGACCTTCGCCGGCCGTGAGCGGGGAGGGGTCGGTGGTGGTGAACCTGTTAACGCCGACGACGATCTGTTCGCCGCGCTCGATCGCCTCCAGCCGCGCCGTGTTGCTCTCGACCAGCTTTCCCTTGAGATAGCCCGACTCGATCGCCTTCACCGCGCCCCCCATCGCGTCGATCGCCGCCAATTCGGCGCGCGCTTCCCCCTTCAGCGCCTCGACCTTGGCCGCGATCTCCTTCGAGCCGTCGAACAGGTCGCCATATTCGAGCAGGTCCGTCTCATAGGCCATGATCTGTTGCAGCCGCAGCGACCATTGCTGATCGAACGGTCGCGGCAGCCCCAGCGCCTCGTTCCAGGCGGGAAGCTGCACCGCGCGGGCGCGGGCGTTCCGGCTCAAGACCACCGACAGCATTTCGATCAGGATGCGATAGGCGTTGTTCTCCGGCTGGCTCTCAGTCAGGCCGAGCGAATTGACCTGCACGCCATAGCGGAAGCGGCGTTTGGCCGGGTCGGTCACGCCGTATCGCGCCAACGCGATCTCGTCCCAAAGCTCGACGAAGGCGCGCATCTTGCAGAGTTCGGTGACGAAGCGCATTCCCGCATTGACGAAGAACGAGATCGCCCCGACCACGTCGGCGAAGCGCTCCTGCGTCAGGTCGGCGGAGACGCGCACCCGGTCGAGCACGGCGATGGCGGTGGCGAGCGCGTAGGAAAGCTCCTGCACCGGCGTCGCGCCGGCTTCCTGCAAATGGTAGGAGCACACATTCATCGGATTGAATTTCGGCGCCTCGCGCGCGCACCACAGGATCAGGTCCCTGGTCAGCCGCAGCGACGGCTCGGGCGGGAACACATAGGAACCGCGCGAGAGATATTCCTTGATGATGTCGTTCTGCGTCGTGCCGGTCAGGCCGGCGCGCGGCGCGCCTTGCTCGTCGGCGACCGCGACATAGAGCGCCATCAGCCAGCAGGCGGTGGCGTTGATCGTCATCGAGGTGTTCATGGTCGCGACGGGGATCGCGTCGAGCAGCGCCCGCATGTCGCCCAGATGCGAGATCGCGACGCCGACCTTGCCGACCTCGCCGCGCGCGAGGGGATGGTCGCTGTCGTAGCCGATCTGCGTCGGCAGATCGAAGGCGATGGAGAGGCCGGTCTGGCCCTTGGCGAGATTGGCGCGATAGAGCCGGTTGGATTCGGCGGCGCTGGAATGGCCGGCGTAGGTCCGAAAAATCCAGGGTTTGTCGCGCTGCACCATCCGCCCGCCCTTCGATCCGCAATTGTGCAGAGCACAATCGCAGAAAACGCCGGGCGCGACTACCCGGCTAAGGTCGGACGGCGCGACGCATGGGCTAGCGCGCGGCCTGCCATCTGTTATGCCTAGCTCGCGCTATTGCCGAGAACTCCATGACGCTCCCGGAATTGGAAACCCGTTTGGCCCTGCGTCGGGTCGGAGCGGTCTGCGCGTTTGCGGGACCGCTCCTGCTGCTGGCGTCGACCTTGATGCATCCGATGGGCGAGGACCCCAACGACAGCGTCGCGGCGTTCGCCGAATACGCCGCCGATCGACGCTGGGTCTGGACTCATCTCGGGCAATTCGGGGGTTTCGCGCTGACCGGCGCGGCGTTGGTCGCGCTGTCGGCGCAACTCGAAGCTGGCTGGGCCGCGGCGTGGGGGCGGATCGGAATTTTCGCCGCCGGGGTCAGCGTCGCCGTCGCGGCGGCGTTGCAAGCCGTCGATGGGATTGCGCTGAAAGCCATGGTCGATCGCCTGGCGGCTGCGGACGGCGCGACGCGGCCGGCTACCTTCGAGGCGGCGTTCGCCGTCCGCCAGATCGAAATCGGCCTTGCCGGCCTGCTCAGCGTCTCCTTTGGCCTCGCCTTGTTTGCCTTCGCGGCCGGGCTCGGCGCAAGCGCAAAGTTTCCGCGTTGGTTCGCTGTCGTCGCCGCTTTGGCCGGAATCGGCACTTTCGCCGCCGGATGCGCTCAGTCGGCGAGCGGTTTTTCCGCTCTTTCGATGAATCTCAGCCTGGCGTCCAGCGTGATCGCGCTCGGCTGGGGAGGGGCGCTCGGCGTGCTGCTGCTGCGAAAGCCGGCGGACCGCTAAGAGGTCCGGTTGCGCACGAACGCCATCGCCACCAGCATGGCCGCGGTGACGGCGAAAACGGAGCCGAGCGACAGGAACGGGTCGTGCAATTGGAGGCGGTTGTTTTGCAGGTAGTTGAAGCGCACGTATAGTCCGAGCCAGACGCCGCCGAGCACGTAAATCGCGTTGAAATAGGGCCCAAATCCCTGTTTCTGCATGACATAGTCGAGGAAAAAGCCGACCAGCATCACCAGCGTCAGGAACGCGATCCAGAACGCGGCGAACTCGAAGCCTTCCAGACTATTGAGAAATTTCCAGACGGGGTCCATCGCGACCATCGGCCTTGCTCCGCTTAAAGTCAGCGCCATGCTCGCGCGCGACTCTAATGTCGAAAGCTTTGGATTGAGTGAACGTCCATTGGTCGAAAGAACGTTACGGCGCCTTCACAAGGGCGTTGATTTTGGAAGCCGGCGCGGTCATGCTGCGCCGCAAAATGCGTTGGGTCATTCCGCGCGTCCGCACCAGGGAGTTCCGCCGGATCGTGGGCGGGGCCAAGGGGATTCAATGGATCGCATTGCCGCCGCCGCCGCGGGAGAAACGCTGATCAAGCCGTCGGCCCCCTTGAAAGACCTGTACGAGATCGGAGAGATCCCGCCCCTGGGCCATGTTCCGGCGAAAATGTACGCCTGGGCGATCCGCAAGGAGCGGCACGGGCCGCCCGAACAGTCGATGCAGATCGAGATCGTGCCGACCTGGGCGCTCGACAGCCACGACGTGCTCGTGCTGGTGATGGCGGCCGGCGTCAATTACAACGGCGTCTGGGCCGCGCTCGGCGAGCCGATCTCGCCCATTGACGGCCACAAAAATCCCTACCACATCGCCGGCTCCGATGCGTCCGGCATCGTCTGGGCGGTTGGCTCCAAGGTCAAGCGCGGGAAGGTTGGCGACGAAGTCGTGGTGCATTGCAACCAGGACGACGGCGACGACGAGGAATGCAACGGCGGCGATCCGATGTTCTCCGCCTCGCAGCGCATCTGGGGCTATGAGACGCCCGACGGCTCGTTCGCCCAATTCTGCCGCGTGCAGGACCGTCAACTGATGGCGCGGCCCAAGCACCTCACCTGGGAGGAAAGCGCGTCCTATACGCTGACTTTGGCGACCGCCTATCGCATGTTGTTCGGCCACGAACCGCACCGGCTGAAGCCCAGCGACAACGTGCTGATCTGGGGCGCCTCGGGCGGGCTGGGCGTGTTCGGCGTGCAACTCTGCGCGGCCGCCGGCGCCAACGCGATCGGCGTCATTTCGGACGAATCGAAGCGCGACTATGTGCTGAGCCTGGGCGCCAAGGGCGTCGTCAATCGCAAGGATTTCAACTGCTGGGGGCCGCTGCCGAAGGTCAATTCGCCCGAGTTCAACGCCCACATGGCGGAGGCGCGCAAATTCGGCAAGGCGATCTGGGACATCACCGGCAAAAAGGATGTCGACATGGTGTTCGAGCATCCCGGCGAACAGACGTTCCCGGTCTCGTGTTTCGTGGTCAAGCGCGGCGG
>JANYIH010000190.1 GCA_025358745.1 Hyphomicrobiales bacterium | reverse complement strand
GCTCCGGCGTCAGGCGCCGCCGCTGCGCGGTCGTGATCAGCGCGCCCTCGGCGATGCACAGCAAAGCGTCCTGCGCCTCGTAATCGCTGGCGGCGGCAAAGTATGGCTCGTTGGTCGCCACCAGCGGGAGGCCGCGCTCATAGGCCAGGGCCAGCAGGGCGGCTTCGTTGGCGGGGCTCTCGTCGTGGCGCTGCAATTCGACATAGAGCCGGTCGCCGAACGTCGCCTGCATCCGCTCCAGCCGTGCGCGCGCGAGATCGGCCGCGCCCGCGCTCAGCAGCCGGTCGATCGCGCCGCTCGGGCCGCCGCTCAGCGCGATCAGGCCGCCGCTGTCGTTGAGCGCGTCGTAGCGCATATGCGCCTCGTCGCCGTCGCCGGGCAGGAGCCAGACCTGGCTGACGAGCCGCATCAGGTTGATATAGCCGCGCTCGTCCTGCGCCAGCAGCACGATCGAGCCGCGGGCGAGATTGCGCTCGGTGAGCCGCGAGAATCCGCCCGCAGGCGCGTCGCCGAAATCGACGGTGAGCTGCGCCCCGATCAGGGGTTGCACGCCGGCCTTGGCGGCTTTTTCCGAAAACTCCAGCGCGGCGAACAGGTTGTTGGTGTCGGTGATGGCGACGGCGGGCGCGTCGTCGGCCTTGGCGCGCTTGACCAGCGTCTCGACCGAAATGGCGCCCTCGCGCAGCGAATAGGCGCTGTGAACATGGGTGTGAATGAAGCCGACGGTTTTCAGAATCGAGGAATCCATCCCGGACTTGTGGCGCAAGCCTGCGGCGGCGTCGAGGCGGAGGCGCGACTTGTCCCCCGGCCCGTTGCGTTCGCGCCCGCGCTGGCTCAAGGTGCGGCGTCCCGAGGAGCCCCCATGTCCCTGTTCGACCTCACCGGAAAAGTCGCCGTCGTCACCGGCTCGTCGCGCGGCATTGGCCGGGCGATTGTCGAGCGGCTCGCCGAGCACGGCGCGAAGGTGGTGGTGTCCTCGCGCAAAATGCCGGCCTGCGAGGAAGTCGCCGCCGGCCTCAATGCGCGGCATGGCGCGGGCAGGGCGCTTGCAATTCCTGCCAATATTTCGTCGAAAGAGGAATTGCAGCGGCTCGCCGACCAGACCGCCGCCGCCTTCGGCCCCATCGACGTGTTGGTCTGCAACGCCGCGAGCAATCCTTACTATGGCCCGCTCGGCGGCATCGCCGACGATCAGTTCCGCAAGATTCTCGACAACAACATTCTCTCCAACCATTGGCTGATCAATATGGTCGCCCCCGCGATGCGCACGCGCAAGGAGGGCGCGATCGTGATCGTCTCCTCGATCGGCGGCCTGAAGGGCAATTCCATCATCGGCGCCTACAACATTTCGAAAGCCGCCGATTTCAGTCTCGCGCGAAATCTCGCGGTGGAGTTCGGAGCCGACAACGTGCGCGTGAACTGCATTGCGCCGGGCCTGATCAAGACCGATTTCGCGCGCGCATTGTGGGAGAACCCGGCGACGTTGAAAGCCTCCAACGCGCGCACGCCCTTGGGGCGCATCGGCGAGCCTGACGAGATCGCCGGCGCCGCCGTGTTTCTCGCCTCCCGCGCGGGGGCCTATATGACCGGCCAGACCATCGTGATCGATGGCGGCCAGACCATCACCTGATTTGGAGCGACATATGAAAGCCGTGCTGAGCCGCGCCGTCGGCGGTCCCGACAGCCTGCAACTTGCCGAAGTGGCCGACCCTATCGCGGGCAAGGGCGAAGTCGTGATCCGCGTCGCCGCCTGCGGCGTCAATTTTCCCGACGCGCTGATCATCGAGGACAAATATCAGTTCAAGCCGGCGCGGCCGTTCTCGCCGGGCAGCGAGGTGGCTGGCGTGGTTGAGACGCTAGGCGAAGGCGTCTCCGGGTTGAAGGTCGGCCAGCGCGTGCTCGCCTCCACAGGCTGGGGCGGCATGGCGGAAAAGGTGGTCTGCGAGCATCGGCGCGTTATGCCAATTCCCGATGCAATGCCGTTCAACGAAGCCGCCGCGTTCCTGATGACCTACGGCACGTCGTATTATGCGCTGAAGGATCGCGCGGCGCTCAAGGCCGGCGAGACGCTGCTGGTGCTGGGCGCGGCCGGCGGGGTCGGCTCGGCGGCGGTGGAACTCGGCAAGGCGATGGGCGCGCGCGTGCTCGCGGCGGCCTCGTCGCCGGAAAAAGTCGCGGCGGCCAGAAGTTGGGGCGCCGACGAGGGGCTGATCTATCCCTCCGGCCCGTTCGACCCGGACGGGCGCAAGAAACTGTCGGAACTGTTCAAGACCGCCTGCGGCGAGAAGGGCGCCGACGTGATCTATGATTCCGTCGGCGGCGATTATACCGAAGCGTCGTTGCGGGCGATTGCATGGGAGGGGCGGTTCCTCGTGATCGGCTTTCCCCAGGGCATCGCCAAGCTGCCGCTCAATCTGACGCTGCTCAAATCCTGCCAGGTGGTCGGCGTGTTCTGGGGCGCCTTCGTGGCGCGCGACCCCGGCGGCAACGCCGCCAACACGCGCGAATTATTCGCGCTGTACGAGAAGGGCGCGATCCGGCCGCGCGTGTCGAAGACATTCCCGCTCGATCAGTCCGGCGCGGCGATCGCCTGGGTCGCGGGGCGCAACGCGCTCGGCAAAGTGGTGGTGACTTTGGGGTGAGTTTTCATGCGGCGGCGGCCGCCTTGATCCAGGATAGCGCCACCGCCCGGTGTCTGCGACGCGGGCGTGGACGCCCGCGCTCCGTGGAGGGGCGGCGTCCACGCCGCCCATTTCCGGAGACAGAGCGCGGTCAAGGGAATCGAGCTTGAACGTCTTTTCCCACATCGCGTCGGCGCTCCGCGAAGAAGGATCGGCGGCGCTGGTCAGCGTCGCGGCGGCGGAAGGCTCCGCCCCGCGCGGGGCGGGCGCGCGCATGGTGGTGCGACCGTCAGGCGGCTTCTCCGGCACCATCGGCGGCGGCGCGCTGGAATGGGAGGCGGCGGCGCAGGCCGCGCGCGCGCTGGCGCGCGGGCGCGGGCCCGTCAGCCGCATGAAAATGGCGCTCGGCCCGCAACTCGGCCAATGCTGCGGCGGGCGGGTCGAACTGACGATTGAAACCTTCGACATCAGCGATCTGCCCGAGATCGAGCGGCTGGCGGCGGTCGAGCCGCCGTTCGCAACGCGCACGACGCTTGGCCTCGACGGTCGCCTCGTGCGCGAGATCGCCGCCCCCGCGCCGGGGCTTGAACAATTCGGCGAGACGGCGACGCCGCTGCTGCTGTTCGGCGCGGGCCATGTCGGGCGCGCGCTGGTTCTGGCGCTGGCGCCGCTGCCGTTCCGCGTCCGCTGGATCGACGCGCGGCCCGACGCGTTCCCCCGCTTCACGCCGGCCCATGTTGCGCTGTCGCAAGCGCCCGCGCCGGTGGCCGAGATCGACGCCGCGCCGGACGGCGCGTTCGTCGTCGTGATGACCCATTCGCACCCGCTCGATCTCGCCATCGTCTCGCGCGCGCTGGCGGCGGAGCGATTCGGCTATGTCGGGCTGATCGGGTCCGGCGCCAAGCGCGCGCGTTTCCTCAGCCAGATGCGGCAGGCGTCTTTAAACGAAGCCGCGCTGGCGCGGCTCACCTGTCCGATCGGCGTCGCCGGCATCGCCGGCAAGGAGCCGGCGATCATCGCGGCGGGCGTCGCCGCGCAGCTTCTACAAGCGCGCTCAGTAGGTGGCGCGACCGCCTGAGAGGTCGAACGCCGAAGCCGTGGTAAAGCTGTTTTCCTTCGACACCAGCCACGCCACCATCGCCGCCGCCTCGTCCACTTCGAGGAAGCGGCCGCGCGGAATGCGCACGCGCATGTATTCGATGAATTCAGGCGTGAGCTGTTCGAGGATGCGGGTCTGCGCCGTCGCCGGCGTCACGCAATTGACCGCGATGTCGTAGCTCGCCAACTCCTTGCCGAGCGATTTGGTCAGGCCGATCACCGCCGCCTTGGAGGCGGAATAGGCGGAGGCGTTGGGATTGCCCTCCTTGCCGGCGATCGAGGCGATATTGACGATGCGGCCGTAATTGCGCGCCTTCATGCCCGGCACGACGGCGCGATTGACGTAGAACGTGCCGTTCAGGTTGATGTCGATGATCTTCTTCCACCAGCCGATGTCATACGCGTCGAGCGGCGCCGCGGGGCCGGCGATACCGGCCGAATTGACGCAGATCGACACCGGCCCGCCTTCGGTCTCGGTGCGTTGCAGCGCGTCGACCACGGCTTGCGCGTCGGCGATGTCGACGGTCTGCGCGCGCGCCGAAGCGCCTAACTCGCCGCGCGCCTTCCGCAGCAGATCGGCGTCGAGGTCCCACAAGGTGACGGAGGCGCCGGAGGCGACCAGCCGCTTGGCGATGGCGAAGCCGATCCCCTGAGCGCCGCCCGTGACGACGGCGTGCTGGCCGGCCAGATCGATCTGATTCACGCGTTTCTCCCCAAGTCGCGCCCTGTTGGCTGGGTTGTGACGCAAACCGCGGCCGAGGTCGAGTCGCGTGCGCGCCGGAACGCTGTTGGCGTTCAGGCGTTGCCTTGCGCGAAGGCAGGGGATCGAGGGCGATATGGCGACCAGCGACACCGCGACCGAACCCGCGCCGGGCACTGCGCAGGACACGCACCCCGTCGGCGGATGGGGTTCGGTCGAAGGCATGACTTTAACCGAACAGATTGCGCGGGCCGGTCCCGGCGTTCTGGAGTCCCTGGCGCATCTCAACAAGTCCGGCGGGACGATGTGCGGGTCCTGCGCATGGTCAAAACCGCCGCAGCCGCGCGCGGCGGAATTCTGCGAAAGTGGCGCGAAGGCGACGATCTGGGATTTGACCAGCGCCCGCTGCGCACCCGAATTCTTCCAGCGCCACACCGTCGCCGAACTCGCGCAATGGAGCGAATTCGAGCTTGAGCGGGAAGGGCGGCTTACCCATCCGCTGCGCTACGATCCGGACTCTGACCGCTACACCGAGACGTCATGGGAGGATGCTTTCGTCGCTATAGGCGCCGCCCTGCGCGGCCTCGATCCGAAGTCGACGACTTTCTACGCCTCGGGCAAGGCGGGGCTGGAAGCGTCCTACCTCTACGCCCTGTTCGCGCGTCTCTACGGGCACAACAACCTGCCCGACAGCTCCAATCTTTGCCACGAGACGACCTCGGTGGGATTGAAAAAGGTGATCGGCACGCCCGTCGGCGCCTGCACGATGGAGGACTTCGAGCACTGCGACGCGATTCTTTACGTCGGGCAAAATCCCGGCACGAACTCGCCGCGCATCCTTCATCCGCTGAAGCAGGCGGTCGAGCGAGGTTGTGAGATCGTCGCGTTCAATCCGTTGAAGGAGAGGGGGCTGATTTCCTTCGCCGATCCCGGCAGCATGTGGCAGATGACGGTGGGCAAGCCGACGTCGCTGGCGAGCCAATATGTGCAGGTCAGCCCCGGCGGCGACATCGCCGCGCTGACGGGAGTGGCCAAACACGTTCTCTCAATCGACGCGACCGAGCGCGCGCACGGACGGGCAGGCGTGCTCGATCGCGCCTTTCTGGAGGCGCATTGTCACGGATTCGCGCAATGGCGGGCCTTTGTCGAGGCGACGGATTGGGCGACGCTGGAAGCCGAATCGGGCGTGAGCCGCGCCCAACTCGAACAGGCCGGCGCGGTCTACGCGAAAGCCAAAGCGGTAATCGGCATCTACGGCATGGGCCTGACCCAGCATGTCCACGGCACGCAGGCGATCGGCGCGCTGGTCAACCTGCTGCTGTTGCGCGGCAATATGGGACGCCTCGGCGCGGGTTGCCAGCCGATCCGCGGCCATTCCAACGTGCAGGGTCAACGCACCGTCGGCATGACCGAGAAGCCGGAACTCGCGCCCAACGCCAAATATCGCGAGCTGTTCGGCTTCGAGCCGCCGATGCAGCAAGGCCACAACACGGTCGAGTTCCTGCAAGCGCTGCTGGAGGGCAAGAACAAGGCGTTCGTCGGCCTCGGCGGCAATCTCGCGCGCGCCGTGCCCGACTTCGGGCGCGTGTCCGAGGCGTGGAGCCGGATGGAGCTTACGGTTCACGTCGCGACGCGGCTCAACCGCACTCATCTGCTTCCCGGCAAGGTCTCCTATCTGCTTCCGTGTCTCGTGCGTGCGGAGGCGGATGAACAGGCCGCCGGCCCGCAGCAGGTCAGCGTCGAGGACAGCTTCAGTCATATTTACGGCTCGATCGGAAAGCGCAAACCGGCGAGCCCGCAACTGAAGTCGGAACTCGCCATCGTCTGCGCCATCGCCAAGGCGACGCTTGCCGCTCATCCCCAGCAAAAGTGGGACGCGTGGACCGACGACTACCGGCTCGTCCGCGCGCTGATTTCAAAAACCTGGCCGGACCAGTTCGCCGACATGGAAACGAGGATGAACGCGCCCGGCGGATTCTATCGCGGCAATCCCGCACACGAGCGGATCTGGCAGACGCAGAGCGGCAAAGCCGAATTCACGACGCCGACCACGCTCGACGCGGCGGGACTGGACCGGCGCGCCGGACGCTATCGGTTGATGACGCTGCGTTCCAACGATCAGTTCAACACCACGGTCTATGGCCTGTCGGACCGCTTGCGCGGGCTGGAGGGCGACCGCATGCTGGTGCTGATGTCGCCGCGCGACATCGGCGAGGCCGGGTTGCGGGAGGGGCAGCGCGTCACGCTGGTCACCGATCTCGACGACGGCCACGTTCGCCGCGTCGAAGGGTTGAAAGTGACGCCCTACGATCTGCCCAAGGGAGCGGTGGCCGGCTATTTTCCCGAACTCAACGCGCTCTCGCCGCTGTCGCGCCACGACCTGCTATCCGGCACGCCGGCGACGAAGGCGATTCCGGTGCGGATTGAGGCGTAGTTATTCCTGCGGCGCCGCCTTGACGTCGAAGCCGCCTTCCTTGTGGGCGACACTGGTCGGCTCGTGTTCGAGCCGCGGCTTCACCGAATTCACCGTGCGCCCGGTCTCCGAGCGCCAGCCGACGGGAGCGGCTTCGGTCGGTCCATGGCCGGGGCCGGTTTCGATCTGAACCACGCGGTAGCCGCGTCGCTTCAGTTCCACGAGAAAGCGCGGCAGCATTTGCGCCGTCCATGGCTTGTTGTCGTGGAACAGCAACATCCCCTTTTTTGCCTTTTCCAGCCGAGAGAGAATCAGTTTCAACTCCTCGTCGGGCGTCATTTTCACCCAATCTGAAGCCCAGAGATCGACGCCGAAAATCCCGACATTGTTCGCCGCGAACCATTTGCGCAGATCGGCGGTGTCGGCGAAGCCGGGGAAGCGGAAGAACGGGGCGTGCAGTTTCAGCTTGCCCAGTTCGTCCGGCTCGCCGTGAGAGAAATCCTGACCGTAGGCGGCGCGCTCGACCGCGATCATGCCTTTCAGAATGTCGGCGCGGGCGGCGGCGGCGCTCATGTAGCGCAAAGTCGGCTGGGGATGGGTGTCGGTGTGGAAGGCGACGTTGTGGCCCTCATCGACCTCGCGCCGCGTCAATTTGGGGTGCTCGTCCACATCTCGGCCGATGTCGAAGAAGGTCGCGCGCACGCATTGCTCGCGCAGGGCGTCGAGCACCAGCGGCGTCGTCGTGGGGTCGGGACCATCGTCGAAGGTGAGAATCACCTCGTGATCGGCGAGCGGGATCGTGTCGCGATAGGTTTTCCAGCCGACCTCCAGACCGCCCTCGACGCCCACTTTCTGCACCCGTGACACGCCGAGCTTGTCGGACCCGCATTCCGCCGCGCGGGCGGGGACGAGGGCGAGCGCGGCGAGGGCGCCGACGAACGCGAGGCGGGTTGCCGAAAACATGCCAATCCCTGCCGCAAAAACGCTCGACGGGTCAAGTTCGAGGCGTTAACGGTTCGTTTCGGGGAAAGGTCTAGTTTCGCGTCTAACCCTTCACATCGCAGAACATCATGCCATCCTCCTTTATGTCGCGCTTCGCTCTTCTGGTCGCCCTGGCCCTTGCGCTCGCCGGCTGCGGCGGCGGCGTATCCGACGATCCCATCGGGTTCGTCGGCGGCGACATGCCGCGCCCGCGCGACTATCCCATTCACGGCATCGACGTGTCGAAATACCAGGGCGAGGTCGACTGGAACGCGGTCGCCAGCAGCGGCGTGAAATTCGCCTATATCAAGGCGACCGAAGGCGGCGACCACACCGACGCGCAATTCCAGGCCAACTGGGCGGCGGCCAAGTCGGTCGGGATTCCGCGCGGCGCTTACCACTTCGTCTATTGGTGCCGGCCGCCGCTGGAGGAAATCCGCAATTTCGAGGCCGCCGTGCCGGTCGAGGCCGATGCGCTGCCTCCCGTTCTCGACGTCGAGCCGACGCCGGAATCGAAAACCTGCCGCAAGCGGTTGGAGCCGACGCAGACCATCGCCGACATGCGGGTGATGCTGGCGGAGATGGAGCGCTATTTCGGCAAAAAGCCGATCATCTACACCTCGGTCGATTTTTATGGGGCGATCCTGTCCGGCGGTGCGCTCAACGACTATCCGATGTGGGTGCGCTCGACCAAATACCATCCCGCCGTGCGCTACGGCTTGCAGCCCTGGCTGTTGTGGCAATATCAGGCCGACGGCCATATTCCCGGCATCGCGGGCAAGGTCGACCGCAACGCCTTTTATGGCGACGACAAGCAGTGGCGGGCCTTCCTGACGCCGAACCCGTGACGCAAATCCGCGACGCCGCGACGCTGATCCTGATCGATCGCTCGGACGGCGGTTTCCGCGTGTTGATGGGCCGGCGCCATGCCGGCCACAAATTCATGCCGGGCAAGTTCGTCTTTCCCGGCGGCGCGGTCGATTCTGCGGACGAGAAAATGGCGATCGCCGGCCCGCTCGACGAGCGGGTCGCGGCGAAACTGCTGGTTCACACCCGCCGTCGCTCGCAGGACTACGCGCGCGCCCTCGCCTTGGCGGCCATCCGCGAGACGTTCGAGGAGACCGGCCTTGCGCTCGGCGTCACCGATTGCGGCGCGCCGCCCGAGCCGCCCGACGGCGTGTGGGCGCGCTTCGCTGAAACCGGGGTGTTTCCGACGCTGGAGGGGCTCGATCTGCTCGCCCGCGCGATCACGCCGCCGGGCCGGACGCGCCGGTTCGACGCGCGGTTCTTCGTCGGCGACGCGCAATGGATCGCCCATCGCGGCGAGGGCGTGATCCACGCGGAAGCCGAATTGACGGAGCTGGTCTGGGTCCCGCTCGACGAGGCGCTGAAGCTCGACATCCCCCGCATCACCCGCACAGTGCTGGGCGATCTCGCCGCGCTCGGGCCAGGTCCGTGGGACCCCGCGCGGCCGCGCCCGTTCTACCGGATGCTGCGCGGCAAGGATGTGGTCGAGACGATTTAGGGGTCGAAATCTGACAGATGGCGCCCGCAGTCGTGCTGGCGGCAAAGGCAGCTATAGACTCTCACGAAGCGTTAGACGGGTCCGCTTCGAGCGAGGTCGAACGGGCGCGCAGCGGTCCCTCGAAATCGCGCTTGCCAAGCGGTACGCCCCGCGAGCGAAGGATGTCGTACGCCGTGACGGCGTGGAAATAGAAGTTAGGCAGCGAAAACGAGAGGATCAGAGTCTCCGACGTGAGCGCGAGCCTCCGCGGTCCGATCTGAAGGTCCAGGTCTTTGCCTGCCCAGCCGTTGACCTCGTCGGGGCTGAAGGCCTCCAGCGCCGCTATCGCCTTGCCGATCATGCCCTGCAACTCGACGAAAGGAACCGGTCCGACCAAGGCGGGCGGCGTGAACACTCCGGTCTTCGCGGCCTCCAGCCCGCAGACGGAATGGTGCCACGCCGCCTCAATCTGGAAATGGAACGGCGCCATGTCGTCGAAGAGCCGCGCGTGCACGAAGTCGTCCGGGTCAGCGCCGATCTCGGCGCAATGCGTGGCCGCGCTATCGAGGAAACCTCCGACGGCGGCCAGGGTCTGCAGGAAGGTGGGCACGCTGAGATCGTAGAATGATGTCGCCATCGGCTCCTCTGGTTGAACGAGCCTCACTGTCGCCGATGTCTCCGGCGATGGCGTCTCCATAAACACGGATCGACCGCGCCGCCAATTTCGTCGGCTGACAGGGCTTCCGCAGAAGGTCTCCTGCCCGTGGACGACCTTCGCCGACGGGAATCAAAGCCTCGGATTTGAACCACCAGCTTCCCTCACCCCACGAACAGCTTGCGCAGGTCGCGCTTCAAAATCTTGCCATTGGCGTTGCGCGGCAGCATCTCTTCTTGCATGATGATCCGCACCGGGACCTTGAACCCCGCGATCCGCTCCGCCGCGAAGGCGCGCAAAGTCGCCTCGGTCAGCGCCGAACCCGGCTTCAGCGTCACCACCGCCACCGGCTCCTCGCCGAGTTCGTGATGCGGGCGACCGACCACTGCTGCGTCGACGACATCGGGGTGAGCGGCGAGGGCGTTCTCCACCTCGACGCAATAAATGTTCTCGCCGCCGCGGATCAGCATGTCCTTGGCGCGATCGACGATGTAGCAGAAGCCCTCCGCGTCGAGCCTGGCGATGTCGCCAGTGCGCAGCCAGCCGCCGCCAAAACTCTGCTCGGTGGCTTCGGGCTGGTTCCAGTAACCCTTGACGACCATCGGTCCACGCACCCAAAGCTCGCCGGCTTCGCCCAGGTCCAAGTCTTGCCCGTTCGCCCCTACAATGCGCATGTCGCCGACGGGAAGCGCGTAGCCGCAGGTGGCGGGATGGGTCTCGTAATCCTCGCCGATCACGATGGTGAAGGGCGCCGAGGTTTCCGTCATGCCCCAGGCGGTGGCGAGCTGCGAGGCGGGCGCGGCGGCTTTAAGCCGCCGCACGAGATCGGCCGCCGCCGGCGCGCCGCCATAGGAAAAGCCTTCCAGCGACGAGGTGTCGTATTTGGCGAAATCGGGATGCTCGATCAATTGCCACGCAATCGTCGGCACGCCGCCGGCGCCGTTGATGCGCTCGCGCTCGATCAGCTTCAGCGCTTCGACCACGTCCCAGCGCCGCATGGCGACCAGCTTCATGCCGGCGGCGAGCATCGGGATCATCGTCGACATGCAGCCCGTGACATGGAAAAAGGGCACCGACAGCAGCGCGGATTTCTGCGGCGCTTGCGGGTCGGGCGCGGGCGGCGCTTCGCCGCGCCGCAGCGCCGCCACCGCCATGCCATAGGGCCTGGCGAACAGCGTCGAGCAGACATTGCGATGCGTGCCGATCGCGCCCTTCGGCTTGCCCGTCGTGCCGGAGGTGTAAAAGATCGTCGCATCGTCGTCGGGCGCCAAATCGACCGCAGGCGGGTCGAACGCCGGCAGGCCGGCCCAGTCGCCCGTGCGGCCGATCAGACGCTCCCAACTCTCGGCCTGGGCATGGTCGAGCAGGGCGGTGGCGCGGCTCACCAGCACGACGCGCAGAGCAGGGCATTGCCTGACAAGCGGCTTCAGCCGCTCGAACCGCTCCGCGTCCGCCACCGCGATGCGCGCGCCGGAATCCTCCAGCACATATTGCATTTCCGGCCCGGTGTTCCAGGCGTTGATCGGCACGGCGATCGCGCCGATCAGGATCGTTCCGAAAAAGGCGACCGGCCATTCCGGCGTATTGCGCATGGCGATGGCGACGCGGTCGCCTTTGGCGACCCCAAAAGCTTGCAATTCGCGCGCGAAACAGACGGCGGCGCGGGCAAAAGCCTCGAAGGTGGCGCGCTCGCCCTCGTAGACCAGAAACGTGTTGTCGCCAAAGCTCCGGCCCGACAGGAACACGTCACGCAAAGTCGCCGGCGCGTTCTTCCAAATTCGCCCCCGCTCGCCGCCGATGTCCGCCTCGGCCGTCTCGAACGGCGAACCCGGCGCGGTCAGCCGCCGGTGCGCTTCGGCGAGCGAAAGGGCGGGGTAGGGCAAGGCGTTCCTCCAGCGACTTATGGGCCGCGATGAAACACGCGGAGGGGAAACTTGGCAAGGTGCAAGGTGAGCGCGCCGGCAGGCGAAACTATCGCGCGAATCGAGATCGTGAACACTTGCAGGTCGAGATATTGTTGTGAGATAAACCGTGCGCATTTTACCTCCCGGAAAGGCGCGTCCGCTACGCTCCGGCGCGACGGCCGCCGGTCGGCAGTTCAAAGGGTCGGCAGTTCAAAGTCGCCGCGCGAAATTCTTAAAACTTGGGTCAGAAAAAAATCGCACGCTGTTCCACGTTCGCCTTCACGCCGGGGGGAATTCAAGCAGAATCCATGATGCGCCAAAGCGTTGCCGGGCAGTTTGGCAATTCAATTCCGCGGCAATAAACGGCGAAGAGGCGGTCCTCAAATAAAAAGTCTTGGTTCCCTGTCTTCACCTTGCCGTCATTTATCGCTAACGGCGGACGGCAATTCTTCTTTGCGACACTAGAATGCGAGCGCCTATGATCCTTGGTTCCGATACCGCGCCTTCTCTCTCGGGATTGCCAGACGCGCAGCGACTGCCGGGGGTTCTCTCCCGCTACCGTGAACCCAACGTCGCTTCGAGCGTCAGGGAAATCGCCATTACGCTGGGGGCGTTCGTGGCGCTCTGGGCGGGGATGTGGGCGCTGATGCAGGTCAGCTACGTACTCAGCCTGCTGCTGGCGATCCCGGCCGCCGGGTTCATGGTGCGGCTGTTCATGATCCAGCACGATTGCGGGCATGGCTCGTTCTTTCGCACCCGCGCCATCAACGATTGGGTCGGCCGCGTGTTCGGCGTCTTCACGTTCACGCCCTACGACTATTGGAAGCAGACCCATTCCGCCCATCACGCCGGCGCCGGCAATCTCGAGCGGCGGGGCATCGGCGACATCGATACGCTCACCGTCAACGAATATCTCGCGTTGAGCCGCAGCAGGCGCCTCGGCTATCGCTTGTATCGCCATCCGATCGTGATGTTCGGGGTGGGGCCGGCCTATCTGTTTCTCGTGCAGCACCGCATTCCGCTCGGGCTGATGCGCGGCGCGGGATGGCGGCCATGGATTTCGGCCATGTCCAACAACGCCGCCATCGCCATCGTCGCAAGCCTCATGATCTGGTGGATCGGTCCCGGCGCCTTCTTCATGATCCATGCCCCGGTGCTTTTGCTCGCGGCGGCGATCGGGGTCTGGCTGTTTTATGTTCAGCATCAGTTCGAAGACACGCGATGGGCGCACGAGGCCGAGTGGAGCCTGCCGCAGGCGGCTCTGCATGGCTCCTCGCACTATGACCTGCCCGTCGTGCTGCGCTGGTTCAGCGCCAATATCGGCGTGCATCACGTCCATCACCTCGCCAGCCGCATCCCGTTCTATCGTCTGCGCGAGGTGCTGCGCGACTTCCCCGAACTCGCCAACGTCGGCCGGCTCACGCTGCCCCAGAGTCTGCGCTGCGTGAAATTCGCGCTGTGGGACGAAGAGACCAATCGGCTGATCTCGTTTCGGACGCTGCGCGCGCGGCTGAGTTCGAACGCGCCGGCGCTCGCCAAAGCTGCGCCCTGAACGAAGCCCACGGCGTGGGCGGCGACCTATCGATTGTTGATGACAAGCGGCTTCGACGACGCCACGCCGCCGCGGATTTGCGCGCAGACAACGGCGTCGTTCGTCTGAAGCCGGGGGACCGGGGAGATTGCGCTTGCAACGTGGCAGGCTCCCCCTCGCGCCGCTCCCCCCGTCGTTGAGAGACGAAGCGGCCGCTTCGATCTAGCCCCAAGGCGCGATTACCGCTTCAGAAGGCGTCCGAATTTCGCAAAAGCGTTGAAAACGCTGGCGCCGTTGGAAGGCGCCAGATGTAATGCGGTTTCTGGATGAAGACCGCGGCGCCCGAGCGGGCGGGACGCCCGCTTGAGGCGATTGACCGGAATTCGTATCACTTCTTCAGCAGCTTGCTAAATCGAATCGCGCCGGAAACCTGGCGGCGATCCCATAGCGTTGCACGCCTTTTTCGGGATTTGTCCCGCCAAGCTCCTCAGCCGATCGGCTCAGGCGTCCGCCACCCGTGGCGCCCGATCACAAAAATAAACATCTGTGAAATGTTATAAAAGAAGGCGGCAGCACAGATATGCAACCTATCGGCCGGGCAAACGCGACTTTGTGAAATGATTCTGTATCTTGTTGGAAATCGTTCCAATCTGAACATATTCAGTTTCTAATGAAGTAGGCAAAACCTTGTCGATCATGCCGAAACGTGTGACTTGTTACCGTTAGCTATCTACATTACACAGCATCTATTGAATCGTTAACCAACGAGTCTCCCGTGGAAATGATTCGCAGCGAAGCGCTTCAGGGAACACTGATGCAAGTTGACTGCAAACTGCATGTCACACCCGGCCTGCATGTCTTGCGTTACGAGAGATCTGAGGCCGGAGACGACGGGCCCATTGTGACGCCGGTGCTGGGGCCGGAGGCGGCGAACAAAATCAAGCTGATCTGGCCCCCGGGCAGGGCGCGTCCCGAACTCGCAGGGCCCGGCGCGCGCCTGGTGGTGGTCGCCGAAATCCCGGGGATCATTCAGCTTAAAGTCGTCGCCCGGCGGCCCAAAGGTTCGCTGGATGCGCTCCTGCGGCTGGAGTTGCTGGAAGACGCAACTTCAAGCGGCGCGAAGGAGGAGATTGCGCCGGCGCAGGCCAGCGAGCGACTGCGTCTGCTCGCGCATGTGTCGCGGCGCGGAGACGTCGAAATCGGCGAGGGCGATTGGGCAGGCGGTCCGGCGATTCCCGCCATACTGGAAGGTTAGACGGTGGTCGCGGGGGCCGTCCAGGCCCGGGTGCTCTCGACGATCCGGGGCCAACGGCAATGGTCGCCCTGGGCCTCTCCCGGCACATTTCTGGGAAGCCGCGGCCAAAGTCAGGCTCTGTTTGGTCTGGGCCTTCGCATCGAGAACGGTCGATATCCGCAAGCCGAATTGACGGTCGAGGCGCTGTTCGTCGGATCGCCGATCGTCAAGAAGCGCGGCAGGGCGGTCGAACTTGTCGGCCCGCACGGAAGAGACGCGCTCGTAGGTCTGCGCGTGGAAATGGTTCAGGCAGGCGGCCGCGAGCTTGGGATGTCTCGGGCAAACGCCCTGGCGCCTGAGCAGAGGTTGCAGGTTTTCCGACCTCGTGTCGGCGAAAAGTAGGGTTGCGTGATCGCAGCCGGTTACCCAGGAGTACTTGCAAATGGCGACTTACAACCTAAATGCGGCGTCCCTCGAACAACTCATCGCCAACCTCCATCTTTCGGGGGGCGTCGTCAGCGCGCTCGACACCGCCCTGATAGAGTCGAAAATGTACCCGACTGGAAACCATAGGCTTCCCGTCGACGTCAACAACGGAACGGGAATGGAGACCCTTTCGCTGCCGGACTCCATCGGGCTCTTCATCGAGACAGGTTCAAACGTGCAGGACACAATCAGGTTCGCGTTCCACTCGGATCACGATCACGATCACGAACACGATCGCGATCGCGATCGCCATGAAGACCGCCGCCACGATCTCGCAGGGGGCGGCGCCGACACATTAAGCAGCGCCGGGGGCGGCAGGGGGCGCGGCGGCGACGAGGGGCGTCGCGGCTCGGGTCGCGACGACGACGGCCATGACCATGACCATGACCATGACCATGACACTTTGCACGGATCGGGCGGCGGTCACGTCATCGTGGCGGGCGATGGCGATTCTGTCAGCATATATGATCAGGGCTCCAGATCCGACACGTTGATAGCCGGATATCAGGACACCCTCTCGATCCATCAGACGCTCTCGGTTCAGAGCGGGAACAATCTTCTGATCGGGGGTCTTTTCAGCAATGTCTATGACACGCTGAACGCTGGGTCCGGGAACGACACCTTGGCCGTGTACTCGGGCCACAACGTCTTGAACGCCGCGGGCGGCCATACCACTCTGGTCGGCGGCTCCGGCTCCGACACTCTCAATCTGGGAGGAAAGGGTTCGCGCGATCTTGTCAACAGCGGGTCGGGCGCCGAAACAATCAATGTGGCGACCGGCGGCGACGATACTATCAATGGCTTCAGCGCAGGTAAGACGCAGATCTATATCAACTCGCAAGGCCAGACCGTGAACCAGAGCAAACACGGACAATACGATGTTTACAATTATGGCCACGGCGCCAGCAGCACAACGGTCGACGTGCTGCACGGCTCCGCCACCGTCCATTTCTCGTAGCAAGGTCCCGGGGCCCGCGATGCGGGCCCCGCACACAATGTCCCCCGGAAGCGGGGCCGCGGCTATTCGCGGCGCCTGCGCGCACCCAAGGCCGGAATGAACTATCTTTTCGTTCATAACAACTTTCCCGCGCAATTCACTCACCTCGCCGCCGATCTGGCGGACGAGGGCAAGCACGTCGTAAAGGCGATCGGGGCATCGACGGCCCCGGGTTTGGCCAAAGTCGAAACGCGACGTTATCAGGCGCCCGTGGGTCACCTTCCTGAGGCGCACCCGTTCGCGCGTCATTTCGAGTTGGAATGTCGACGCGCGGAGCAGGTGATGCTGACGGCCGCGTCTTTCGCGGCCGACGGGTTTGTTCCCGATGTCGTGGTGGCGCATTGCGGTTGGGGCGAGAATCTCCCGTTGCGGGCCATCTTTCCCCAGGCGAGAATCGTCATCTATTGCGAGTTTTTTTTCCGTGCTGTGGGTCAGGACGTAAACTTTGACCCTGAAGGCCCCATTCGCGGAGCTGACGCCATTGTCGCTCTACAATGCCGCAACGCAAGTACGCTCATCGCGCTCGCCGACGCCGACATCGGCGTTTCGCCCACGAAATGGCAGCGCTCAACCTACCCCGAGGAATACCGCGGGAAGATCCGGGTCGTTCATGAAGGAATCGATGTCGAGGCGGCCAAGCCGGACGCTTCCGCAAGCCTCAAGCTTTCAAACGGCCGCATTTTGCGGAAAGCGGATGAAGTCGTAACCTTCGTGGCGAGGAACCTCGAACAGCCGCGCGGCTATCACATGTTCATGCGCGCGCTGCCGCAGATCCTTAGCCGCCGCCCCGACGCTCAGGCCCTGATCATCGGCGGCGACGAGACCTCCTACGGCCCGCCGCCGCCGCAGGGAACGACCTGGAAAAACATATACTTGCAAGAGAATGAGATGGGTCTGGATATGTCGCGCGTCCATTTTCTCGGCCGGGTGCCTCGCGAGACGTATTTGGCGGCTTTGAAGGTTTCGACGGCGCATGTCTATCTGACCTATCCGTTCGTATTGTCGTGGTCATGTTTGGAGGCCATGAGCGCCGGGTGCGCCATCGTCGCCTCCGACACGGCGCCGGTGCGAGAGGTGATTACGTCGGAGACGGGAGTGCTGACGCCGTTCTTTGACGTGGCGGCGCTGTCAGATAGGGTCGTGGACGTTCTGTCGCGTCGCAGCAAATACGATCGACTGCGAGCGAACGCTCGTCAGGTCGCGCTGGCCCGGTTCGACCGCATTCAATGCACCAGACAACTGAAGCAGTTGATCTCGACGAATTCGCGGGAGCTGGCCTCGGAAGGGAAGAGAGGCGTCGGGGATTGAAAATGAGGCGGGCTTGCAACTGGCCGATCTTTCCGCGCCCGGCCATCTGGCGCTTGCGCTTTTTCAACAAGCTACGCCACTCGGATTGGGGGGGCCCGCTTCGGCGAAAAATCACATCCCACTCCGCCAAATCCGCGTCGGAAAGTGAATAGCGTCCAATATGGTTTTCGCTAAGCTTCTGATTTTCTTGGCGCTGGTTGCAGGAATCGAAGCCGCGACCTACTGATTGCAAACAATGAAAGGGGCGGTAACACTGCTACGATGACAGAGCTGGCTCCGGTCGTCTGAACAGATTTCCGCGATCAATGAGTGGCGTTCTGGGTGCCGTAGCAATCGGTGTTGAAATTGGCCTGAGGCGATCTCCAGCGATTTGAGATTATCGGATCATGCGGCGAGGTCAATGATTTGATCGGAGGGCTTGTCGGAGAGGCTGTTCCAACCATCGACCTTGCGCATGACGATCTGCCCGGAGGCCAACAGGGCCCAGAAGAGCATGG
>JANYIH010000180.1 GCA_025358745.1 Hyphomicrobiales bacterium | reverse complement strand
ACTGGTATCTGCCGTTCTGCCGCACTATGGACATGACCTATCCCTCCGGCCTGCGGCACGTGATCTTCAATTGCGCCACCCCGATCGACGACGGCGCGATCCAGCTCGTGCAAATCCTCTACCGTAACGACCGCGAGGCTGATTGCTCCGCCGCCGAATTGATCGCCTGGGACAAGGCGATCATCGAGGAGGATCGCGACATGCTGGAGGCGACCGATCCCGACGCGATCGTCGACATGAGCCGGAAGATCGAAATGCACATGCCGTCCGACCGGCCGGGCATGATCATGCGCAATCGCCTGCTCGCGTTGTTGCAGGCGCAGGGCGAGGGCGAGGTTCCCCGATGAGCCGAAGCGCCGCGTTGATCGACGAACTCGGCGATATCCCCCACACCGTCGAGCCCTCGCTGCTGCGCCGTCGCTCTCGCGATTATTTCTGGTATTCGCAGGCCTTGGCGCGCGATCTCGGCGGCAAGCTCGGCGAATTGGGGGCGATTCCGCGCAACAAGGCCGACGTGACGCGCGTCGCTGCGGCCTGCGCGTGCCGCTGACGCCGCGCGGCGCCGGCGCCGGCAATTGCGGACAATGCGTGCCGCTGCAAGGCGGCGTCGTGCTCGACATGAGCGAAATGACCGCGATCGAATGGGTCCGCTCAGGTCTGATGCGGGTGCAGCCCGGCGCGCGGATGCACCTTGTCGACGAACTGCTGCGGCCGGGTGGGCAGGAACTGAGGATGCATCCCTCAACCAAGCGCAGCGCCACCATCGGCGGTTTCGTCGCCGGCGGTTCGGGTGGCGTCGGCTCGGTCACCTGGGGCGGCCTGCGCGAGCCCGGCAACGTGCTGGCGGCCCAGATCGTCACGCTGGAGGAAAAGCCGCGCGTGATCGAATCGCGCCGTTGTGGGAATGGATCGACGTCGCGGTCGGGTTCGACGATTTCGCCGCCGCCTGCGAGGTCGGGCTCGCGGTCGCGCTAGCCGACGGCGTGGTGAAAAAACTGCTGGCGCCGATCTCCTGGCCGATACCGCGCTATTTCGGCCCGTTCGCCAGCGTCTGCCCCGAAGGCAAGAGCCCGTCGGAGACGCCGATCTACGAATATTCGTGGAACCACACCACCTTGCAGACGCTCAAGACCGACCGCAACGCGAGTTATCAGCAATGCCTGTTTCCAGCCGAAAGGGTGCTGGAAAGCGTCGCCGAAATGGTCGCGCTGTTTGGCGATGAGGTGTGGCGTCATCTGGAGTTCATCCGCTTGGGCGGCCGGGTGACGGCGAGCGCGCTGCCCGTCGTGCGCTTCACCACCCGCGAACGCCTGTTCGAGATCGTCGAGATCTATGAGAAGCACGGCGTGCTGGTCGCCAATCCGCATGCGTTCACGCGGGAGGACGCCAGTCGGCACAAACGCGCCGACGCGGACCAGATCGGCTTCAAGGCGCAGGTCGATCCGTTCGGCCTGCTCAATCCCGGCAAGATGCGAAGCTACACGCCCGTGCGCGTATGAGAATTCTCTACCTCAGACTGTCGGAGGCGTAGATTGCTTCGCTTCGCTCGCAAAGACGATACCTAGGCAATCAACCGAAATCTGTATCATTCCGCGCTCACCTCGAAGCCGACCGGGAACTTGCCAAGCTCGGCGCGCGCCGCGTCGAGCCAAGCCGCCGGCGCCGTGGCGCGCAGGAACAGGCCCTGCGGCTCATGCGTCGCGCGCACCGTGAACGGCGCGGCGCCCAGGGCGGCTTGCAGCGCCTCGCGCGCGGCCGCCTCGGCGGCGAGTTCGCGCAGGCGCGGCTTGAAAATCTTGCCGACCGGCGTCATCGGCATTTCCGTGAGGACGACGACCGCGCGCGGCCGCGCCGGCCCTTCGAGCCCGCGCTCCGCCACGAATTGGCCGAGCGCGGCGGCGTCGAGCGCGGCGCCGGGGGTTGGAGAAACGAACAGCATGGGCGTCTCCCCGGCATAGGCGTCCGGCCGGCCGACGGCGGCGGCCAGGCCGACGCCGGGAAAAGCGAGCGCGACGTCCTCGATGGCGGCGGGATCGATATTGTGGCCGCCTCGTATGATGAGGTCCTTGGCCCGGCCGGTGACGTAGACTTCGCCGTCCGCGCCGATGCGGCCGAGATCGCCGCTGCGCAGCCAACCCTCGTGGAAGCTCGCGCCCGCCTGGGCGGGATCGAGATAGCCGCCAAACATCTGCGGGCCGCGCATCAAGATTTCGCCGCTCGGCGTTTCCCTGTGGCGTATTTCGCCCCCCGCCAGCACGGCAAGTTCGGCCAATGGCAGCGCGACGCCGACGGCGCCGGGGGGCTGCGTGCGGTCGTGCGGGGTCTGCGCCGCCGCGCCGGCGAATTCGGTCATGCCGTAGAGCTGGCGCACACAATCTCCCGGCCAGACTTCGAGAAAGCGGCGTTCGATCTCCGGCGGACAGACGGCCGCGCCGGTGACGAAGGCGCGCAGGCTCGAAATATCGGCGCCGCCGAGCGGCGCGGCGGCGACGGCGGCGAGGCCCGTGGGCGTCAGACCGGCCAGCGTGACGCGCATGCGCTCGACGATGCGCCAGTAATGGGCGACCACCTCGGGATTGCGGATCGAGCCGGCGGTGGGGATGACGAGCCCGGCGCCCGCGCCCAGCATCGCCAGCGAGCCGCAGAAGGCGCCCCCGACATGGAACAGCGGCAGCGCCAGCAGATTGCGGTCGTCCGGCCGCAAGCCATAGTACAGCATCGAGCCGATCGCCGAGGCCAGCACGTTGCGGTGGGTCAGCGGCACGATCTTCGGGGTCCCCGTCGTACCGCCGGTCGACATCAGAACGCAAACCGCGTTCGGATCGACGGCGTCCACGCCGTCGCCCTCCTCCGGCGCGAGCGTTTCGTCGTCGAAAGCGACGTGTCCGTCGAGCGGCATGACGACGATGCGTTGCAGGCTTGGCGCCTCATGTTCGAGGCCGGCGACTTTTTCGTAGAGACCGCCGGGCGCGCCGGGCGGGGGAACGAGCAGCAGTTTTGCTTTCGCGGCGTTGATCTGGGCGAGGATCGCCTCGCGCGAAAGCAGCAGGTTCAACGGCTGCGCCTTCGCGCTGCACAGCAGGCTGAAAAAAGCGAGCGTCGTGGACGGGCAATTGGGGGTCAGCAGCGCGACGACGTCGGCGCGCCCGATTTCGTTGCGCCGCAGCCAGCGCGCGATCGCGTGCATCAGGCCGAGAAACGCGTCGGCGCGCGTGACGACGGGATCGGGATCTTGCGCGGTGCGCAGGTAGGTCAGCGCGGCCACGGAGGGATCGCGCGACAATCCGGCGCGCAGGAAGGCGCCGACGCTCGGCGTCGCGTCGAGCCGCGACTGCGCCTCGGCGTTCAGCGCCGCGCGTTGTTGCTCGGTGTGACCGACCGCCATGGACGTGAACCTCCCTGATGCCGCGCGAAGTTCGGCCCGATGAGCGGTCGGGTCAAGCGCCGTCGAATTCGGAATTCGCGCTTTACGTGCGGCGCGGCGGCGTTCATTATGGCGCCGAGCCGGTCGAACGCGCGCGCGAGCGTTGTCTCGGATCGGGACGATGCGCGCGCGAGCGCCGGGGAGGATGCATTGGCTATCAGCGGCCGCGCCCCATGAGCAACGTCGCCGTACGTGGCGGGCGGTCGCGCTTCAAATTCGGACAGCAGGAAATCGTGTTCGCGATTTTCGCGGCGCTGTTCGCGACCCTGTCGATTTTCCTGAAAGGGTTTCTCTCACCGCAAAACATGCTGACGCTGCTGCAGAACGTGGCGGTGCTGGGCATTCTCGGCCTCGCCATGGCGATCGTGGTGATCGGGCGCGGCATCGACATTTCGCTGATCGCCGCGCTTGCGGTGCCGCCGGGCCTCGTGTTGCAAATGGTGCAGGATGGCCATTCGCTGCCCGCCTCGATCGGCGCCGCGCTGGCGCTGGCGCTGGCGTTCGGCCTCGTCAATGGCTGGCTGATCGCCTATGCCGACGTGCCTTCGTTGTTCGCCACGCTGGCGACGGGTCTGTTCCTCGCCGGACTTGGTCAGGCCGCGCTGTTCCAACTGGACGTCGTCCAGTGGAGCGAGGGCATGAAGGGTTTCGAGAAGCTCGGGCAGGGGACCATTCTGGGCTTGCCCGTCTCCATCGTCATGTTCGCGCTCGCCTGCGTCGTCGTCGCGATCTTCCTGCAGCTGACGCGCTGGGGCGCCTATGTCTACGCGATTGGCGACAACCCCTTCGCGGCGCGGGTGACCGGCATTCCCTCCCGACCGATCGTCGTGCTGCAATATGTGCTGGCGGCCTTGATCGGGTGCTTCGCGGGGCTGGTGCTGGCGGCGTCGGTCAATTCGATGCCGACCCGTATCTTCAATTCGACCATGATCTACGACGTCATTCTCGTCGTCGTGCTCGGCGGCATCGGCCTGTCGGGGGGACGCGGCGGCGTCGTCAATGTCGTGATCGGCACCTTGCTGATCGGCACCATGCTGAACGGGATGACGATCATGGATCTCACCTATTCGCAGCAGAATCTCATCAAGGGCGTGGTGCTGCTGGGGGCGGTGATCACCGATTCGTTCCTCAATCCGCGCAACGAGGAAACCGCCCAGCAGGGCGACATCTGAAAGGGAGCCTAGTTGATGCTGAATATGACCAAATGGACCGCGGCGGGCCTGACCGCGCTGACGCTCGCCTGCGCGCCCGCGCTGGCGCAGAAGGGGCTCGACGAGCCGTTTCAATCGGGCTTTCGCGAGGCGCTCGCGGGCAAGGTGGTCGCCTATGTGCCGGTGGCGATGAATTTCGATCTGACCGAGGGCTGGTGGGCCGGCCTGAAGAAAGAGCTTGAGCCCTATGGCGTCAAGTTCGAGATCCGCGATCCCAACTGGAACACCAACGCCGGCGCGCAGGCCGTCACTTCGCTGATCTCCGAGAAACCGGCGGTGATGGTGATCCATAACCCCGACGTGCAGACCTACGCCAAATTGCTGCAACGCGCGGAGAAGGAAGGCATCTACGTCATCCAGATCAACATGGGCTCGGCCTATCGCTCTTCGGCCTTCGTCGGCGCCAACTGGGTCGAGATCGGCGAGAAGCAGACCGAAGCGGTCGTGAAGGCCTGCGAGGGCAAGTCCAACAAGATCGCGGTCATTCAGGGCGCGCTGTCGGCGGCGGCC
>JANYIH010000145.1 GCA_025358745.1 Hyphomicrobiales bacterium | reverse complement strand
GGCCGCCGCCGCGCCGCCGAGGCCGAGCGCGATCAGCGCCGTCAGTCCCGCTCGCCGCGCCGCCGCCGCGCTCGCGACCGACAGCGCGGGATGAACGAAAGCGAACAGGCTCGCCGCCGCCGCCGCCGCGGCGACCTCCTGCACCAGCGGCGCCGCCGGCCATACCGCAAGCGCCGCGCCCACGTTTTCGAACTGGACGTCGAGGCCCGATTGCGCCGACAGCGCCAGCAACAGCCCGATCACCAGCAACCCCGTCGCGCCGCTCGCCGCGTCCGTCCACACCAGACTGCGCAATCCCCCCGGCGCCAGCGACAGCACCAGCGCGACTGCGCTGAGCGCCAGCGCGGCATTCTCGCCGACGCCCAGCGAATCGCGCAGGCTCAACGCGGCGTAGCCGAGCCCCGACGTCGCCAGCCCCCAACCGCAGGCGCACAGAATGAGGGCGAAAGCGACGCGCGTGAAGGGGGAGGGAAATCGGGTCGCGAACACGTCCGCCACCGTGCTCGCCTGACGGCCGCGCCAGCGCGGGGCGACGGCCAAAGCCGCGAAAACGATTCCGCCGCCGACGCCGCGCCACGGCAGGTCCGTGGCGTCCTCGGCGGCGCCGGCGAAGGCGAGCGCGAAGCCGCCGATGACGGCCGCCAGCGCCAACCCCGCGTAGAACGGCGGCGTCGCGCGTCGCGCGGAGAGATAGTCAAGCAGGGTGCGCGCCCGGGTCAACACGCCCAGCCCCGCCACGCCGATCAAGGCGGCGATCGGCCCGAGCGCCGCGACCAGGGCATCGGGCGCCCCCACCCGCTCCAGCGCGAACAAGGCGATAATCGCCAGGGCGAGTGCGCCCAGCGCAAAGGCGACCTTGGCGCCGACCGGGGTCATGGCTCAAGCCGCGAGAAAATCGCGCACCGGCGCGATCTGGTCCTGGCTCGCCAGCCACGGCGCATGGCCGACGCCGGGAAATTCGACCAGCTTCGCCCTGGGCCCGCGCTGCGTCATCGCCTGCGCGGTTTGCGGGGAGAGCAGGTCGGAAACGGCGCCGCGCAACACCAGCGTCGGGCAGGCGATGCGGTCCCAGACCGGGAACAGATCGACGTCCTGCACCGGACCGGCCTTGAACGCATCGCCGATGCGCGGATCGTAGGCCAGCCCATAACGCCCATCGGGCAGCTTTCGCGAGGCCCCTTCGGCGAGCTTCATGATCGCTGCGCGCGCGAGTTGGTCGGAGCCGACGAAATTGGCCGCCATCGCGTCGGCGAGCGCGTCGAGCGTGTCGAATTTCGGATCGAGGCCGACATAGCTGGCGATCCGCTCCAGCCCGGCTTTCGCCACCAACGCGCCGATGTCGTTGATCACGAGGCGGCGGATCGGCGTTCCCGGCGTCGCCGCCATCATCATGCCGATCAGCCCGCCCATCGACGTGCCGAGCCAGTCGAGACTTTGCACGTCGAGCCGGGCGATCAGCGCGGCAAGATCGCCGAGATAGAGCGCATAATTATATTGCGCGGGATCGGGCCGGTTGTCGCTCAAACCCCGGCCCGGCATGTCGGGGCAGATGACGCGGTAGCGGTCGCACAAAGCGCGCGCGATCACGTCGAAATCGCGCCCGTTGCGGGTCAGTCCGTGCACGCAGATCAGCGTCGGCGCGCCCGCCGGCCCCGACCATTCGCGATAGGCCAGCTTATGAAAGCCCTGGGGGTCGAGGCAGGACAGAAAGCGCTGTTGCATCGCGCCACGATAGCGGTCGGCCGTCTGTTGCGCTACTGTCGCGATGTTTGAGCGGAGAGGTTTCGATGACGATTCTCGGCGGATGTCTGTGCGGGCGGTTGCGCTACGAAATCGCGGCCGACAAGCCGATCGTGGCGCGCATCTGCTGGTGTCGCGTGTGCCAATATCTCGGCGCCGGCACGGGCACGGCGAATGCGATGTTTCCCAAGGCCGCGCTGACCACGACCGGCGAGCGCGCGGTGTACGAGTCCATCGCCGACAGCGGCGCGCGCATGTTTCGCAGCTTCTGCCCTTCGTGCGGAACGCAGGTCTTCAGCGAGGCCGAGCCGCGCCCCGATTTCGTGATCGTGCGCGTCGGCTCGCTCGACGACCCCGAACTCGGCAAGCCGGTCGGCACGATCTGGACCGGGTCCGCGCCAAGTTGGGCTTGTATTGATGAGGGGTTGCCGAAGGGGG
>JANYIH010000128.1 GCA_025358745.1 Hyphomicrobiales bacterium | reverse complement strand
CGCCGCCGCCGTCGCATAGCCGAACACCGGCTCTGAAGCCGCGACCGCGGCGCCCTTCTAGCGCTGGCGCATGACGGCGAGTTCAGCTTCGAGCGTCTTCATAGACGCCAGAAACTGCGCTTCGCCGGCGCGATAATCGGCGGCGTGCGCCGGATCGACCGCCGCCAGCGCCTCGGCCAGAGCCTGCGCCGCCACCTTCATGTTCTGCGGGCCGTACCACAGATGCGGATTGTCGCCCGGCTTCACGCCGACCAGCGCGCCAACGTCGATCTCCTTGCGCGCGGGCGATGGCGAGGCGGCGAGCAGTTTCTGCATCCACGGGTCGTAGTCGGCGCCGTTGGCGATGGCGACTTGCGCCCCCGCGACGGCCCGCGCCGTCTGCGGGCTCGCCTCGAACAGGTGCGGGTCCTGATCGGGGTTGGTCAGGATCGACACGACCGCGACATGATCGCCGCCGATCTGGCGCGCGAGGTCGCCATAGAAATTCTCGGCCGCGACGACGCGAAGCGGCGCGGCCGAAGCAGCGGAGGTGGTGAGCACAAAGGCGAGGGCGAGCAATTTCATAGCGGGCCTCATGGATCGCCCCGATGTTATGTTATAACATCCGCATCGGCAAGACCTTCGGCCCGCATCATGTTAAGAGGAGCCATGCACGCACATTCCCATCCCGCTACGCCTGATTGGGCCGAACAGGTCCGGCAGGCTTGCGCGCGGCGTGGCCTGCAACTCACCGGCCCGCGCGCGGGCGTGGTCGCCGTCATCGCCGAGCACAGCGCGCCGCTCGGCGCCTACGCCATCATCGAGGCGCTGGCTCGGCGCGAGAACAAGTCAATCGCGCCGCCGACGGTGTACCGGGCGCTCGACTTCCTGATCGAGCACGGCTTCCTGCACCGGATCGAGAGCCGGAATGTGTTCGCGCCCTGCGCGCATCTCGATCACGACCATCGCGGGGTCTTGTTGAGTTGTCAGACCTGCGGGCGCAGCGTCGAGATCGAGGACGAGAGCGTCGGCGCGGCGATCGATCGGGCCGCGCTTTCCGCAGGCTTCGTCGCCAAGGGCCGCGTGATCGAGGTGGCGGGCCTGTGCGAGGAATGCGCGGGGCGGAGCGCCTAGAGCAACCCGCGCCGCGCAAACTCGCGCGCCAAATCGACGCCGGGCGCATAATGGATCGCCTCGATGCCGCAGGCCCGCGCGGCCTCGACGTTGCGCTCGGAATCGTCGACGAACAGCAGCTCGCTTTCGCCCGTGCGCGCGCGCAAGATTTCATAGATGCGGTCGTCAGGCTTGGCGACGCCCACTTGGCCCGAAATCACCGCGACATCGAACTCGCGCAAAAAGGGATAGGCCGCCGCCGCGAGGGTGAATTTCTCATGCGCGAAATTGCTGAGCGCATGCGCACGCCCTCCCCGCGTCCTTATTCGTCGCAGCAACGCGACATTTTCCTCGATGGGTCCGCCAAGCGTCTCCAGCCATCGCGCATCGAACAGGCGCAGTTCGCGCGCGAATTCCGGGTAGGCAAGCGCTCGCGCCTCAATCAGATCGGAGAACCGGGGCGCGACATCGGTCTGCGTGATGAACGACATCGCGAGCGCGTCCGCCAGAAAGCGCTCCATCGTCGCAGCATCCTCGAACACGGCGGCGAACAGGTTGCGCGGGTCCCAGCGCAGCAACACATTGCCGATATCGAACACGACTTCCATCGTCAGAACGCGGCCGTCATCGGATCGGGGCCGACGCGGCCGTCCGCACGGTCGAGCCCGGCGATGGCGGTGCGGTCTTGGCGATCGAGCGTGAAGCCGAACACATCGAAATTCTCCGCCAGTCGCTCCCGCCGCGCGGTCTTCGGGATCGCGATCAACCCCTCGTCGAGGTGCCAGCGGATGATGACTTGCGCCGGCGAGCGGGCGTGTTTGGCCGCGAGCCCAAGAATAGTTGGATCATCCAGCGCCCGGGCGCGCCCGAGCGGCGCCCAGGACTCGGTCGCGATCCCGTAGCGTGCGTGAAGCTCGCGCAACGCGCGTTGCTGAAAGCGGGGGTGCAGTTCGATCTGGTTGACGGCGGGCGTCACTCCGGTTTCGGCGATGATGCGTTCGAGATGATCGGCGCAGAAGTTGCAGACGCCGATTGACTTCGCCAGACCCTGCTTGCGCAGCGCGATCAACGCGCGCCAGGTCTCGACATAACGATCAAGTCGCGGCGCCGGCCAATGCACGAGATAGAGATCGACATAGTCGAGCTTGAGCCGCGACAGGCTCGCGCGCGCCGCGCTCAGGGTCGAGTCGTAGCCCTGCGCGTCGTTCCAGACCTTGGTTGTGACGAAAACTTCGGCGCGCGGCGCGCCCGAGGCCGCCAGACCCTGCCCGACGCCCGCCTCGTTGCCATACATCGACGCGGTGTCGAGATGGCGATAGCCGGTTTGAATCGCGGCGCCGACGATATTGGCGGCGTCTTCGGCCGCAGTCTTCCACAGGCCCAGGCCCAGTTGCGGGATGGCGTGGCCATCGTTGAGCGTGATCTGCATCCGCAGTCCCCTTCACATGGCTAGAGCGCGGCGCGCTTCAAATCCGGCGGCGTCGCTTCCTCGGCAAAGGCGGCGATCGCCTCTTCCAGCCCCAACGAAACTTGCGCGTTGGAGCCGAGCCGGCGCACCGAGACCGTGCGCTCCGCCGCCTCTCGTTTGCCGAGCGCGACAATCACCGGCGTCTTGGTCAGCGAGTGCTCGCGCACCTTATAGCTGATCTTCTCGTTGGTCAGATCGACCTCCACCCGCAGTCCCGCCTTGCGCGCCGCCGAGACGAACTCCATCGCATAGTCGTCGCCTTCCTGCGTGATCGTGCAGACGACGATCTGCACCGGCGCCAACCAGAGCGGGAAATGGCCGGCGTAATTCTCGATCAGGATGCCGGTGAAGCGCTCCATCGAGCCGCAGATCGCGCGATGCACCATGACCGGCGTCGTCTTGGAGGAATCGGGCGCGATGTAGAAGGCGCCGAACCGCTCGGGCAAGTTGAAATCGACCTGCGTCGTGCCGCATTGCCAATCGCGACCGATCGCGTCGCGCAGCACATACTCGAACTTCGGCCCGTAGAACGCGCCCTCGCCCGGATTGATCGCGGTGGTGACAATGTCGCCGTGCCTGGCCTTGATCTCTTCCAGCACGCGCAGCATGACGCCCTCCGCGTGATCCCACAACGCATCCGCGCCGACCCGCTTTTCCGGCCGCGTCGAGAGTTTGACCACGATTCTGTCGAAGCCGAAATCCTGATAGACGCTGAGGATCAGTTCGTTGATCTTGTGACACTCGGACGCGAGTTGATCCTCGGTGCAGAACACATGTGCGTCATCCTGCGTGAAGGCGCGCACCCGCATCACGCCGTGCAGCGCGCCCGAGGGCTCGTAGCGGTGGACGACGCCGAATTCGGCCAGGTGCAACGGCAGTTCGCGATAGGAGCGCAGGCCGTTCTTGAAGATCATAATATGGCCGGGGCAGTTCATGGGCTTCAGCGCATAAATGCGCTCGTCCTCTTTCTCCGCGTCATCGCCCGCGGCGCGCGCCATGAACATGTTTTCGCGATACCAGCCCCAGTGGCCGGAAATTTCCCACAGATGTTTGTCGAGCACCTGCGGCGCGCTCACTTCCTTATAATCCGCCGCCAACCGCCGCCGCATATAGGCGATCAGAATCTGGAACAAAGCCCAGCCCTTGGGGTGCCAGAACACCGTGCCCGGCCCCTCCTCCTGGAAATGGAACAGATCCATTTCGCGCGCCAGACGGCGGTGATCGCGCTTCTCCGCCTCTTCGAGCTGTTTCAGATAGGCGTCCAGCTCTTCCCTCTTGTTGAAGGCGGTGGCGTAGATGCGCGACAGCATCGGGCGGTTGGAATCGCCGCGCCAATAGGCGCCGGCGACCTTCATCAGCTTGAAGGCGTCGCCGATCTTGCCGGTCGAGGTCATGTGCGGCCCGCGGCAGAGGTCCAACCAATCGCCCTGACTGTAGAGCTTGATGTCCTGATCCGCCGGGATCGCGTCGAGCAGTTCGACCTTGAACGCCTCGCCCTTTTTCTCGAACAGATCCTTGGCCGCCTCGCGCGACACGCTTTGTTTGACGAACGGCTTGTCCCGCGCGATGATTTCGCGCATCCGCTTCTCGATGACGGGGAAGTCCTCGGGGGTGAACGGCTCGTTGCGGAAGAAGTCGTAATAGAAGCCGTTCTCGATCACCGGGCCGATGGTGACCTGCGTGCCCGGCCAAAGGCTCTGCACCGCCTCGGCCAGCACATGCGCCGCGTCATGGCGGATCAGCTCCAGCGCGCGCGGATCGTCGCGCGAGACGAATTCCAGGCGAACGCTGCGCTCGATCGGGTCGGCGAGATCGGCCAACGCGCCGTCCACCGCCATCGCGACTGTGCGCTTGGCGAGCGAAGGGGAAATCGATTTGGCGATTTCGGCGCCCGTGACGCCGGCTTCATAGGCGCGCGTGGCGCCGTCGGGGAAAGTCACGTCAATCATATCGGCTCCTGGCTCACTCGCCGAAACCACCCGGCGTAAGCGATTTGTTTTGGATGTTCCCGATATAATGTCCCGCCAGCCCAAGCGCAAACGCCTCTATACGGACAAGGTTGCGCGCGAGGGATTGCGCAACGAATCAGAGAAGGTTCTGCGGATGCAGATCAATTTTACATACGATCAGGCGACGAGTTCGCTGCCGAGCGGCATGATCCAGGCGCTTGCCGTTGCGGCCGCCTATCTCGATCACCTCGTCGCCAGTCCAATCACCCTCAACATCCAGGTGGGATACGGCGAGATCACCCAGAACGGGCAGTCGACCCCGGTCTCTTCCGGCGCCGAGGGCGGCTACAACGACGACCAATTGATGGGCATGTCGTCGTTCGAAAGTCTGTACGGCTCCAAGGCGACATCCTTGGATCAGCGCACGGCGCTGGCCAATTTTCCGTCCGCCATCAGCGCGACCTTGATCGACTTGGCTTCGGCGCAGGAGAAGGCGCTCGGGTTCATCGCCGGCAACGCCGCCGCCAGCGACGGCTCGGTCGGCTTTCAGCCCAATGGCGGCGGCGGGATCGTTTACGATTTCAACCCGTTTCAGCGCGGTGTCGGTCAGCAGTGGGATTTTATCGGCGTCGCACTGCATGAAATCACCCACGCGATGGGGCGCGTCGCGGGCCTCGGTCAAGGCGGCGCTGACACTATCCTCGATCTGTTGCGCTATTCCGCGCCCGGCCATTTGCAATCGAGCGCGTCCGGTTCGCCGGCCTATTTCTCGCTCGACGGCGGCGTCGCCCACCTCGCCAATTTCGACGCGACCAACGGCGACGCCGGGGATTGGGCGCTGGGAAGCGCCAACGACGCCAACAATATGCAGGGCAGCCTGGGCGCCGCCAACGATTTCGGCCAGGTGGACTTGCGCGAACTCAACGGGATCGGGTTCCAGCGTAGCGCGCAGACCGACGATTTCGAGGGCAAAGGCACGAGCGACCTGATCTGGCAGAACACCGCGACGGGCGCGACCAGCGAATGGCAATTCGCCAACGGGGCCAAAATCGGCGTCGTCTCCCTGGGCGCGCCGACTGGCTACTCTGTCATCGCCACCGCCGATTTCAACCGCGACGCGACCACCGATCTTCTCTGGCAGAACGCCGCCAACGGCGACGTTTGGTCATGGCTGATGAGCAACGGGCAAACAAGTTCGGCCATTCACTACGGCGGCCTTGCGGGCTGGCGCGCGACGACGGGCAATTTCGCCGGCAACGGCGTCAGCGAGATCGTCTGGCAGAACGCGGCCAGCGGCGACATCTGGGAATGGTTGTTGGTCGGTGGTCAGCACTACAGCGACATTTATCTCGGGCAGAAGGCCGGTTGGAGCTTTCTCGGCGCCGGCGATTTCAACGCCGACGGGACGTCCGATCTACTGTTGCAGCGGGCTAACGGCGCGGTCTGGGACTGGACGATGAGCAAAGGCTACCACACCGGCAGCAATTTCCTCGGCAATCTCTCGGGCTGGACCTATCTCGGCGCCGGCGATTTCAACGGCGACAACACGACCGACCTGCTGTGGCGCAACAATTCCACCAACGACGTACAGGAATGGCTGATGGGGAACGGCCTCGTCGCCGGCAAGGCCGACTTCGGCGTTGTCGCCGGCGCCCAACTCGTCGCGACCGGCGACTACTGGGGCACGGGCGCGTCCGACATCGTCTGGCAGAACACTTCGACGGGCGCGACGACGGTCTGGGCGATGCTGAACGGCCAGCATATGAGCGCCTATGACCTCAATCTGGGATCGACCACCGGCCTGCACGGGGTCTGAACATGGAGCCCGCCGCTCCACGCCTCGAACTGATGGCAAGGTTCGAGGTCGCGCTTGGCCAGTCGCCCTGGGAACTGGGGCAAACGACGGCGCTGGGGCGCCGGCGCATCATCCCGATCACGGGCGGGCGCTTCCACGGGCCGCTGCTGAACGGCGAAATCCTCGACAACGGCGCCGATTGGCAGGTCGTCACGCAGGCCGGCGTCGCTATCATCGATACGCGCTATCTGTTGCGCCTTGAGGACGGCGCGCTCTCCTATCTGCAAACGCGCGGCTTCCGTCACGGGCCGGCGGACGTCATCGCCGCTTTGGCGCGCGGCGAGGAGGTCGATCCCGCGCGCTACTACTTCCGCGTGACGCTGCAATTCGAGACCGCCTCGGCGAACTTTGGCTGGCTCAACCACACTTTGGCCTTGGGCAGCGCCTTGCGGCGGGCGGACGCGGTAATTTACGACGCTTATGTCGTGCGCTGAAATTTGCCTTGGCCGCGCGAGCCATTAAAATGGGCGCGGGGGGAAACATGGTTCGCGTGACTTATCTGCTGGCGCTGCTGGCGCTGACGGCTGGCGCGGCGCGCGCCGACCGACGACGACGGCCCCAAGGATTCCAACCCGTTCTACCGGCTCGACACCAAGAACCTGTTCGGCGCGCTGGAAGGCGCCGACGTCGGCGATGCGGGCGGCAAATCGCTCGAACTCGAAACCACCGGCGCGTTGTTCAAGCGTCCCGGCCGCTTCGCCTTCGTCGAGCAGGAGGCGATCCTCGAATTCACGCCCAACGCCCGGCTTGGCGTCGAATTCGGCCTGCACGCGTTCGGCCAGTCGATCCGCGGCGTTCCCGACACGCCCAATTATTCCGGCGTCAACCTGAGCGGAATCTCCAACGAATGGCGCTATGTGGTGGTCCCGCGCGGCGGGGCCTGGGAGACGCAGGCGACACTGACCCTCACGCCGCAATGGGCGAGCCTGTTCGAGGGCGGCGCGCCGGGTCAGGATTTCGCCCTGCCGCTGCTGTTCATTCTGGACGCACAGCCGATCGCGCGCCGCCTCTACGCCGATCTCAACCTGCTTTACGAGCCCGACGTTTCACGCGAGCGCGGCGAGGCCTGGACGCGGACCTCGGCGTTCACGGCGAGTGGCGCGCTGTCGTGGCGGTTCACGCCGGCCGCGATGCTGGGCGCGCAACTCGATTTCGCCAATGCGTTCGACGGCCTCGCGGCGCAGAATTGGCGCGGCTCCGCCCTGTTTCTGGGGCCGACGTTCCACTATCAGTTCAACGACAACGTCGATCTCTCCGGCGCCTGGACGCAACAAGTGGCGGGCTGGCCGCAAGGACCCAACCTCACCGAATTCACCCGCTCGCGGGCGAAACTGCGGTTGGAGATCGATTTCTAGGCGGCGGGAAACCACGCGGCGAGTTGCGCGCGGGCGCCCGCGACGTCGAAATCCTCTGTTTTGGCGGCGCATTGCATCAGTGCCTGCGCGCGCGCCAGCGCGCGGCCCGCCAAAACCGGCGACGCTTCGGCTACGGGGCGCGCCTCGTTGAGATCGCCGTTGCAATGCAGCGCGATATCGACGCCGGCCGCAAACGCCGCGCGGGCGCGCGCGCCGAACTCGCCGCCGAGCGCCTTCATCGACAGATCGTCGCTGAACAGGAGGCCCTGGAATCCGATTTCGCCGCGCACGATCTCGCCGATCACCTTCGCTGATGTGGTGCAGGGCGCGGTCGGGTCGATGGCGGAATAGACGACGTGCGCGGTCATCGCCGCCGGCGCGTCGGCCAGCGCGCGAAAGGCGGCGAAATCGCGTTCGAGTTCGGCGCGGCTCGCCTCGACCACGGGCAGTTCGAGATGGCTGTCGGCGCGGGCGCGGCCGTGTCCGGGAATATGTTTGACGACGGGCGCGACGCCGCCGGCGATCAACCCCTCCATCGCCGCCCGCCCCAGCGCCGCCACGCGCTTAGGCTCGCGCGCATAGGCTCTTGCGCCAATCACGGCGTGGGTCGCCTCGTCGGCGACATCGAGCACCGGCGCGCAATCGACGTCGATCCCGGCCTCGCGGAGGTCATGCGCAATCAGTCGCATCGTCAGGCGCACGGCCTCTTCTGCGCGTTCCGCCCCAAGCTCGGCCTCGAACCGCGCGGCGGCGGGATAGGCGTTCCACAGCGGCGGCCCCAGCCGCTGCACGCGCCCGCCCTCCTGATCGATCAGCACCGGGGCGTTGCGGCCGACGGCTGCACGAACTTCGTCCGTCAGCGCGCGCAATTGCTCGCGGTTTTCCACATTGCGCTTGAACAGAATCAAGCCCCACGGCTGCGTTTCGCGCAGGAAGGCGCTTTCTTCGGCGAGGAGGCGCGGTCCGGCGAGGCCGCAGACGAAGGCGCGCATCAGTTTTTCGCCACGAAGCAGTCGCCGCCGGCGGATTTCACCTTGACGCACATGGCGTTGGCTTCCGCCTTGCCCAGACCGCCGGCGCGGACGCGATAGATCGACGAGCCGTCGCGCTTGGCCTTGCGCACGCCCAGCGCCGCGCCGCCCAGCGCGTCGGCGTAGCGGCTCTGGAACCGACCTATCAACGCCTTCGCCTCGCCCTCGTCGCGCGGGGCGCCGAACTGGACGGCGTAGCCGCCGCTGGCGGCGGCCGGCGCGGCGTCCGCGCCGTCGTCGGCGGGCTCGGCCTCTGCGACCGGCTTCTTGGGCTTGGCCGCGACGGGCTTGGGCGTGACGGGAACGGGGCCGGCGCCGGCGTCGGCGGGCGCGGTGGTGGGGGTTTTGGCGACCACGCGGGCCGCGCTCTTCGGCGGCGACAATTTGGTCGGCAGCGCCACCTGCGGGCTGGCCGGTTCGCTGTCGGCGTTGGCGGTGGCGAGGTTATCGCGCTGAGCTGGGGTCGGCGGGGTCGAAGGCGCCGCCTTCAGCGCCGTCGCAGATTCGTAGCCCTGCGAAATGATCGTCCCGTCCGGTCGCACGGAAATTGTCTTGACCCGGCTCGGATCGGCGCCAACCGGAGAAAGCGGCACGGCGGAGGGAGCCGCCGTCGCGACGATCGGCGTGCTGCTCGACGGCGCGACCGGCGAAGCCTCGGCGTCCGCCGCCGCGACTGGCGAGGCGGAAGGGGTCGCCGGCGCCGGGGCGGCGGCGGTCGGCGACGCCGCCGGGCCAGGCTCTGGCCTGGCGGCGAGATCGAGCGGCGCCTCGGGCGGGTTGACGAGCTTGGGCGGGGTCGGCGTCGGTTGCGCGGTGTCGCGGGTGAGCAGCGCGCCGGTCTCGTTGGCGGTGCGAACCGTCGCCTCGCTCGGCGGGGCGACTTTGGTTGGCGTGGTGGAGGCGAGGATCAGCGGCGGCGGCCCGGAATGGGTCTGGCCGCCGATCTTGAACACGAACAGCGCGCCCGCCATCACGGCGGCGGCGGCGATCAGGCCGCCGACTTTCAGGCCCCATCCGCGCGGGCGCGCAGGGCGTGCGGCGATAGGCTCGGGCGCGGGCGCGTCAGCGGCATCCGCGTCGGCCGACGCCGGCGGTTCGAAAGCCAGCGAATCGACATGCTCGGCGTCAAACGAGGGCCGCAATACGGGCGTGGTGTCCTCCAGCGGCGGCAAAGGCGCTGGCGTTTGCGGCGGCTCAACCCTCGCGGCGGGCGCCTTCACAATCGCGGGCGTGGGTTTTGGCGCTTCGGGCGGCGGGGCCAAGCGCTCGGATGGGGGAGCTAAGCGCTCGGGCGGCGGCGCCAGACGCAGATCGGGTTTGGCGGCCGGGCGCGGGCGGCTGAGTTCGAGCGCGCGCTCGATCGGCGACCGCTCGAAGCCGATGGTGTCGACGAGGCGGGTCAGTTCGGCGAGCGGATCTTCGACATTGGCGTGCGGCGCCGCCGAGGCGCGCAGGCGACGTTCGAATTCTTCCAGGTTGATCTCGGCGACAGGCTTGGGCTTGGCGCTGCTCATGTTCACTTGCGTCCTCACGACAGCCATGGCGTGCGCCGAACAGCCCAAAGGCGCGTCAAGCGCCCCGGACCTCGGCGCGGCGGGCCTCTCCCGGTCAGCGCATTTCCTCGGGCGCCCCTACGCCCAGGATGGCAAGCGCCGACTTAAGCACTTGCCGAACGCCGGCCGCGAGGGCAAGCCTCGCCTCCGTTACACTTCGTTCTTTTTCGTTAACGAACCTTAAATGGGGTTCGGCGTTGCCCCTAGTGTAGTGAGATTGGAATAGTGTGGCCAATTCGTGAACAAAGAAGGCGATACGGTGCGGCTCGCGCGCCTGCGCGCCCTGGGCGACGATGCGTGGGAACTCCGCGATCTTACGCATCAGCGCCCGCTCTCCTTCGTTGGCGAGCAGCGACAGCTCGGCCTTAGCTAGCCCGGCCGGCGACAGGTCGCAATCGGGAAACGCCTCGCTCGCCTTCCGCGCCACGCTGGAGGCGCGTGCATGGGCGTATTGCACGTAGAACACGGGATTGTCTGCGCTCTGCTCGATCGCCTTGGCGAGGTCGAAATCGAGCGTCGCGTCGTTCTTGCGCATCAACATGATGAAGCGGACCGGATCGGCCCCGACCTCGTCCACAACCTCGCGCAGGGTGACGAAATCGCCGGAGCGCTTCGACATCTTGACCGGCTGCCCTGCGCGCATCAGCCGCACCAGCTGGCACAGCCGGACTTCCAGATCGACCCGGCCGTCGGACAGCGCCTGCACCGCCGCGCGCATCCGCTTGACATAGCCGCCATGGTCGGCGCCCCAGACATCGACGAGGCTGGCGAAACCGCGGTCGATCTTGTCCTTGTGATAGGCGATATCGCTGGCGAAATAAGTGTAGGAGCCGTCCGACTTTTTCAGCGGCCGGTCGACGTCGTCGCCAAACTGCGTGGAGCGGAACAGGGTCTGCTCGCGATCCTCCCAATCCTCCGCCGGCGCGCCTTTGGGCGGCGGCAGCCGGCCCTCGTAAATCAGCCCCTTGGCCTCCAGCGCCGCGATGGCCAACGCCACCTGGTCGGGATCGCGCGTCAGCGAGCGCTCCGAGAAAAACACTTCGTGGGCGACGCCCAGCGACGCAAGATCGTCGCGTATCATCGCCATCATCGCCGCGATGGCGCGGCCGCGCACGGGCGCGAGCCATTCCGCCTCCGGCCTGTCGCGCAGCGCCGGCCCGAACTCGGCCGCCAGCGCCTCGCCGGCGCCCTTGAGGTAATCGCCGGGATAGAGCCCCTCGGGGATGGCGCCGATGGTCTCGCCGAGCGCCTCGCGGTAGCGCAGAAAGGCGGAACGGGCGAGCACATCGACCTGCGCGCCGGCGTCGTTGATGTAATATTCGCGGGTCACATGCGCGCCCGAGAAGGCGAGCAGATTGGCGAGCGCGTCGCCGAACACCGCGCCGCGCGCGTGGCCGACATGCATCGGCCCGGTCGGATTGGCGCTGACATATTCGACATTGACCGGGCCGCCTTCGCGCGCTGGCCCCCGCCCATAAGCCTCGCCCAGCAGCAGCGCGTCGCGCAACACGCCCTCGAACACGCCTGCTTTAAGACGGATGTTGAGAAAGCCCGGCCCGGCGACCTCGACGGCGGCGACATTTTCGCCCTTGCGCAAACCTTCGGCGAGGCTTTCCGCGAGGACGCGCGGGTTGGAGCCGGCCGCCTTGGCTTCCTTGGCGTAGACCATGGCGGCGTTGACGGCGAGATCGCCGTGGGCGGCCTCGCGCGGCGGCTCCACGACAAAGCGGCCGAGATCGAGCCCGGCAGGGAGCGCGCCAACGGCGATCCGTTCGGCCAAAAGCGCGGCGACGCGCGCCTCGAAGTCGGCGAAGAGGTTCATCAATTGTCCTAAGGGAGGCCGTCGCGGCGCTTTAGCTCAAGCGCGCCTTGGGGTCAAAGAGCCGGCGATATTCTCCCAGCGCAAAGCGGTCGGTCATGCCGGCGACATAGTCGGCCGAGGCGCGCTCGGGTCCGATTCTCCCGGCGCGCTCGGCCCAGAACGCAGGCATTTCGCAGGGCTGGCGCACATAGGCCGCAAACAGCGCCCGCACGATGCGGTCCGCCTCGACGCGCATCCGGTTGACCTGAGGGTGTCGGTACATCGAAGCGAACAGGAACGCCTTGATCTCGCGCTCGGCGGCGGCGATCGCCTCCGAGAAGGCGAACATCGGCCGGCCCGCCTGCCGCGCCGCTTGCGCCGTTTCGATCCCGTCGGCCTTCAGCCGCGCGGCGGTCGAGGCGATGGCGTCCTCCATGAATCGGGTGATGATTCGGCGCGACAATTCGTGAATCTCGCGCGAGTCTTCCAGACCGGGATAGCGGGCCTCGATCTCGGCGATGAGGCGGGCGACATAGGGAACGCCGGCGAGATCGCGGAGCGTGAACAGACCGGCGCGCAAGCCGTCGTCGATGTCGTGCGCGTTGTAGGCGATGTCGTCGGCCAGGGCGGCCGCCTGCGCCTCAAGCGCGGGATGTTCGGCCAGACTCAGGCCGTGGCGCGCGTCATAGGCGACAATCGCCTCGGGCAACCCGCGCGCGCGCCAGCGCGGCGCGGGCTGGCCGCCTGCCTCGATCAGCGGCCCATTGTGCTTGACGAGACCGTCAAGCGTCTCCCAGCTCAGATTGAGGCCGTCGAACTCGGCGTAGTGACGTTCGAGTTCGGTGACGAGGCGCAGACCGTGGCTGTTGTGGTCGAATCCGCCTTGCTCGGCCAGACACGCGTCGAGCGCGTCCTCGCCGGCATGGCCGAACGGGGTGTGGCCGAGATCGTGCCCCAGCGCGACGGCTTCCGTCAAATCCTCGTCGAGCGCGAAGGCGCGGGCGAGCGCGCGGGCGAGTTCTGCGACCTCGATGGTGTGGGTGAGGCGGGTGCGAAAATGGTCGCCCTCGTGATGCACGAACACCTGCGTTTTGTGGGCGAGGCGGCGGAATGCGGTGGAATGCACAATCCGGTCGCGGTCGCGCTGAAAAGCGGTGCGGGTCGGCGACTCAGGCTCAGACAGCAGGCGGCCGCGCGAGGCGGCGGGGTTTGCGGCGAGCGCCGAACGCGGCGCAAAAGGCGGGGCCAGCATGAAAGGATTGCAGTTCCGGAACGAGGGCTTATCTTAAGCCGAACCTTTACGCCCGGACAATGCCATGCGCGAGAGCCCCGCCCTCACCATCAGCGCCAATGCGGCGCGACAATTGAACGCGGTTCTCAATGGGGAGCCCGGCGCCGCCTTGCGCATTTCCGTCAAAGGCGGCGGCTGCTCGGGCTTTCAATACGCCTTCGACGTCGACAGGGCGCGCGCCGACGACGATTTCGTCGCAACGCGCGACGGCGCCACGGTCGTGGTCGATTCCATTTCGCTGGAAATGGTGAAGGGGTCGGAGCTCGATTTCGTCGATGACCTGATGGGGCGCGCGTTCAAGGTCAAGAACCCGAACGCGGTCGCCTCCTGTGGCTGCGGCGTCAGCTTTACGCTTTAAGCCGACGCCGGCCGCAATCCATCACTTGAGCGCGCTGCTGACCTCGGAGAATTCCGCGCTGAGCTGCGTGCCCAGATTGTTCAGCGCCACGACGAGCACAATGGCGATCAGCGAGCTGATCAGCGCATATTCGATCGCTGTGGCGCCGTCGTCGGCTTTCAGAAAACGTTTGAAGCGACACATAGCATTTATCTCCTACTCGGTGCGAAGTGAAAGTGATGAGACTTTGGGAAGGGGAGCGGTGGGCGGAGGGGACTTGAGGACATGGAGCGGGCGCCCTATCGAGGGCGCGCTTTTGCGCCGCCCTCGTCGGACGGTTACTTTAGCGCGCTGCTGACTTCTGAGAATTCCGCGCTGAGTTGCGTGCCCAGGTTGGTCAGGACCACGACGAGCGCGATGGCGATCAACGAGGCGATCAAGGCATATTCGATCGCCGTGGCGCCGTCGTCTGCGAGCAGGAACTTTTCGAAGTGACGCATGGCGAAAACCCCCTACCCGGCGCCTGGGGAAAGCGATGGCGCCCGAGGAGGCATAAGGGGGGACGCGCGGTTAACAGAATCGCACTATCCTTGACGTCACGTAACTTAACAAATCCCACGGTAAGCAATAGCTTTCGCGCCACGCAGGATTTCCTGCGCGGCGTTTTGCTTTTAAGAAACCAGGATGGCTGGCGCGCCCCGCGTTCAGAGACTAGGCGCCGTCTTTTTCGCGGCGCCTTTCCCTCCAGGCGTTATTTTGTCGCTCGCCGAAGTATTACTTCAGCGCGCTGCTGACCTCGGAGAATTCAGCGCTAAGCCTTGTCCCCAGATTTGTGAGGATCGTGACCAGCGCGAGCGCGATGAGAGAGCTCATGAGGGCGTATTCGATCGCGGTGGCTCCGTCGTCGGCGAGAAGGAAGGATTTGATGGTGCGCATGGGAGTTCCTCAACTTGGCGGCGAAATCGGTTCGCTTCGGCCGGCGGGGATTGGAAATGGCGGCGGCGAGTGACGCGCCTTATTTCAGCGCGCTGCTGACTTCGGAGAATTCGGCGCTGAGGCGGGTGCCAAGATTGGTCAGGATCGTCACCAGGGCGATGGCGATCAGCGAGGCGATCAGCGCATATTCGATTGCGGTCGCGCCGGAGTCCTCGACGGAGAAAAACTTTACGCGGTTCAACATGGATTTGCTCCTCTTGCTCCGGCCGCCGCCCCTTGTTGGAGCCCAAGACGCCTGCGGTCCATGTTCGGAAATTACCTTGCGTCGCCGAAAAGCGAAATTGTTGAGATTACCCAATCGACCGCAAATTCGTAGTTGATCAATCGTTTCTCGCCAGAGCTAAACGCATGAGGGCGGAAATCGACTTGGCGTCGAACTTGCGCAATACGGCGCCGCGATGATGTTCCGCGGTGCGCACGGTGATGTCGAGCCTGGCGGCGATGGTCTTGGTGGCGCATCCCTCCAGCAGCAGGTCGAACACTTCCCCCTCGCGCTCGGTCAGGGTCGCGCGGCGCTCGCGGAACAGCGCCGCCTCGGCATTGTGTTCGGATTCTCGCTCGGCGCGCGCCAGCGCCTCCTCCACCATGGCCAGCAGGCTTTCGGCGTCGAACGGCTTTTCCACGAAATGGAAGGCGCCGAGTTTCATCGCCCGCACCGCGGTCGGAATGTCGCCGTGCCCCGTCATCATGATGACGGAGGCGCGTTGCGAGCGTTCGACGATGCGGGCGAGCAATTCAATGCCGCTCAGCGCCGGGAGACGATTGTCGAGGATGACGCAATAGGGATCGTCGTGGGGCGCGCTCTCCCAAAACCCCTCGGCGGAAGCGTATTCCTCCGTATCGATCCCCGCCGTGGAGAGAAGGAGGGTCAGCGCGTCGCGCACCTCCGGCTCGTCGTCGACGACGAAAACGCGCCTTTTCATCGCGCTCATGCCAACGGCAACTCCAGCTCGAACACGGTTCCGCGCGGCGCGACCGGTCGCCAGCTCAGGCGGCCGCTGTGCTGCGCCGCGATTTCCCTGGCGAGCGGCAAGCCCAGCCCCATGCCGCGCGGCTTGGTGGTCTCGAACGGCTCGAACAGGCGCTCGGCGATTTCCGCCGCGACGCCGGGACCATTGTCCTCGACGCTCAGCGCCGCCATGCCGCCGCGCCGCGTCACGGCGATGACCACGTGCCCCGTGTGGGCGGGGACCGCCTCGATGGCGTTGAGCGCGAGATTGGCGAGCGCCTGCTCGACGCCTACCCGATCGATGCGGGCGCGCAGCGGACGATCTTCTGTTGTGGCGAGCCGGAGAGAGACGTCGCGCTCCCGCGCGGCGTCGGACTGCAAGCGCAGGATCACCGCAGCCAGCTCGCCAAGATCGACCAATTCCCTGGCGACCTCGCCCTTGGCGACAAAATCGCGCAGACGTTCGACGATCTTGCGCGCTCGCGCCGCTTCGTTCTCGGCCTTGCGCAGCGCACCGAGCGCTTTTTCCTCGCCCTGCCCGCTTTCCAGCAGCCGCCGCGCGCCGAGCACGTAAGCGGCGATCGAGGCGAGCGGCTGGCTGATCTCGTGGCTCATCGCCGCCGCCATGGCGCCGTTGGTCGCACGCTCCGACACTTTCGCCAGTTCGGCCTGCTGGCGGCGCAACTGGGCGGTCGCCGCCTCCCATTCGGTCACCATCGCCCCCAGCGCCTGGCCGGACACCGACAGCACGAACATCATGACTTGATAGGAGGCGAAGTCCTTGTCATTCACTCCGAAATAGTCGAGCGCGATCAGAAGCAGGACCTGCGCCAGCAACAACATCAACGCGCCGGCGTCGTAACCGAACTTCATCCCGACCATCAGGATCGGCAGGTAGCAGAGGTTGAAGAGGTAGCGGCTGTCGACGTGCGACGCGCTCAGGAAAACGACGAGCGCGACAAAAATCAGCGTGACCGACAACAGAAAAAGGGGATGGCCCACTTCCGTCCGACGCCAGGGCTCGGCGACCAGCACGCGAAAAATCGAGCAGGTGGCGGGGATGATGACGACCATCGCCGCCGCGTCGCCGATCCAGAAGCCGGCGTAGGAGGAGAGGAACTCGCCCTGCGGCGCCTCTCCCGTCGCAACCAGCGCCGAGCAGTAAAACAGGCCGATGACGGCCGCGCCCAGCGGCGCGACCGCCATCACGGCGACGAGATCGCGTGGCCGCATCGAGCGGATTTGCAGTCCGAACCGATTGCGCAAGGTCAGCGCCATGGCGAGATAGCCGAGCGCAAGCGTCGACTCGCAGACGACAGTGGCGAAAAGCGGGTGGTGAACCTCGCTGAACAACTGGTCGGAGGCGATCTGTCCGACCCACAGCAGCGGCGCGAAAGCCAGCGATTCCATGATCAGCATCACGCTCAGCGCGTCGTCCGGGCTCCACAAAGTGATCGGCGACCCGTTGATGCTGCGATGCGCCGTGATCCAGTTCAATGCGAGATAGGCGACGAGGTAGAACAGGCCGAGCCGCACGAAATTGCGCCCCCGGGCGCTGTCGGCGAAGGGATTGGCGGAACTTGAGGCGGCGAAATCCGTCACGGGCGACTCTTTTCAGGACGCTGCGGAATATTCGCCAATAGGGTTCAAAAATCGTTGCCGTGCTTAAGTTTTCTTTTGCCGCCCGCGCACCCGCCGCAAAGTATTGAGCGTCTCGACGCTGCCGGAGAACAGAAAAGCCGCGTAAATATAGCCCTTGGGCACGTGCAGCCCGAAGCCGTCGGCGATCAGCACCATGCCGATCATCAACAGAAAGCTCAGCGCCAGCATCACCAGCGTCGGGTTGGAGGTGAGGAAGCGCGACAGCGGGCCGGCGGCGAGCCCCATCAGGATGATGACGATGACGACGGCGGTCGCCATCACCGGAAACTGGTCGGTCATGCCGACCGCCGTGACAATGCTGTCGATCGAGAACACGAGATCGAGCGCAACGATCTGTGCGATCGCCGCGCCAAAACCGAGCGGCGCCTTGGCCGCGCCGTCCCGATCGTGATCGCCTTCGACGTGATCGTGAATCTCCTGCGTCGCCTTGAACAGCAGGAAAAACCCGCCGCCGAGCAGCACAAGATCGCGCAGCGAAAAGCCGTGGTCGAACAAAGAGAACAGCGGCTCCGTCAGGCCGACGAGCCATGCCGCTCCGGCCAGCAGCGCGAGCCGAAGCACGAGCGCCAGGGCAAGACCGAGGCGACGCGCCACGCCCTGCCGTTCTTTCGTCACGCGCGCCGTCACCAGCGCGAGAAACACGAGATTGTCGACCCCGAGCACAAGCTCCATCGCGACCAGCGTCGCGAGCGCCGCCCAGGCGGCGGGATCGAGCAGAAGCAAGACGAGATCGGTCATGGGTTGACGAGGTCCTGTTCGACCTGCGCCAGCCGCTCCTTGCCGAAATACATCTCCTGCCCGACGAAAAAGGTCGGCAGGCCGAACGCCCCGCGCGCGACGGCGCGCTCGGTGGCTTCCGCCAGCGCGGCTTTCACCTCGGGCTTCTGCGCGCCGGCGAGCAGCGCGGGGCCGTCGAGGCCCGCGCTGTCGAGCCGGGCTTGCAGCACGGCGGGATCGCCAAGGGCGAGGCCCTCCTCCCACATGCCTTTCAGCCCGGCCTCCAGATAGGCGTCGCCCTGCCCGCGCAGACGGGCGGCGACCAGCCCCCGCATCAGCGACAGCGTATTGACGGGAAAATGAGGGTTCATGCGGAACTGGGTCAGCCCGTGACGGGCGATGAAGCGTTTCATCTCCAGGTTTTCGTAAGCCAACTTGCCTTTGACCGCGGCGAAGGCGGTCATCGGCGACTGGTTCCCGGTCGCCTTGAACAGGCCGCCGAGCAACACCGGCTCGATTTCAAGTCGCGCGCCGGTACGCGCCAGCACGGCGGGCAGCGCGCGATAGGCCAGCCAGCAATTCGGGCTGGCGAAGTCGAACAGAAATTCGAGCCGTTTCGCCATCTCTCACCAGGGTTCGCAGAACGGCCGCAGGTCCATCTCGAACGTCCAGGCGCTGCGGCGCTGCCGATGCAGGAACACGAAATTGCGGGCGATTTCGGCGGGATCGAGGATTTCCTCGCGCGCGAGCCGCTGCGCCGCGTCGGGGGCGATCGAGCGGGCGAAAGTTCCGTCGATCATGCCGTCGATCAGGAGATGGGCGACGTGAATTCCCTTCGGCCCGAGTTCGCGCGCAGCACTTTGCGCCAGCGCCCGCAGCGCGTGCTTGGCGCCGGCGAAAGCGCCATAGCCGACGCCGCCGCGCGCGCTCGCCGTCGCGCCGGTGACCAGGATCGAGCCCTTGGCCCGCGGCGTCATGACGCGCGCGGCTTCCCGGACAGTGAGGAAGCCGGCGAGCGCCGCCATCTCCCACACCTTGCGATAGACCCGCTCGGTGGTGTCGGTCAGGCCGAAGCGCACATTGGCGCCGATGTTAAAGACGACGACTTCGAGCGGCCCGAGATCGCGCTCGACGGCGTCGACCAACGCGACCACCTCGCCTTCCTCGCGCGCGTCGAGGGGATAGGCGCGCGCCGGAGCGCCCACCGTCCGCAAATCGGCGGCCAGCGCCTCCAACGCGTCGGCGTGGCGCGGCCTGCGGGTGACGGCGACCGCCAGCCCGTCGGCGGCGAAGGCGCGCGCGATGGCTCCGCCCAAGCCGTCGCCCGCTCCGACGACAAGACACACGCCCGGCCGCTCGCTCATGTCCGGCTCCTCGCTCACGCGCGCTTTTGGCTGTCGGCGCCGCGCGATGTCAACGGCTTTCACGTCTCGACGCCGGCGTCGGCGCCAGGCTATAGCGTGCCGGCGCCCTTTTCGGAGTTGGACTGTTTGGCCCACCGTCTCGCCGCCATTGCGTTTCTGGCGCCGGACTATGACCAAGGCGTCGCGTGGTTCCGCGATTCCCTTGGCTTCGCCGTGCTGGAGGATAAGCCGCTCGGGCTCGGCAAACGCTGGGTGGTGGTGGGCGACCCCTCCGGCGAGGGGGCGCGGTTCGTCATCGCGCGCGCCGAGGGCGACCAACAGCTCGCAACCGTCGGCGCGCAGGCGGGCGGACGCGTTGGCTATTTCATCGAAACCGACGATTTCGCACGCGACTTCCGCCGCTTCTCGGCGAACGGCGTCGAATTCGTGGAAAGCGCGCGCCGCGAACCCTACGGCGTCGTGGCGGTGTTCAAGGACCCCTGGGGCGGCAAGTGGGATCTGATCCAGCCGGCGCGGGCGATCCCCTTCATGCCGTTGCAGCGCCAGCTTGCGCTCTGGGCGGCGATCGTGGCGGCGATCGCGGTCATCGTCAATACTTTGGGATCGCAGCTCGCGCCGTTCATGTTCGGCATCGCCATCGGTTATCTGCTCAACCCTGTCGCACACCGGCTGCAAAGGCTCGGCTTCAGCCGGCTTGCGGCTTCGCTGACGCTGCTGCTCGCCTTCGTCGCCGTCGTGGGGTTGGCCGGCGTCACGCTCGTGCCGGTGTTGCTGGACCAGATCGCGCTGTTTACGTCAAAACTGCCGCAATTCATCGAGACGTTGCAAAAACTGATCGCCGGCAACGGCGCGGACTGGCTCGCCGCGCATGGCGGCGCGTGGCTGCGAAAAGCGGGGCTGGGCGAGAGCTTCACCTCGGATCAGATTCAAAAGGCCGTCAACGATCTGATGACGCAGGGCGGCGCGTGGCTTGTGACGGGCCTGAAGAAACTCGCGGTCGGCGGCAAGGCGCTGCTCGGCTTCCTGTCGTTCCTGATCGTTACACCGGTGGTCGCCTTTTACATTCTGGTCGACTGGCACAAGATGGTTGACACGGTCGACGGCTGGCTGCCGCGCGACCATCGCGCGGAGTTGCGCCTGATATCGGGCGAAATCGATCTCGCGCTCGCCGGTTTCCTGCGCGGACAATCGCTGGTCTGCCTGTTCCTCGGACTTTGGTACGGCATTGGCTTGTCGCTGATCGGGCTCGATTTCTCGCTGCTGATCGGCGTGGTCGGCGGCCTGCTGAGCTTCATCCCCTATTTCGGCTCGCTGACGGCGCTGGTGCTCGCGCTCAGTATCGCCATCGTGCAGAAATGGCCTCAGATGCATCTGTTCCTGATGGCGCTCGGCGTTGTTGGCGTTGGGCAATTTCTCGAAGGTTATGTGATTTCGCCCAAACTGGTGGGCGAATCGATTGGACTGCATCCGGTCTGGTTGATCTTCGCGCTGTTCGCGTTCGGCGAGCTGTTCGGCTTCACTGGACTGTTGATCGCCGTCCCGACCGCCGCCGCGCTGGGCGTCATCGTGCGCCATCTGATCCGCAGCTATCAGCGCAGCCCGCTCTACCGCGGCCGCGCCACGGTCGGCGCGTGAGTCCGGCCCGGCAGCTGCCGCTGCCGCTGCCCCACGAGCCCAGTTTCGCGCCCGAGGATTTCCTCGCCAGCCCCTCCAACGCGGCCGCGCTGGCGATGATTGAGGCGTGGCCTGCGTGGCCCGCGCCGCTGATGCTGCTGGTCGGGCCGCCCGGCGCCGGCAAGAGCCACCTTGCCGCGATCTTCGCCGCTCGCGCCGGCGCCCGCCGGCTGAGGGGCCGCGATCTCGGCGCGATCGACCCGGAGGCGGCGGCTGAAGGCGGCGCACTCGCGCTCGACGACGCCGATGCGGTCGCAGGGGCCGAAGCGACCCTGTTTCACTTGCTCAATTTCGCCCGCGCGCGCGGCGTCGCGATGCTGATGACGGCGCGCCGGCCGCCGGACCTATGGGGCCTCGCCACCCCAGACCTGCTGTCGCGGCTGCGGCTCGCGCCCATCGTGGAGATCGCCGCGCCGGAAGAGGAACTGGTGACGGCCGTGCTGACCAAATTGTTCAGCGACCGGCAATTGCAGGTCGAGCCCGCGCTGGTCGCCTATCTCGCGCGACGCCTCGACCGCTCGCTGGAGGCGGCGCGGGCTCTGGTTGAAAAGCTCGATGTCGAGGCGCTTTCGCAGGCCAAGAAAGTGACGCGGGCGATGGCGGCGCCGTTTTTGACCTCGCGCGAGGAGTGATACGGTTTTCGGTTGATTGCCTCGGCATCGTCATTGCGAGCGTGAGCCGAAGCAATCCACCTCGCCCAGATCGTGCGCCAATTGGAAAAGATCGGCTGGACGGAAACGTAGATTGCCTCGGATCACGCTCGCAATGACGGGCAGAGAGATGCGAACCCATCAACCGGAATCCGTATCTCTAGCAAGTGTGTTGTAAATATCTCCGTCGACGCTGTTTGTTGAGCGTTGCGTGACGCCGGCGATGTCGAGGCTACCTCCCAATCCGAGATTCAACGTCAAATCCGCGTAACAGAACCATTCAACTATAATATCGCCGCATAAATCACAGTTGTCTTTTGTCTCATCAAATAATCGTTATCCCTTAGTTGGATACGATAAAAATAAAATCGCTCGACATTGAAACCAGAACGATCACGGAACGTATTTAGATAGTCCGCTTTGCGGTTTTGCTCATCGATCCCAATGATTTGGGCTCGATCAATCTCTTACGGGGAGACGTTCAACATGTTAGATCATCTGATCTCACGCCGACGCGCGAAGCAATCCACATTGGTTAAAGATGACCTTCCCGATCACGGTCGGCGCGGGTTTTTACGAAGCGTTGGAGTCGCCGGCGCTGCAGCCGCGGCCGCCACGACTTTGGTCGGCGCAGGCGCACAAGCCGCCAACCTAGACATAGCGATCCTGCAGTTCGCTCTGAACCTCGAATATTTGGAGGCGGAGTTCTACAGCCGAGCCGCGACAGGCTTTGGTCTGGGTTCGGCCATGACGGGCAACACCCATTCGGTGGTCACGGGCGGTCGAAAGGTCGCCTTCAGCTCGAGCATTGTAGCGGCTTACGCCAAAGAGATCGCCAACGAGGAATATCGGCACGTTATGTTTTTGCGGGCAGCGCTTGGCTCCGCAGCGGTCAACGAACCGGCTATCGATCTCACCAACAGCTTTAAAGTTTTGGGTCAATTGACGGGTCTCAGCAACAACTTCGACCCCTTCGCGGACGACACCAGCTTCCTGCTGGGCGCGTATATATTCGAGGACGTCGGCGTCACCGCATATCATGGCGCAGCGGGTCTGATCACTGACAAGAACTATCTCGACAAGGCAGCCGGCATCCTCGCCGTCGAAGCCTACCATGCTGGTTTGATCCGCACGGTGCTGTTTGTTAACGGCGCCATGCAGCAAACCGCCGCCATCTCCAAACTGCGAGCGCAGCTTGACGGCACGTATGGCACTCAAAACATTGACGACCAAGGCGTCGGGAACCTTCAATTTCCGCATATCACGCTTGCCAGCGACCCGCAGAACGGTTCGACGGTGCTCGGCGGTTTTCCGAATCCGCCCCCGGGCAATAACTCGATCGCCTATAGTCGGACGACCCGGCAGGTCCTCAATATTGTTTATGGCGGAGTCGACGCCACAAAAGGCCTGTTCTTCCCGAATGGCCTGAACGGCGCCATTACGAGCTAAGTCCCAGCCGCGAGAGCGCTTGTCGCGCTCTCGCGGATTTCCTCAGGATTTTCCCCCGTAGTTTCATTTTTTTTGAGCTGGCTCTCTGCGCAATTGCTTTGTTGCGACGAACGTTTTTTCCGCGGCCGTCGATGGGCGAGTTCTTCAGCGAAGGTTCAGCTTTTTCATGAGCCATTCATATTCAGTCGCGACAGGCGAGCCGGCGCGCGCGATCGGGTCCGCCATCGTAGGAATGGTCGCGACTCCGGTCGGTTGCGGAGTGGTTGACGAGTTCGGCTCCGGAGCGTCGCCCAGCATCAATTTTTCGACGCGTCCGTCGTGCTTTAGGATCAATACTCAATCAATCTATTGATGCATTGCGGCGA
>JANYIH010000121.1 GCA_025358745.1 Hyphomicrobiales bacterium | reverse complement strand
TCGCCGCGTCCGACGGCATGATCTTCCCCAGCTTCACCGAAGGCTTCGGCATCCCGATCACCGAGGGCGCGCTCTACGGCAAGCCGGTGCTTTGCTCCAACATCGAGGTGTTCCGCGAGGTGGCGGCCGACGAGGCGTTCTATTTCGACCCCTATCGCGAGGATACGCTGGTGGCCGCCGTCGAGGCCGTGATCGCCGACCCAGGAGAAAGCGTGGCTCGCGCCGCGCGGCTGAAGGCGCGCGTGCTGGAGATTTTCACCACCGACGGCGCCGCCGCCCGACTGAAAGCCTTCCTGCAGGAGGCCGGACTTTCGCCCAAGGCGCGGTAGCGGAATATTTAACGTCGCCGGGCCATTCCTTGACGGCAAGGAATCGCCCGGCTGTCTCCGGGCGAGATCGACAGGGCGCTCCCGGTGGACCTCAAGGAAATCGACATTCTCGCCGACGGCATCTCGGCGCATTGGTATTACCGCGCCAAGGCCGAGGCGATGCGGCGGCTGCTGGAAGGCGAGGGCGTTCGCAGCGTGCTCGACGTCGGCGCCGGCTCCGGCTTCTTCTCGCGCCATCTGCTGGCCACCACCGACGCCGGCGCGGCCTGTTGCGTCGATCCCAGCTATGAGGCCGACCGGGACGAAATCGAATCCGGCAAACCGCTGCGCTTCCGCCGCAGCGTCGAGACCGCCGACGCCGATCTCGTGCTGATGATGGACGTGCTCGAACACGTCGACGACGATGTCGGTCTGGCCACCGAATATGTCGCCAGGGTCAAGCCCGGCGCCCGGTTTCTCGTCTCCGTGCCGGCGTTCCAGTTCCTGTGGAGCGGCCATGACGTGTTTCTGGAGCACCGCCGCCGCTATACGCTGCCGCAGATCGAGCAGACAGTCGTCCGCGCCGGGCTCGAAATCGTCGCCGGCAATTATTATTTCGGCGGCGTGTTTCCGCTCGCCGCCGGCATTCGGCTGGCGCAAAATCTGCGCGGTCAGGCGGCGGGCGAGGCGCGCTCGCAACTGAAGCGCCATCACCCCATCGTCAACACCGCGCTGTCGGCGGTCTGCGCGCTGGAGGCGCCGTTGCAGCGCTGGAACCGCGCCTTCGGCCTCAGCGCCTTCGTGCTGGCGCGAAAACCCTGACTTCTCGCGCGCCCTGTCGTATGCTGCGGGCTTGGCATAGGCGGGAGGGGCGCGCATGGCGCGGGAGACATTTCTCGGGCTCGATATCGGCACCTCGTCGGTCAAGGCGCTGCTGATCGACGCCGATCAGCAAGTGATCGCCGAAGCTTCCGCCGCACTCGACGTTTCGCGCCCGCATCCCCTATGGAGCGAGCAGAACCCCGAGGATTGGGTGGAAGGCGTCGAGGCCGCCGTGCACACGGTTCGCCGCCACGCGCCGGAAGCCTTCGCTCGGCTCGCCGCCGTGGGCTTAAGCGGTCAGATGCACGGCGCGACCTTTCTCGACGCCGACGATCGCCCGCTGCGCCCCGCGATCCTGTGGAACGACGGCCGCTCGTTCGCGCAGTGCGAGGAGCTGACCCGCCGCGTGCCCGATTTCCTCGCCCGCGCGGGCAATCTGGCGATGCCCGGCTTCACCGCGCCGAAAGCGATGTGGGTCGCCAGGCACGAGCCGGCCGTGTTCGCCGCCACCCGGCGCATCCTGCTGCCGAAGGATTACGTGCGGCTGAAGCTTTCCGGCGAGGCGGTCAGCGAGATGTCCGACGCCGCCGGCACGCTTTGGCTCGATATCGCGGGACGGCGCTGGGACGAGGAGTTGATCGCCGCCAGCGGCCTCACTCGCGCGCACATGCCGGCTTTGGTCGAGGGCTCCGAGGTTTCCGCCTATCTCTCGCCCGAAATCGCCGCGTCCTGGGGCCTCGCGGGGCGAAGGATTCCCATCGCCGGCGGGGGCGGCGACAATGCGGCTTCGGCGGTCGGCGTTGGCGCGATCGAGGCAGGCGAGGGTTTCGTTTCGCTCGGCACCTCCGGCGTGATCTTCTCCGTCACCGACAAATATGTCAGCCTGCCGCAGCGCACGCTGCACGCCTTCTGCCACGCCTTGCCGGGCCGCTGGCACGGCATGTCGGTGATGCTGTCGGCGGCGGCCTCGTTGAGCTGGGCGGCCCAACTCGTCGGGCGCGGCGACAAGATCGGCTCTTGCGTCGATGCGGCGGAAGTTTTTGGGCGCGATGCGGAGGCGGTGAAATCCGCCCCCGTGTTTCTTCCCTATCTCTCGGGCGAACGCACGCCGCACAACGACGCGCAAGCGACCGGCCTGTTCGCCGGGTTGAGAGCCAATCACGGCGCCGAAGCGCTGCTGTTTTCCGTCTTGGAGGGCGTCGCCTTCTCCTTCGCCGACGGAACCGACGTGCTGCGCGAGGCTGGCGCCGCGCCCAACGTCCCGCTGCTGGTGGGCGGGGGCGCGCGTTCGGGTTATTGGGGGCAGATGATCTCAGACGTGACGGGCCTGTCGATTGATCTCGCCGCAGGCGCGGAAGCCGGCGCGGCGCTCGGCGCGGCTCGGCTCGGCATGCTGGCGGCCAAAGCCGGCGAGGAACGGGCCATCTGCGCCCGCCCGGAGACGCAGCGCCGTTTCACGCCCGATCCCGCCCGCGCGGCGCTGCACGCGCCCCGGCTCGCCCGCTATCGGGCGCTCTACAAGGCGGAGCGGGCGACGCGGCTTTAAGGCCACCGCACGGTCGGGGGCATCGACGACAGGATCGAATCGACATTGCCGCCGGTCTTCAGCCCGAAGATCGTGCCCCGGTCATAGAGCAGATTATACTCGACATAGCGCCCGCGCCGCACGAGCTGTTCCTCGCGGTCGGCCTCACTCCACGGCTGGGCGCAATTGGCCGCGACGATGTCGGCGTAAGCGCGGGTGAAACTCGTTCCCACATCGCGGGTGAAGGCGAAATCGGCGTCCCAATCGGCGCCTTCGAGGTAATCGTAGAAGATCCCGCCGATGCCGCGCGGCTCGTTGCGGTGCTTCAACCAGAAATACTCGTCGCACCACGCTTTGTATTTGTCATAGGGCGCCGCGTGCCGCTCGCAGGCGCCGCGCATCGCCGCGTGAAAGGCCTGCGAATCGAGGTCTTCCTGATTGCGGCGGCGGTCGAGCACGGGAGTGAGGTCGCCGCCGCCGCCGAACCACGCCTTCGAGGTGACGACGAAGCGCGTGTTCATATGCGCGGTCGGCACGGTCGGGTTCCAGGGATGGGCGATCACCGACACGCCGGCGGCCCAGAAGCGCGGGTCCTCCTCCGCGCCGGGGATTTGCTTGGCGAATTCCGGCGCAAATGTCCCCTGCACGACGGAGGTATGCGCGCCCATTTTCTCGAACACGCGGCCGCGCAGGATCGCCATGCGGCCGCCGCCGCCCTCGGCGCCGTCGTGGTTGGTCCGCTTCCAGTCCTTCAGCTCGAATCGACCCGGCGCCGCCGCTTCGGGAGAGAACGGCCCGGGGCAATCGCGCTCGATCCGTTCCATTTCGTCGATCAGGCGCTGCTGCGCTTGCGCGAACCAATCCGCCGCCATCGCCTTGCGTTGCGCAATATCCGCGTTCGCCAATGCCTGCTCCTCGCTTTTTCCGCAATTTACCGGCAACCCGTCCAACAGAAAAGCGATCACTTTTCTGGGGAGCAAAAATGCGCCAAAATATTAGGCGCCTCGCTCACTCAATAGGCAAGTCACGAAAAACACAAGGAAAGTTTCTTGGCGGTCCAGAATCCGATTGCTATTTTGCAGCGCAGCAATATTGTGACGCTATGCGCATTTCGCATGGGTTGAGCGAAGGACGCGAGACGCCATGGGTTCCATCTTACGCAAGGGGCAGCGCCTGCGCCCGCTTCATCCCGCGCTCGCCGAACGAGAATGGGGCGTGACGGGCGACGCAGTGGGCACCGTGCTATGCTGCTATCGCGTCGGCGGCAATCTTTCGGGCGCGCCCGATCGGGTCGACGTGAAATTCCCACGGGGGCCGACGGTGTGGGGCGCGCCGGCGGCGGAATTCGCGATTGTCGCCGAGGATAAATCAAACCCTGCGGACCTCCATTAGAGCCGTCCTGTCCGCAGGCGCGCGACGATCCAGGCGGCCCGCGCAGTGGGCCTCTTCCCGCCGCGACAGCGGTCTCCAATCAAACTGCGAACGCGTGCGGAGCGTCGACCTCCAGGTCGACGCCGGTGAGCGCGGCCGTCGACCTGGAGGTCGACGTTCCCTGTACGTGCGCGGAAATGCCGGCGCCAGACTAGATCGCGAAGATCTTGCCGGGATTGAACAGGTTTTGCGGGTCGAACGAGGCTTTGACGCGGCGCATCAGATCGAGCGCGTCGGGGCCGTGCTCGACGTCGAGATAGGGGATTTTCTTCTGTCCCACGCCGTGCTCGCCGGTGCAGGTGCCGCCCATGCCGATCGCGCGCAGCGCCAGCCTCTTGCCGAAAGCTTCCGCCTTCTCGATCTCGTCGCGCGAATCCATGTCGATCATCGGCGTGACGTGAAAATTGCCGTCGCCGACATGGCCGACGATGGGCGCGATCAGGCCGTTCTCAGCCAGATCCGCCTGCGTCGCCTCGACGCAATCGGCGAGCCGGGAGATAGGCACGCAGACGTCGGTGGCGAAGGCGCGCGCGCCCGGCCGCAAGCCGATGCAGGCCCAATAGGCGTCATGGCGCGCCTGCCACAGCCTGGTGCGCTCCTCCGGATGGGTGGTCCAGGCGAACGGCCCGCCGCCATTGCCCTCGGCGATCTCGGCGAAGCGGCGCGATTGCTCGGCCACACTTTCTTCCGAGCCGTGGAATTCGAGGAACAGCATCGGCGTTTCGGGCAGGGAGAGCTTTGAGTAGGCGTTGCACGCCTGCACCTGCAACCGGTCGAGCAATTCGATCCGCGCGACGGGAATGCCGGACTGGATCGTCTCGATCGCGGTCACGCAGGCCGAGCGCACGTCGGGAAACGGGCAATGGCCGCCGGAAATCGATTCCGGAATGCCGGCGAGTTTCAACGTCACTTCGACGATCACGCCCAGCGTGCCCTCGGAGCCGACGAAAATCCGGGTCAGATCGTAGCCGGCCGAGGATTTTTTCGCGCGGCTGGCGGTGCGCAGGAATTTGCCTTCCGCCGTGACGATTCCCAGCGACAGCACATTGTCCTTCATCGTGCCGTAGCGCACGGCGTTGGTGCCGGAGGCCCGCGTCGCCGCCATGCCGCCGATCGAGGCGTCGGCTCCGGGGTCGATGGGAAAGAACAGCCCGCTGTCGCGCAGATGCGCGTTGAGCGCCTTGCGCGAGACGCCCGGCTCCACCACGCAATCGAGGTCTTCCGAGTGGACCTCCAGCACCCGGTTCATGCGGCTGAAATCGATCGACAGGCCGCCGTTCAGCGCATTGACATGGCCTTCCAGCGAAGAGCCGACGCCGAACGGAACGATCGGCGCGTCGTGTTGGGCGCAAATCTTGACCGCATCGATCACGTCCTCGCGGCTTTCCGCGAACAGCACCGCGTCGGGCGGGGCGTTGGCGATCCAGGTCGTCGTGTGGCCGTGCTGCTCGCGCACGGCCTGGGAGGTGACGATTCGATTGCCGAAGCGGGCGTTCAGGTCGCCGACCAGAGCCGTGACGGTTTGCGCGGAGAGTTTGCCTTCGCGGCGGCGGATTTCGGCTGACATCGGCGGGGCGGGTCCCTTGGGCGCGGTGGGTGTAGGCGCCATATGGCGCCAAAGCCTGCGCGGCCGCAATCTCAAGCCCAGACGAATTTCGCATAGGTCGCCTTGCAGCCAGGCGGGCAACGCGCTTAATCCATCGGTCACGAGGAGTGCCCCCCTTTGCAAGACCCGCGCGCCTTTCTGAACCAACTGTTCGCCGCAGCGGTCGACGCCGCGCGGCCGGCGAAGTCGCTGGCGAGGTTCCTGCCCGAGCGACCGCGTGGCCGCACGATCGTCGTCGGCGCCGGCAAGGCGGCGGCG
>JANYIH010000109.1 GCA_025358745.1 Hyphomicrobiales bacterium | reverse complement strand
AATCGCTGATCGAGGCCGGCCATCTCTACATCGCCCAGCCGCCGCTGTTCAAAGTCGCGCGCGGCAAATCCGAGCAATATCTCAAGGACGAGCGGGCGCTTGAGGATTATCTGATCCTGCAAGGCAGCGAGGGCGCGCTGTTGCGGCTCGGTCACGGCGAACAGCGCGCCGGCGCCGATCTGATGTCGCTGGTCGAGGAGGCGCGGGCGACGCAGCGGATGCTGCGCGCGCTGCATTCGCGCTACGACCGGGCGGCGGTGGAACAGGCGGCGCTGCTGGGCGCGTTGAGGCCGATCGCGGCCGCGGACGAGGAGCAAGGCCCGACCCGCGCGGCCGCGCTGGCGCAGCGCCTGAACGCGATCGCCGAGGAGACCGAGCGCAACTGGACCGGCCGCACCGAGAACGGCGGCTATGTGCTCGTCCGCGAGTTGCGCGGCGTCGCCCAGGCGATCACGCTCGACGCGAGCCTGCTCGGCTCGATCGAGGCGCGCCGGCTAGACGAACATTCAAAGCCTCTGCGCGACGCGTTCGCCGGCCCCGCCGTGTTCGTGCGGCGCGGCGACGAGACGCCGGTCTCCGGTCCCTCCGAACTCTTGGAGGCGATCAACGCGGCGGGCCGCAAGGGCGTCGCGGTGCAGCGCTACAAGGGCCTGGGCGAGATGAACAAGGACCAGCTCTGGGAGACCACGCTCGACCGCGAGGCGCGCTCGCTGTTGCAGGTGAAAATCCGCGAAGTCGACGACGCCGACGACATATTCGTCAAGCTGATGGGCGATGTGGTCGAACCGAGGCGCGAGTTTATCCAGGAGAACGCGCTCAACGTGGCTAATTTGGACGTGTGAGGGAAGGCCGCGCTTTAGCACAGAATTTACCCGGTTTTGAAAGCCGGCGTTAGCAGTTCGCCGCCATACCGCAAGCCCAGGCGCCGATTTCAGGCGCTTCGCCAGCGCTTCATGTCGGAAGCCTCACCTCTCACCGCGCGCAACGTCCGCGCGGAGGAATCGTGATCGGGTCCGGAATGTTTGGCTTGCTCGGCAGATTCCCGTTTCGCTTCGGCGCACAGGCGTCCGCCGATCAACGGGAGGCCGCCGCGACCGAATTGGCGGAGAAAGACGCCGCGCTTGCCGCGTTGTTCGAGACGGGAACCGCGGGCATTGCCGAAGTCGACATGCAAAGCGGCCGCTTCGTGCGCGTCAATCAGCGATTTTGCGAATTCGTCAAGCGCGACGCCGCCTTGCTCCTCACGCTGCGGCCGAGCGACATCACCCATCCCGACGATCGCGAGGCGGTGGTGGCCGACGCGCGCAAAGCGATGGAAGGCGTGGGACGGTGGGAAGCCGAGGTGCGCCACATCCTGCCCAACGGCGAAACCGTCTGGGCGCGGCTCGGATCGTCAATCTGGAAACGCGACGAAAGCGGCGCGCCCCTGCGCCGCATCACGATCGTTCAAGACATCACCGAAAGCGTGCGGAGCAAGGAGCGACAGCGCCAAAGCGAAGAACTGCTGCGGCTGGGTCAGCAGGTCGGCCGCATCGGCACCTTCACCCACGATATCGAGACGGGGCTGGTCCGCTGCGGCGCGGACGCCCGCCGCATGTTCGGGCAACCGCCGGGCGATGAACCGATCGAGTTCGAGGCGTGGACGGCGGCGTTCCATCCGGAGGACCAGCCGCGCATTCTCGAGGCGATCAAGGTCACATTGCAACGCGGCGACGCGGAACTCGCCTGCGAACTCAGAATCATAGGCCCTGATGGTTGCCTGCGGCATTTGGAGTTGCGCGTCGGCTATTTTTACGACGAGGCCGGGCGCCCGACGCGCACCGTCGGGGCCGCCATCGACGTCACCGAGCGCAAGCAGGCAGAGGAGCGGCTCACCCACGCCGCCCGCCACGACACCCTGACCGGGCTGCCTAATCGCGCGCTGTTTCGCGAGCGTCTGAACCAGGCGACGTCGCGCGCGCAATACGGCCAGGGATTCGCCGTGCTGTGTCTCGACCTTGACCGCTTCAAGGACGTCAACGACACGTTCGGTCATCCCCAGGGCGATCGGTTGTTGATCGAAGTGGCGGCGCGGTTACGCGAGGAACTGCGCCCGGACGACACCTTGGCCCGCCTCGGCGGCGACGAATTCGCCGTGATTCATGCGAGTTCGGGCGATCCAGAGGAGGTGGGACGGCTCGCTCGCCGCCTCGTCGACCGGCTCGGCGAGCCTTTTGTGCTGAGCGGCCAGCGTGTGCTGATCGGGGCGAGCGTCGGCGTCGCCGTGGCGCCGCGCGATGGCGCGCAGGGCGAGGAGTTGTTGAGCGCCGCCGATCTCGCGCTCTATCAGGCCAAGGCGCAGACCATGCGCGGATGGCGCTTCTTCGAGCCGCAGATGAATGTCGCCGCGCAATCGCGCCGCGATCTCGAACGCGATCTGCGCGCCGCCGTCGAGCGCGAGGAATTCGAGCTGTTTTATCAGCCGGTGCTTGAAGTCTCGTCGCTGCGGATCAAGCACTTCGAGGCGCTGATCCGTTGGCGCCATCCGCAACGGGGGTTGGTGGCGCCGGATAGTTTCATTCCGTTGTGCGAGCAGGCGGGCTTGATCCTGCCGTTAGGCGCCTGGGTGTTGCGCCGCGCCTGCGAGGAGGCCGCATCCTGGCCGGCCGAGATCGGCGTCGCAGTCAATATTTCGGCGGTGCAGGTGGCTGCGGGCAATCTGGACTTTATCGTTGCGGCGGCGCTGGCGGAGAGTGGATTGAAGTCCGAGCGGCTGGAACTCGAAATCACCGAGACCTCGCTGCTCAACAATTCCGAGTCGACGCTGGCGACCCTGCACAAGATCAAAGCGCTCGGCGTCCGCATCGCGATGGACGATTTCGGCGCCGGCCATTCCTCGCTCGGCTATCTCCAGCGTTTTCCCTTCGACAAGGTCAAGATCGACCGCGCCTTCGCGCGGGACGTCGATTGCTCGCCCAAGAGCGCGGCGATCGTCAAGGCCATGCTCGATCTCTGCGCCGCGCTCGGGCTTACCACCACCATCGAGGGGGTGGAGACCGAGGCGCAGTTCCGCGCGCTGGCCAAGATGGGCGGCACGAAGGTGCAGGGCTATTTGTTCTCGCGGCCGCAGCCGGCCCATTGCGTGCCGGCGCTGCTGGCGCAATTCGGCGGCGCGCCGCAGTTGACCGTCGCAGCGGCCTGACCCGCTATTTGTCGGCGCCGAAAATCATCCGCTTGTCGAACCGCCCGCCCGCGGAGGGCGCGAGGTCGGGGATCGCGCTGACGATCATCGGCGCGCCTTTATCGTCAACCAAAGTCCAGCGACCTTCGCGCTGCTCGATGGCGCCGATGCGGCCCAGACGCGCCACCTCTTCGCCCGGGCGCACGGCGAAGATGCGGTTGCCCTCGCGCAGCCAGGCGAAATGCGCCTGCGCGCCGACCAGCGCATAGCCGTTGACGTGGTCCTTCTCGTGCGGCAGCGCGCCGATGGGATTCATGTCGAGCGGGCCGAACTTCGGCGCGGCTGGGCGATGAGGATGGCTCGGCTGCGCGAATATGGCGAGATGGTCCATGCCGAAGATTATCGGCGCGCCGACGCCGGTTAATGTCATGTAGCCGGCAAAGCCCACCGCGCCCGCCGCCGTGAACACGCTGGCGCCGACCAGCGCGAGATCGACCACCCGCGCCGCCGCCAGGCCGGTCGCGGCGCCGACCGCCATCGCGAGCGACTTCTTCTTATCCATTCGCGTTTTCCTCGGCCTTGGCAGGGGTGCGCAACGCGGCGGCGAGTTCAACGAACGGGTCGTCGCAGAGCGCGGAATCGAGCGTCTGCGTCATCGCGTCGTAGATGCGCGGCACGGTCTTGACCGCCTGATCGAGCACGGGATCGGCCCCGGCGGAATAACCGCCCATCAGGCGCAATTCGCGCGTTTCCTCGAAGCGCGCGATCAACCCGCGCAGCCGCGTCACCAGCGCGCGCTGCTCGGGCGTCCAGTTGGGCTGCGGGATGCGCGAGATCGAGCTTAGCACATTGACGGCGGGATAGCGGCCCTGATCGGCGATGGCGCGGTCGAGCACGATATGGCCGTCGAGCGTGCCGCGGATGTTGTCGGCGACGGGATCGTTATGATCGTCGCCGTCAACCAGCACCGAGAATACGCCGGTGATCGCGCCCGCGCCTTCCGTTCCGGGGCCGGCGCGCTCCAGCAAACGCGGCAGGTCCGAGAACACGCTCGGCGCATAGCCGCGCGCCACCGCCGGCTCGCCGGCCGCCAGCGCCACATCGCGCGCGGCATGGGCGAAGCGGGTGACGGAATCGACGACCAGCAGCACCGACTGGCCGCGATCGCGAAAATATTCGGCGATCGTCATCGCGGTCTTGGGCGCGAGCCGACGCATCATCGGGCTTTCGTCGCCGGTGGAGACGACCGCGATCGCCTTTTCGCGGTTGTCGCCCAGCGTGTCGTCGAGAAACTCGCGCACTTCGCGGCCGCGCTCGCCCACCAGCGCAATCACCACCGCCTCGAAATCGGGCGCGCGCGCGAGCATGGCGAGCAGCGAGGACTTGCCGACGCCGGAGCCGGCGAACACGCCAATCCTCTGTCCCGCGCAAAGCGGCGTGAACAGGTCGATCACCCGGATGCCGGTCTTGATCGGGTCGCGCACACGCGCGCGCCGCATCGCGGGCGGCGGTTCGGCGTCGAGCGCCATGCCGCGCTCGCCGACCGACAGCGCGCCCGCATCGTCGAGCGGACGGCCGAGCGCGTCGACGACGCGGCCCTTCCAGCTCTCGTCGGGCCACAAGGTCAGGCTCTCGGCGCGAAACGCGCGCGCGCCGATCTCGGTGTTGCAGCGCGCATCGAAGGGTTTGACGGTGATCGCCGCGTCATCGATGCGCACGACCTCGCCGATGCCGGCGCGCGCGCCCGAACCCAGCCGCACGATCTCGCCCATCCGCACGAAGCGCGACAGGCCGGCGACGCGGAAATGCGAGGTCGCGATCTCGGTGACGACGCCGCCGACCGCCACGCGCGGCGCGAGTTTGGCCCCGCGCGCCAGCACGCCTTCCAACCGGTCGAGCACGGTCGGAGGCCCCTGCGCGCTCATGCGGCGCCGCCCAGCGTCTTGATCGCATCCTGCAACGAGTTTTCCGTCTGCGTCACGCTGTTGGTGACGCCGTCGAAGGTGCGGGTGATCTCGATCAGCCGGGTCATCTCGCGCACCGGATCGACATTGGCGCCCTCGATAGAGCCCTGCACGACACTATTGGAATTGAAGCTCAGGATCGGCTGCGCCGGCTTATCCGTCGTAAAGCCGGACGTGCCGGCGCGCGTCAGCTTGGCGGCGTCGTCGAGTTCGTAAAGGCCGACGGCGCCGACCTGACGGCCGTTCTGCGAGACCATGCCGTCGCGCGTGATCGAGGGCGGGCCGGCGGAGGGATCGAGCTGGATCGGCGCGCCAGATGCATCGAGGATCGGCGCGCCGGTCATCGAGATCAGGCTGCCGGTTTCGTTCATCTGCATCCGTCCGTCTCGGGTGTAGACGGTCTGGCCGTTGGATTGCACGGCGAACCAGCCGTCGCCCTGGATCGCCATGTCGAGCGGATTGCCGGTGGGGATCAGCGGACCCGAGGCACGCGAGACGAAGCCGGCGCCTTCGCCGACGAAGGCGATGTTCTGGTCGCCGGCTTTGGCGAGTTCGGTTGCGAACGACACGCCGTCGACCCGATAGCCCGGCGTGTTGGCGTTGGCGATATTGGCGGCGACCGTCTCGAGCCGACGCGCGAGCGAGATCTGGGCCGAGAGTGCGACGTAAAGTCCGTTCTTCATTCGCGCCGAGTGGGTTGCACGCGCTATTGGCTGTGACGCGCGCTGTGGCCTGGAAACTCGCGCGGCGGGCTTGTCCGAGCCTGACCGGACGGCGCCAGTCTCGCGCAAGACTGCGGCCCCATTCCTCTCAGCCAGGAGCGGGAGTGGAAGCGTGAATTTCGTCATTGGTCTCGTCATCGCGCTCGCCAGTATGATTGGCGGCTATTCCGCCCTCGGCGGCCATCTTGAAGTGCTTGTGCAACCGTTCGAGTTCCTCATCATCTGCGGCTCCTCGCTCGGCGTGTTCATCGTCGCCAATCCGTTCTCCACCATCAAGGACTGCGGCAAGGCGTTCGTGGAGGCGGTCACCGACAAAGTGCCCAAGCCGCGCGACTATCTCGACGTGCTGAGCGTGCTGCATGCGCTGATGCGCGAATTGCGCTCGAAGTCGCGCAGCGAGGTCGAGGGCCATTTCGACAACCCCAAGGAGAGCGAGATCTTCAAGGGTTATCCGAAGCTGCTCGCCAACGGCGATCTCGTCACCTTCATCTGCGACTATTGCCGCATCATCATCATCGGCAACGCCAAAAGCCACGAGGTCGAGGCGCTGATGGACGAGGAGATCGAGACGCTTCATCACGAGAAGGAGAAGCCGTCGGGCTCGTTCCAGGCGGTCGCCGACGGCCTGCCGGCGCTAGGCATCGTCGCCGCCGTGCTCGGCGTCATTCACGCCATGGGCGCGCTCGACCAATCGCCCGAAGTGCTCGGCGGCCTGATCGGCGCGGCGCTGGTTGGCACGTTCGCCGGCATCTTTCTGTCCTACGGCGTGGTCGCGCCGGTCGCCTCCAAGATCAAGGTCGTGCGCGACAAACAGCTGCATCTCTACGTGCTCGTCAAACAAGCGTTGATCGCCTACATGAACGGGGCCATGCCGCAGGTCGCCGTCGAGTTCGGCCGCAAGACCATTCCCAACAAAGATCGTCCCTCCATCGACACGGTGGAAAACGAAACCTCGCTTGGCGGCGCGCCGGCGAAAGAGGCGGCGTAAGACATGGCGAGGACAGGCGGCGATCGCGGCAATTGGCTGCGCGAAGGCAAGCAGGAGAGCGCGACCCATCCAATCGAGAAGTCGCCGCAGTTCCGCGCCTCGATCGGCCGCTTTGCCGACCGCGCCGGGGAGCGGATGTCGGCGACCTTCGGCGGCTTGTTCACGGCGGCGACGGAGGCGCCACGCAACAGCCGCAGCTTCGCCACGCTGAGCGAGCACACCGGGCAGCCCGCAGTCACGCTCTACAGCTCGACGCTCGACGCGCGGATGGCGATGCTGTGCGAAAGCGGCTTGGTCGACCTCCTGATCGCCGCCATGTTCGGCTTCGAGGCCGCCAACGACGCGGCCGCGCCCTCGCCGCCCAAGGCGCCCACCGCGCTGGAGTTGCGCATGATCGGCGAAGTCGGCTCAGCGCTCGCCGAGGCGTTGCGCGACGCCTTCGCGCCAGTGGCCGATTTCGAACTTAGCCTGCAATCGACCGAAATGATCGAAGACGACGCGTTGCTCGGCCCGAAGGACAGCTTCGCGCTGCTCGCGCCGCTGACCATAAGGGCGCCGACCGGCGCGTTCGGCGTCACGTTGTTGCTGCCGCACTCGTTCCTGACGCCGCTGATGGCGGCGTTCGCGCGCGGGCCGGCGCCGGGGGCGGCGAAACTCGATCCTGTCTGGTCGAGCCGCATGGAGCAGCGCGTTACCGAAGCCAACCTGACGCTGACCGCCATTCTCGACGAGTTCCAGATGAGTCTGGCCGACGTGTCCACACTGAAGGTCGGCCATATTCTGCCGCTCAGCGACGAGGGGCAGGGGCGCGTGCGCATCGAATGCGGCGAGCGCGGCGTGTTCGTGTGCAGCCTGGGCGAACGCGGCGGGCGCTATGCTTTGGAGGTCGAGAACATCATCGCAAGGCCCCCGGAGGGATCCTATCCCCTAACCACGCCATCGGCTTGACCCTTTCACCTCCCTGCTCGCGCGGAGAATTTGCAAACCATGGACACGACCGCTGAAATGGAGGACGGCGACGTCGGCGCAGGGTTCGCTCCCAGCCTCGACGCGATTCTGTCCATCCCCGTCACCGTTCAGGTGGTGCTGGGAGAAACCGCGATGCCCGTCAACAAGTTGATGAAGCTGCAACGTGGCGCCGTCATCACGCTCGACCAGAAGGTCGGCGCGCCGGTCAGCGTACTCGTCAACGGCCGCGTCGTGGCGCGCGGCGAAGTCGTGGTGGTTGACGAGGACAACGCGCGCTACGGAGTCTCGTTGACCGAGATCGTCGGAGCGCCCAAGACGTGATGGAGGTGCAGACGACCGGGACGGCGCCGCTCTACGCCGAGGCGATGGCGGGGGCGCAAAGGGCCGCGGCGGTGCTGCTGGCGATGGACACCAATGTCGCCCAGTCGCTGCTGCGCCACTTCTCGCCCGATGAGTTGCGCGAGGTGACGATCGCCGCCGCCCGCCTCGGCTCGATGCCGCACGCCGCGATCGACGTGCTGGTTGATCGCTTCGCCCAGGATTTCGCCGACGCCTCCGGATTGCATGGCGACGAGGCGCATGCGCGCGAGATGATCGGCGGCGCGGTGACGCCCGACCTCATCACCAGCTATCTGCAGTCGGCCGACGAAGACGGGCCGATCGATCTCTGGAAAGGCCTGGCGGACCTGCCGGAGAAGTTTCTCACCGGCTTTCTGGGCGAGGAGCATCCGCTCATCGTTACCTATATCCTGTCGCGGCTCGAACCCCAGTTCACTGCAAAGCTCGTCGCCGCGCTGCCGCGCGAAATGCGCAACGACGCGCTGGTCAAGTTGATCGCGCCGCCGCCGATCAATCCGCCGGCGCTTGCGGTGCTCGAACGTTCGCTGCGCCAGGTGCTGCTGGGCGGGGCGACCGGCGGCTCGGCGGACGAGGCGCGCACGCGCATCGCCGACATCATCAACGGCCTCGACCCCGCAGACGCCGACGACGTGATGAAATCACTCGAAGCGGCGCGGCCCCAGGATGCAAGGGCGGTGCGCTCGATGCTGTTCTCCTTCCTCGACCTGCCCCGCCTGTCGCAACGCGCCCGCGCGCTGCTGTTCGACAAACTCTCAACCGACCTCGTCGTGCTCGCGCTGCGCAACACCGACGCCGAGTTCCGCGAAGCCGCGCTTTCGGCGATGGCGGCGCGCTCGCGGCGATTGGTGGAGGGCGAACTCGGCTCGCAATCCAATGCGAAACCGGCCGACATCGCCAAGGCGCGCAAGGAGGTGGTCAAAATCGTGCTGGCCCTGGCGCAGAAGGGCGACCTGGAGTTGCCTTCCAACGATGTCCACGACGGCATGGCGGCCGCCTGAGAGAGTTGACGCGCCATGGCTGACGACAGCGACGACGACAAGACGGAAGAACCCACAGACAAGCGGATCGCCGACGCCATCGAGCGCGGCAATACGCCGGTTTCGCGCGAGATCGCGTATCTGACTTCGCTCATCGCCTATCTGCTGATCGAGATCTACGTGCTGCCGTCGGCGACGCAGGAACTGGTTGGGGCGATCTCACATTTCCTCGACGATCCCTCGGGATGGCGAATGGAGACGAGCGGCGATGTGACGCAGTTGATCCGTCTGGTCGGCGCCATAGTCGCGCGCTTCGTGGGGCCGGCCGTGCTGTTGTTGATGGCGTTCGGCGTCGGCGGCTCGGTCATCCAGAACCCGCCGCGCATCGTCACCCAGCGCATCGAACCCAAGTTCAGCAATCTTTCGCCGCTCGGGGGGTTGTCGAGGTTGTTTGGTCCGCGCGGCTGGACCGAATTCGGCAAAAGCGCGCTCAAGCTCGGCGCGGTCGGCGCGGTGGTCGGCTTGATCGTCGCTTCGCAGCGCGTCGCCTGGGTCGAGGCGATGTTCGTCGACATCTCGGCGCTGCCGCGGCGCCTGCTCACGGTCTGCATCGCCGCGACCACGGCGGTCGCTTTGGCGTTGCTGGTGATCGCCAGCGCCGACTTCACCTGGACGCGCATCCATTGGCGGCGCGATCAACGCATGAGCCGTCACGAGGTGAAGGAAGAAGTCAAACAGGCCGAAGGCGACCGCATGTTGAAGGCGCGCATGCGCTCGCTGCGGATGGATCGTTCGCGCCGCAATATGATGAACAACGTGCCGAAGGCGACCATGGTGGTCGTCAACCCCACCCACTACGCGGTGGCGATGCGCTATGTGCGCTCCGAGGGCGGCGCGCCGACGGTGCTCGCCAAGGGCACGGATCTGATCGCGCTGAAGATCAGGGAAATTGCGTTCGAGAACGACATTCCCGTGATCGAGGACAAGCCGCTCGCCCGTTCGCTCTACGAGGCGGTGTCGGTCGATGCGGTGATTCCCCCGGAATTCTACCGCGCGGTCGCCGAACTCGTGCATCTCATCCAATCCAAACGCGCCGCCTGGCCGATCCATAGACGGAGGCTCAATTGACGACCGACCTTCTCGACACCCATCTGGCGGAACACGAACGCGTGCTGGCTGATGCGATCGTCGGCGTGGCGACGGAGTTGCGCCTGTCCGATCCGACCGCATTCATCATGCTGGTGCGCGGCGAGCAGGCGGCCAATATTTCCGATCTCGTCAATTCCTCCAGCGAATTGTTTTTCAAGAAGGGCGCGCTGCGCTACGGGCTGTCGGCCGATTGCGCGCTGGGTTGGGGTAGCCCACCCAGCGTCAGCCTCGACATGGAATTTCGCCACGACCAGGTGACCGCGTTCTTTCGGTTGATCCTCGGCGGCCAGCGCGCGGCGGTCGAGATCGTCGAGGTGATGCTTGACGACGAGCACGGCGAAGAATGTGGGTTTGAGATCGCCGAGCGCCTGCGCAACGCGGTCGCGGCGGCGAAATTGTCGTGAAGACCGCCCCGCCGACCATCGAGGCGGTAGCCGTCGGCGACGACGACGCATTATGGCGTCGATTGGCGCGCGAGGGCAGGGCGGCCTATCGCGTCGAATTGCGCGCGGCGCTGCGACGGCGCACGCGGCTGCAATCGGCGAAAATTCTGGACGGCGCGGGCGCTTTTATCTGCGATGCGACGATTCAGGATTTCTCCGCCTCGGGGCTACGCCTGATGCTGGCGCGCAACTGCGGCCTGCCGTCGCGGGTCGGCGTGCATGTCGATCTCACCGGCGAATTGCTGACGGCCGCGCCAGCATGGCGGCGCGAGCGCGTCGTTGGTTTGCGCGTGATCGCCCACGCGCCGCCCGCGCCGTTGAAAACAAGCGACCGTCACGCGCTGCGCGGCCGCTACTACGCGGTGCGGGGGTGAGCCTTATCTGTCGGCCGTGTCCAGCGTGATCGAGGCGCCGTAGACGCGCGAGACGCAGGTGCAGATCCGGTCGTTGGCGGCGCGTTCCTCATCGCTGAAGAACACGTCGCGGTGGTCAATCACGCCCTCGACCGCGAGCACCGGCAATGCGCAAAGCCCGCATTCGCCCTTGCGGCAATCAAAGATCATCGCCACGCCCGCGTCCTCCAACGCCTGCAAGATAGTTTTGCCGGAGGGCACGAACAGGTCGCGGCCGAGCCTCGGGATAGCGACGCGAAAGCCGGTCGTCGGCCACGCGCCGCTGGCCCCGAAGGTCTCGAACCGCAACATGTCCATGCGCCGGCCGGCAGCAGCCCAGGCGCGCTTGGCCGCCTCCAGCATCGGAACCGGGCCGCAGACATAGGCCTCGCTCTCGGGCGCGAGCCTTGCGAATTCGGCGGCGAAATCGATGCGTCGCCCCTCGGCCCCGACGAAGGTTTCCAACCGTCGCCCCAGGGCGTCAGCCAATGGTTGAGCGAAGGCCAGATCGGCGCGCACGCGCACGCCGTAAACCAGACGGAAATTCGCGTTCGCTTTCGCCAGAGCGAGTGCGTGCGCATAGACCGGGGTGATTCCGATTCCGCCGGCGACGAGCAGATATTCGGGCGCGCCGAGGCGCATTGCGAAATGGTTGTGCGGGCCTGAAATCTCCAGCCGCGCGCCGGGTTCAAGCGCGTGCATATAGGTCGAGCCGCCGCGACTTTGCGCCAAGCGCTTGACGGCGATGCGGTAGCCGCGCGGGGTGGTCTCGACGATCGAGTAGCTGCGGGTGTCCGGCCGTCCGTCGATGTGCACGCGGATCTTCAGATGCGCGCCGGAGGTCGCGGGCTCGCGCAACCCCTCGGGCGCGAGCTCGATCGCGCGGATGTCGGGCGTCAGGTCGCGCAGGGCGAGAATATGCGCCGGGCGTCCCTCGAAAACGGCAGCCATCGGCTCACTCCGCAGCGCTCGGCCGCTCGCGGGCCACGAGATCGTCGATCAGCCGTCGCGCCCACAACGCGCCGGCGTCGATGTTGAGATTGTAGAACGGTTGGCGCGGGTTCTCCAGGATCGCGCGTTGCTGCGCCTCCAGCACGCGATGATCCTGATCGTAGACGCCGGCGTCTTGGTTGACATGCGCCTTTTGCAGCGCGGCGGTGAGTCCTGAATCGTCGCGGTGGAAGGTTCGCACGAAATTCCAGAAATAGTGGCATGTGGTCGCCGTCTCCGGCGCGAGCGCGGCCAGGAACGCGCCGTTGACGCCCTGGGTGCGGTCCCCCTGTCGCGCCCCCGTTCCCGTCGGCGCGACGCCGACGTCGCCGACCACCACGGCGGGCGCCTCGCACCGGACGATCTGCCAGCGGTCGACAAGGCCCGGCTTGCCTAACTGCCTGGCCCAGAACGGCGGCGGCTCGATGCCGATCATCCAGCGCGTCAGCGTCGCGGTGCGCTCGTCGTGCGTGGCCTCGAAAGGCGCCTCCAGGATTGCTTCGTCGCCGATCGAGCCCGCGTGCACGTAGGTTTCGTGGGTGAGGTCCATCAGATTGTCGACGACGAGCCGCCAGTCGCATTTGAGGCTGACGAACGTTCCGCCGTCGCCGACCCAATCGGTTCCGTCGTTCCAATAAAAATCAGGCAGTTTGGCGGGGTCGGCGAGCGCGGGATCGCCGGGCCAGAGCCAGATCAGACGGTGGCGCTCGACCAGGGGAAAAGCGCGCACGCAGGCGGAAGGGTTGATCGTCTTCTGCGCCGGCATGAAGCTGCAACGGCCGGCGGAATTGAACACCAGGCCGTGATAGCCGCACATGACCTCGTCGCCGCGCAGGCGGCCGAGCGAAAGCGGCAACAGCCGATGCCAGCAGGCGTCCTCCAGCGCCACCGCCACGCCGTCCTGGCGGCGATAGAACACGACGTTCTGATCGCAGATCTTGCGGGCGAACAGTTCCCGTCCGATCTCGTGCCCCCAGGCGGCGGGATACCACGCGTTGAGAGGATAGGCGGGGTCGGGCGGCACGGGCTTCCTCCTGAGGCGGCGTTCGCACGGCGAATGATCTAGACGCGAAAGTTGACTTGTCAACAAATTTCAGTTCTTTTTGACTCCGCCGGCGGCGCGGACGCGACATTGCCAGCGCGATGCGGCAAAGGGAACGACGTTGCCGATAGGGAGAATATGCGCGCTTGCAAAAGCCTCGACCGAAATCGACGCATTTGGCGAGCCTGCCATGGGATCGCCGCTCGGCGCGGGCTTTGGACTTGCGCGCCTTTTTGCCGGCGGCGCTGACCCTGTTGGCGCACAAAATCAGCGCGAGCGCTTCGGCCGCCTATCGACCGCGCTTCGGCGTCGGCGTCACGGATTGGCGGGTGATGGCGTTGCTCGCCGCCGAGCCCTGGATCGCGCCGGCGCGGATCGCCGCGACGACCGGGCTCGACAAGGCCGCGGTCAGCCGCACGTTGCGCAATCTGGTCGCCACCGGCCTCGTCGAGGCCCGCACGGAGCCGAGCCGACGCCGGGGCGTGCTCGCCCTCACCGCGCGCGGACTCGCGTTGCATGACGAACTGGTCGAGGCCGCGCAGGTCCGGCAAAGTCAGCTTCTGCGTGGGTTCAGCGCCGCCGAGCGCGAGGCGTTGCAGGGGTTCGTCGATCGCATGTTGAGCGCCGTCGTCGAAATGTGAGGTCGGGCCGACAGCGTCGATTTACCTCGATTTAACTTTGCAACCTTAGGTAGAAAGTACGTGGCGGTCAGCGCCTCCCACGCGTGGGCAGACCCCACAACGCCCCAAATCCGGAAGCGCCGTTTGCCACCGGCGCCGCCAGAGCCGCCCAGGAACCAGCCGCATGAGCATCGACGATTTGAGACTGCGAACGAAGTCGCTGATTCCGCTGGCGCTGATGGCCTGCGCCATCATCGCGATGGTGGCCCTTGGCGCGAATCGACTGATGGGGGTCAGCGAGGCGTCCCGGTCGATCATCGAACAGCGGGACGTTGCGACCCTAAGCCTGTCGCTGGCGGCGCGCGTCGTCGACGGCGCGAACAACG
>JANYIH010000105.1 GCA_025358745.1 Hyphomicrobiales bacterium | reverse complement strand
CGCGATATCCGGCAACGCAAGTCGGACGAAAGACACATCCTCGATCTCATGCGCGAACTCGCGCATCGTTCGAAGAACCAGATCGCGATCATTCAGTCGATTGCGAAAAAAACCGCGGCGAACGCTGACTCGCTGGAAGAGTTCAGCGAACAGTTCGCGTCGCGCCTGCAAGGTCTTGCGATCACATTTGACGTATTGTCCAAGCGAGATTGGAAGGACGCAAACGTTCGGGATCTGGTGGTCCAGCAATTGGGCGTGTTTATCGACGGGCGCTCTTTTCAACTTCGGGTGGACGGCCCCGATGTGGAACTTGATTCGTCCTACATCGAGGCGCTCGGCCTGGCGCTTCACGAACTGGCGACCAATGCGGTCAAGCATGGCGCATGGTCCAACAACACAGGAGTCGTTCACGTAAATTGGTCGAGCGCTCCCGCGAAGGGGACGGACTCGCCGAAAGTGCGCGACTTTGAACTCGTTTGGCGCGAAGAGGGTGGGCCTGCTGTGGTCAGCCCGGAAATTGCGGGTTTTGGATCTGTAATCCTGGATACAGTCGTGGCGCGCTCCGTGCGCGGCGTCTCCAAGATCGAATATCCGAAAGAGGGCGTGCGTTGGACCGTCGCGTTCCAATTCGGGTCCAATTAAGCAATCGATGGGCGGCGCTCGTCGCACGGCATCGGGATGGTTGAAATTTCCGCGCCGGCGAGGGAGACCGCATCTCCGTCGCCGGCGCCAAATATGTTTAGAGTCTTCGGCAGTTCAGGCTGGCTTTCGTCTCGTGGCGTCGGCCTCGAATAGAGCGGATCGTCAGGCCTTGTCGACTACGTTCTTCACGGCGTCCTTGGCCTTGCCCACTCCAACCTGAGCCTTTCCCGCTACCTCCTGGGCAGCTCCCTCGGCGCGCATCTTGTCGTCGTCGAGTGCTTTGCCAGCAACGTTTTTCGCCGCGCCTGCGGCCTCGTTTGCGTAGCCTTTGATCTTATCCGTCGTTGAGGACATGAGTTGTCTCCGTTTCTAGATCGATCCAAGGGATCGATATGAAAACGCTGGCGTGCGCCAATCGTTCCGAGGGATGGGGCGACTTTGGCCCAAATAAAGAATTGGGCCTAAGGAATTGGCGCGGCCCGCGCGATTCCGAACGAATCAGGCGGGCCAATCTGCTGTTACATTCTTCGCGGTTTCGCCTTTTCGCCGAAAAACAGGGCTTGGCCAGATAGGGCCGCGACCAGCGAAGGCTGGAAGGGCTTGGTTATGAGATAGGTCGGCTCCGCGCGTTCGCCGGTCAAAAGGCGTTCAGGATATGCGGTGATGAAAACGACGGGGGCTTCGACGGACTCGAGCAGATCATTAACCGCATCCAGGCCCGAACTGCCGTCGGCCAGCCGAATGTCTGCGAGTATCAATCCTATCGACTGACCCTTTGCGATCGAGATCGCCTCGGAATGGGTGCGCGCGATCCCGACGATTCGATGCCCGAGGTCTTTCATAATCCCCTCCAGCTCCATGGCGATGAGGGGCTCGTCTTCGATTATCAACACACTCGTTGCGACCTGCGCTGCGATTTCCAGGTTGGCCCGCGCTATCAAATCTTCCACCGAGATTTCGTCTACGCCAAGTATGGACGCGACCTCCAGCGGCTGAAAGCGTTCCATCGAGACGAGGAGGAACGCCTGTCGGCTCTGCGGGGTCAAGCCTTCAATGCGTCTTTCCACTTGGCCGACACCCGTCTCGCCGCGGGTTTCGAGGTTAACCGGCACCGACTTCCAGACGTCCGTGAAAAGCTTGTAGAGCGCTACTCGGGGTGAGAGCGAAGGCGGCAGGACGGCGTCGTCGTTGACCAGGGCCTCCAGGAGCGTGGTCACATAGGCGTCGCCAGATTTTTGAGATCCGGTGAGGGCTCTCCCGTACCGTCGCAAATAGGGAAGATTTGATGCGACTTCCTGAGCCAGTGACATTTAGGAATTCCTTTCTTGATGGTCTTGATGGCGCCGTGTGGTTTGATTAGCAAATTATTCGCTAAGCCGCGACATGTTGACCGCTATGCGGAACGGTTCACACCGCGCCGCGTTGGTGGACCAAGGCTGTAGCTCAATCGCGGGTTTCGCGATGAAATTAAACGAGAATTACAATGACGGCCTGTTCCAAGATTGGGAAAGATTCTGGGTTCATGCGCAGACGAAGCATCCAGGCGAGCGATATCATCGGCGAGAAATTGCGATCGCGATTTCTTTCTTTGGACAACGATGTCCCCGAACCCTTCGTGGATCTGCTGGAAAAGTTGATGGCCAAGGAGTCGGATACGATACACGACGCACGACCGACGGTTCAACGTTAGGAAAATGCGAAAGTCGGCGGAGGGGTCAATAAAGACCGTCCCGCTCCGGAGATGCGCATCCGATAGGGGTTGGCGCGGCGTGGACGCATCATAGATCGACTTTCTTAACCTCAAAGCAAGCATAACCCCTTGATATATTAGAGAGTGGGCAAACACTCGACGAAATGCGGCCTAACCTCGCGCCGCGATGCATCCGCGAGTGGCGAAACGCGCCAAAGCGTGTTCGGTTCCTTTTTTCTGTGAAATTGCCGAGGCGGCTTTCGTATATGGCGCAACCGCGATGTGAGTTATCGGCCTGATCTTCGTCGCTCTGAGCGCACCAACTCGACCGCGCTCCGGCTGCGATATTACAAAGCCTGTGGCGGAGCGTCGCGACGCTAGGCCCAATCGACTCAGCTTCGAACGGAAATCGACATCCCTCGCCCGACAGGGCCGATATCGTTCGAGCAAAGGATGATGAGTTTGACTGTCCCCGCAACGCCGCCAAGGACATCAATCTTCGTCATGCTGCGTCCCGCGCGTGGATGAGCGCCATGATGCCCTCGCCCATGCTCGTGTAATCGCGCGTGTTCGCCAGTTCGCCTTTGATGCGGTAGTCGTCCATCACGACGATGCGATCGGCGACGGTGATGATCTCGGGCATGTCGCTGGTGATCAGGAGGATCGCGGTTCCTTCGTCGGCGAGGCGGCGCAGCAGTTCGTGAATGTAAGCCTTGGTTTTGATGTCGATGCCGACGGACGGCTCGTCGACAATGAGAATCCTGACGCCCGCCGCCAGCCATTTGGCGACGCTGATCTTCTGTTGATTGCCGCCGGACAGATTTCCGACCGTCTGCGCGAGCGAGGGCGTGCGCACTTCCAGTCCGGCGATGATGGGGGCGACGCGCGCGCGCACCGTTTCATCACGCAGGAACCCAAGTGTGCTCATAAGCTTGCGCCAGACCGTGACGCCCGCGTTCTCCAACACGCTGTGGTCGAGAATGAGACCTTCCCGCTTGCGGTCCTCACTGATGTAGCCGATTCCATGCTGGTGGATCGCCTCGGCGACGCTGCCGATCCGGCTTGGCTCTCCCGCGATCAGGATTTGCCCGCTGGTGATCGCATGCAGCCCGAGAATGCACTTGGCGAGTTCGCTGCGTCCGGCGCCGACAAGGCCGTAGAGGCCGACGATTTCGCTCTCGCGCAACTTGAGATCGATGTTTGAATGGCCGAGCGAGGTCGAGACGCCCTTCAACTCAAGCATCGCCGGCTTGCCCTGGGCCGATCGCGTCGACCAGGCGGGAACCTGCTCGTTGCGCCCGATCATGAGCCGGACCAGATCCTGCCGCGCAAGACCCGTCATCGGCCGGCTCGGACAGGCGTTGCGCCCGTCGCGCAGCACCGTCACCTCGTCGCAGATCTCCTGCACTTCTTCGAGCTTGTGGCTGACGAACAGCAGGCTCGCGCCCTCGTCGCGCAGCTTGCGCAGCAGGCGGAACAGCACCTGCGTCTCCTGCGGCGTCAGGGACGCGGTCGGCTCGTCCAGCAGCAGAATGCGCGAGCGCAGCGACAGCGCCTTGGCGATCTCCACCAGTTGCATCTTGGCGACATTGAGCTGCGAAACGGGCGTGCGCGGGTCGAGGTCGAGTTCGAGCACTTCCAGCCACTTTTTCGCTTCCGCGTGCAGGGCGTCGTAGTCGATCGCGCGCAAGAATCCGCCGCCCAGATGTTCGAGGCCGATGTTCTCGCCGACCGAGAAGCGCGGGATCAGGTTGCGCTCCTGGTGCACCACCCCGATGCCCGCCGCTATCGCGTCGCGCGGGCCGGCGAAGCGCACCGGAGCGCCGTCCAGCAGCATCTCGCCGGCGTCGGGACGATAGACGCCGGTGACGATCTTGATCAGCGTCGACTTGCCGGCGCCGTTCTCGCCGAGCAGCGCGTGGATGGCGCCGCCGCGTAGCGAGATCGAGACGTCCTGGAGGGCCAGCACGCCGGGGAAGCTTTTGTGCACGCCGCGCGCTTCGAGCGATGTATTCGCCATGCTCAGGCTCCCGCGAAGCGGACTTCGCGCAGGCGGTTAACGCCTACCGCCCACAGGATCAGCAGGCCCAGCACGACTTGCACGAAAAAGGGATCGATGCGGAAAATCACCAGCGCCTGCGTGATGATGGCGACGATGACGACGCCGTAGAACGTCCCGAACACGCTGACGTGGCCGCCTGACAGCACGGCGCCGCCGATCACCGGAGCGGCGAAGGACAGGATCAGCCAGTCATCGCCGATCGAGGGTTGGCCGAGCTGCAACCGCGCGACCAGCATCACGCCCGCCAGCGCCGCCAGGAAGCCGGAAATCGCGTGCGCCCACAGGATCGTGCGCGCGACCGATACGCCCGACAGTTCCGCCGCGCTCGCGTTGCCGCCGACAGCCAGGATATAGCGCCCGACCTTCTGCCGGTTGATGAGCCGCCACATGCCGAGCACGACAAGCGCGGCGGGCAGCGCCAACCAGGGAATCGGACCCAGCATCGTCGCATTGCCGAACGCCTTCACGGAGGCGGGGATGTTGTAAAAGGGCTGCGCCACGTGATGCCGAGGTCGGCGCCTTTGAAGATCGACAGGCTGGCGAGCGTGATGATAAAGGCGGAAATCCCCGTGCTTGCAATGAGCGCGCCGTTGAGGAGTCCGGCCGTCACGCCCAGGCCAAGCGCCGCCGCGGCGGCGAGGACCGGCGGAAACGACCAGACCTGCATCAGCCCCGCAAACGAGATCGCCGCCAGCCCGCCGATCGCGCCGATCGCCAGGTTCATCTGGCCGACCGCGATGATGACCATCTGCGACATGGCGACGACGACGTTCACCGCCGCGGCCAGCAGAAGAACCTGGATGTTGAACGGCGACAGGAACGAAGGGGCGAAAATCGTTATGCCAACGGACGCCGCGACGATGAGCGCGAGGGGTCCGAACCAGTCGGTCGCAAGAGCGCGCCTCATCATCGCGCAAGGCTCCCGATTCGGGCGAGGAACTTGCGTCGGCCGAGATCCATCAGCACTGCGATCAGCAGCAGGAGGCCGAGGTAAGTCTGGACCCAGAATTCGCCGACGCGGAACTGAAGCAGGCCGTTGGAGAGTTCGCTGACCAGCGCCGCGCCGAGAAAGGCGCCGAGCACCGACACGCGCCCGCCCGACAGCGCCGCGCCGCCGAGCACGGGGCCGAGGAAGGCGGGCAGCAGCCAGTCCTGTCCGAGATCGCCCGCCATCGAAGGCAGCGCCGCGCCGGTGCGCGCGATCACCATCAAAGCAGCGACGCCGGCGAGCACCCCCGAGAGCATGTGGCACAGCACGAACGTGCGCCCGACCCGCACGCCGGAAAGCTCCGCCGCCGGCGCGCGTGCGCCGGCGGCGAGCATTTCGCGCCCCAGCGGCGTCAGACGGTAGAGCGCGGCGAGCCCGAGCCCGACGCCTGCGCTGACCAGCAGCAGCGGCGAGAGATAGCCGAGGTATCGCGTCTTGCCGAAGACGGAGATCGCCGCAGGAAGCGCGCGGAACGCTTCGGCGCGGGTGACGAACAGCATCACGCCGAAGAACACGCTCATCGTCGCCAGCGTGATGATGAAACTGTGCAGGCCGGAGCGAACGATCAACTGACCGTTGATCGCGCCCAGCATCCCTCCGAACGCAAGCGCGCCGGGAATGGCGAGCGCGAGCGGGAGACCTGCGCGCTCGGCCAGCCAACCAAAGGCCATGGCGGAGCAGACGCCAATGGCGCCGACCGAAAGGTTGAGGCCGCCGGTCACGATCACCACCATCATCGAGAAGCCGATCATGATGTCGATGGACATGATGCGGCCGAGCGTGAATAGGTTGAACGCGGAGCCGAAACCGGGCGTCCCGAGCGCGAAGGCCGCGCCGAAAGCCAAGATCAGCGTGAGGAGCCCGAATTCGTTGGTGAGCAACCAGGACGTGAGCGGGGACGCGCCCAAGCGCGTCCCGTCGGCGTTTTCGTTCTGACGCGGAAGACCTGCGGGAGAGTTCATGGCGTCAGAGTTGTGGCCAAGCCTGCAAGGGCGGCCGGGGTTGCGTTTGTGAGAGCGCGCGCGGCCGCCGGATTTGGTTCACGAGCAGGTCAGATAGGTCTTCTCGAAGTCGCCAAAAATCTGCTTCGTGATCGACTGCATCGAGCCGACGTAATTGTCGACAGCGTCCTTGTCGGCATAGACGGTGCCGGAATCGATGAAGCGGTTGGTGAGCGCGATCGTCTTGAACGGCGCGTCCTTCTTCACCTTGCAGCCGCTACGGATGCGGTTGAGCGCGTAAGAGCCGATATAGCCCTGGCCATAGGGATTTTGCAGCATCGTGCCGTTGACAAAGCCGTCCTTGATCGCCTTCAGCACGACCTCGTCGTGATCGATGCCGACCATCTTGATGCGCTTGTCGCCGATCTTGCGCAACGAATTGGCGGCGACGACGGCGGGCACCCAGGCGGTCGTGACGATGCCGTCGACGTCGCCGGCGTGAGCGGCGAGATAGGCGTTGATCTTCTCCTCGGCCGGCCCCGGCGCGTCGATGTCGGCGATCACCTGCACCACGCTGACCGCGCCGTTCGTCTCCTTGGCCGCCTTTTCCACAGCGTCGATGCGCAGCTGCGTGTTGGGGTCGACGAGGAAGCCCGTGAAATGCGCGACGCGGCCCTTGCCGCCCATCGCCTTGATGAGTTCTTTCGTCCCGAGATAGGCGGAATTGCCGGTGTCTGTGCCCAGGCAGAACAGGGCGGAGCTTGGCTCCTTGAGGCAGCCGGCGGTGGCGATCACGGGCGCGCCGTTTTCCGTCAATTCCTGCACGGTGCTATTGGAGCCGACGGGGTCGCCGGGAAACACGAGGAAAGCGTTATAGCCTTGGCTCAGCAGGCTTTCGAGCAGCGAATTCTGCAGGCCAAGCTCCCACTTCTGCGGCACGCGATAGTCCGCGGCGCCGAGCTTGAAGTCCTTCATCGCATCCTGGCCGGCTTTCTCCCAGGCCGCGAAATAGGGATGCGGGCCGCCCGGTACGAGCGCGACCTTGGTCGCATCGGCGGCGTGCGAGGCTGGCCCCCAGGCCGCGAGAGCCAGAGCGGCCGCGGCGATCATCAAGGCGTTACGCGAGCGAATCATCGAGTCCTCCCGGAAAAATCCTCTCCGTCAACGCAGGCGCGACGGCGGCTCACGTCGTTCACTTGCCACTTGTGAGCGACATGGATGCTAGTATACAAGTTTGGTCCATGCAACGGCTTTTCGCAAAGGCTTCGCTCGCCGCCCTTCGCAGAGGGAGCGGGCGGTCATGAGCGAAGCTTTGGAGCTTGACGTCGGCGCAGCGGGGGATGCGCTCAACAAGCTGACCATCGTATTCGACCGGCGGCGGCAGGTCGGCGACCAGATCTACGACGCGCTCAAGAAATCGATTGTTTCGCTGCAATTGCCGCCGGGCGTGTCGATCAGCGAGAACCGCATCTGTCGCCAGATCGGCGTCTCCCGCACTCCGGTGCGCGCCGCCATCATCCGCCTTGTCGAGGACGGCCTGATCGAAGTGTTCCCCCAGAAGGGCAGCTTCGTCGCGCCAATCAAGCTCAGCGCGGTGCGCAACAACCATTTCACCCGAAAGGCGCTCGAGATCGCCGTGCTGGGGCGCGCTTGCCTGGTCTGGACGCCCGAGGTCGCCGCGCGATCGCGCCAGATCCTGATGCGCCAGGCCGCCGCGCTGGCCGAGGGGGACCTCGAACGTTTCCATGATCTCGACGAGGCTTTTCATCGCTCGTTCTGCTCGGCCGCGGCGCTGGAAGGGGTCTGGAGCACGATCCAAATCGCCAAGGCGCGGGTCGACCGTGTCCATCGCCTCGCCTCGGGGCAGGGCCGCCTCCCGCTCGTCATTACCGAGCACGGCGATATCCTGGAGGCGCTCGACGTCGGCGACGCCGAGCGAGCCGCAGAGCGGCTCGACTACCACCTCGAACGCGCGCCGGCGATCATGGAGACGCTGCTCGGGACTTACGAAAAATATTTCGTCGAATAGAAGATTGAGACAGGAGGGACGGATGGCGACGATCGCGCGCGTCGAAATCTGCATGGTCGATCTGAAGCCCAGGGTGAAGCGCGTCGACGCGATTCAGTCCTTCGTCAGTCAGGAGACGCCGTTCGTGCGCATCACCGATTCCGACGGCGCGGTCGGGGTCGGCTACAGCTATACGATCGGCACCGGCGGACCCGCTATCGTCGAGCTCCTCGCCCGTACGCTGGCGCCAGCGCTGCTGGGGCGCGACGGCGCCGAGATCGAGAAGATCTGGCGCGAACTCCTGTTCCTTACCCACGCGACCACGGTCGGCGCCATCACGAGCCTTGCGCTCGCCGCGATCGACACCGCGCTCTGGGATCTGCGCTGTCGCAGGGCCGCGCTTCCGTTGCATGTCATGGCGGGCGGAGCGAAGGATCGCATCCCCCTCTACACCACGGAAGGCGGCTGGCTGCATCTGCCCAAACAGGCGCTGATCGACGATGCGTTGCAGGCGAAGGCGCAAGGTTTTGGCGGGTCGAAAGTCAAGGTTGGACGGCCTATCGCCGAGGATGTCGAGCGACTGGGCGCGCTGCGCGAGGCGCTCGGGCCCGAGTTCGAGATTTTCACCGACGCCAATCAAGCCTTCACCGTCGACGAGGCGATCCGCCGCGCCCGCCACTACGAAACAGCCGACATTGGCTGGTTCGAGGAGCCACTGCCCGCCGACGACGTCGACGGACATGTGCGGCTTGCGCGCTCGACCTCGATTCCGGTCGCGGTGGGAGAAAGCCTGTACGGGCTATCGCACTTCCGCGATTATCTGCAACGCGGCGCCTGCTCCATCATCCAGGTCGACGTCGCCCGCATCGGCGGCGTGACGCCGTGGCTGAAAGTCGCCCATCTCGCGGAAGCCTACAATGTCGCGGTCTGCCCACATTTCCTGATGGAGCTGCATGTCGCCTTGTGCTGCGCAATTCCGAATTCCCGCTGGTTGGAATATATTCCTCAGCTGGACGAGCTGACGAGCGAGCCGATGCGCATCCGCGACGGCCATGCTGAGCCAAACAACGCGCCCGGCCTTGGCGTCGCCTGGGATTTTGCGGCCATCGAACGCCTAACTGCGGAAGGAAGCCGCCGCGATCTGCGCGCGACCTGATACGGGCATCTTCGGGAGAAGGGCATGAAACGCATGGGGCTCTGCAACCGGCTGCGGCCGGAGAAGGCCGAGGAATACAAGCGCCTGCACGCGGCCGCCTGGCCCGGCGTGCTGGCGACGATCTCCGCCTGCAACATCCGAAACTTCAGCATTTACCTGCGTGAGCCGGAAATGCTGTTGTTCGCCTATTGGGAATATCACGGCGTGGACTTCGCCGCCGACGCCGCCAGAATGGCGGCCGATCCCGTCACGCGCGACTGGTGGGCCCTCACCGACCCGTGCCAGGCGCCTTACGAAACCCGCGCGGCGGGAACATGGTGGGCCGATATGACCGAGCTTTTCCACCATGACTGAGTTTCACGCGTTTCGGCGCGAGAATTGATCTGGCACTCTCTTGTAACGAGTGCCAATCGTCGCCATCTAACCTCTGCCGAAAACTCCGCTGCGCCTTCCAGCATCAAGCCAGGCCGAGGCGCGGCGAAGCCACAGAGGAAATCGCCCATGAAATTCCGTCCCCTACACGACCGTGTCGTCATTCGTCGCCTTGAGGCCGAAGAGAAGTCGAAGGGCGGCATCATCATTCCCGACACCGTCAAGGAAAAGCCGCAGGAGGGCGAAGTCGTCGCCGTCGGGCCGGGCGCCCGCGACGAGAGCGGCAAAATCGTTCCGCTCGATCTCAAGGCCGGCGACCGGGTGCTGTTTGGCAAATGGTCGGGCACGGAAGTGAAGATCGACGGTCAGGAACTCCTGATCATGAAGGAATCCGACATCATGGGCGTGCTCGAAGGCGCCGCCGACGCGAAGAAGAAAGCGGCCTGAGGCCCTCTTCCCGCCAACCCCTCTTGAATTGGATGACACATCATGGCTGCCAAGGACGTTAAATTCTCCACCGACGCGCGCGAGCGTTTGCTGCGCGGCGTCGAAATCCTCAACAACGCGGTCAAGGTGACGCTCGGCCCCAAGGGCCGCAACGTCATCATCGACAAATCCTACGGCGCGCCGCGCATCACCAAGGACGGCGTCACCGTCGCCAAGGAGATCGAGCTCGAAGACAAGTTCGAGAACATGGGCGCGCAGATGGTGCGCGAAGTCGCCTCCAAGACCAACGATCTCGCCGGCGACGGCACCACCACCGCGACGGTGCTCGCGGCTTCGATCATGCGCGAGGGCCTCAAGCTGGTCGCCGCCGGCATCAGCCCGATGGACCTCAAGCGCGGCATCGACATCGCCGTCACCGCGGTGGTGAAGGACGTCGCCAAGCGCGCCAAGAAAGTTCAATCTTCGGAAGAAATCGCGCAGATCGCGACGATCGCCTCAAACGGCGACAAGGCGATCGGCAAGATGATCGCCGACGCGATGGACAAGGTCGGCAAGGAAGGCGTCATCACCATCGAGGAGGCCAAGACCGCCGAGACCGAACTCGACGTCGTCGAGGGCATGCAGTTCGATCGCGGTTATCTCTCGCCCTATTTCATCACCAACGCCGAGAAGATGATCGTCGAACTCGAAGACCCCTATATCCTCCTGCATGAGAAGAAGCTGTCGTCGCTGCAAGGCATGCTGCCCATTCTCGAAGCCGTGGTGCAGGCCGGCAAGCCGCTGCTGATCATCGCCGAGGACATCGACGGCGAGGCGCTGGCGACCCTGGTGGTCAACAAGCTGCGCGGCGGCCTGAAAGTCGCGGCGGTCAAGGCTCCCGGCTTTGGCGATCGCCGCAAGGCGATGCTCGAAGATATCGCCACGCTGAGCGGCGGTCAGTTGATCGCCGAGGACCTCGGCATCAAGCTCGAAAACGTCACGCTGGCGATGCTCGGCCACGCCAAGCGGGTCCGCATCGAGAAAGAGAACACGACCATCATCGACGGCTCCGGCAAGAAGTCTGAGATCGAGGGGCGCATCGCCCAGATCAAGGCGCAGGTCGAGGACACGACCTCGGACTACGACAAGGAGAAGCTGCAGGAACGTCTGGCCAAGCTCGCCGGCGGCGTCGCCGTGATCCGCGTCGGCGGCTCGACGGAAGTCGAGGTCAAGGAGAAGAAGGACCGCGTCGACGACGCCATGCACGCCACTCGCGCAGCGGTCGAGGAAGGCATCGTGGCCGGCGGCGGCGTCGCGCTGTTGCGCGCCAAGGCGGCGATCGGCAAACTGACGGATGAAAATCCCGACGTGCAATCCGGCATCAACATCGTGTTGCGGGCGCTCGAGGCTCCGATCCGGCAGATTGTCGAGAACGCGGGCAACGAAGGCTCGATCGTCGTCGGCAAGATCTTGGAGAACAAGTCGCAGACCTACGGCTTCGACGCCCAGACCGAGCAATATGTCGACATGCTCGCCGCCGGCATCGTCGATCCGGCCAAGGTCGTCCGGGTCGCGTTGCAAGATGCGGCCTCGGTCGCTGGCCTCATGATCACCACCGAGGCGATGGTCACCGATCGACCCAAGAAAGACGCCTCCGCGATGTCGGGCGGCGGCATGGGCGGCGGCGGCATGGGCGGCATGGACTTCTGATCGCCTGACGAAACAGCGTTCTTGATGGCCGGGCTTGTCCCGGCCATCCACGCCCTCGGGCGTTGGTCTCAATAGCGCCAGCGTTGCGCCTTCGTCACCAGGAAATCGCGGAACGCCTGCACGCGCGCGACGTTCTTCATCTCCTCGGCATAGACGAGGAAACAATCCATCTCCGGCATATCCGCCTGCGGCAGCAGCCGCACCAGCCCGGAATTCGGCGCGACGCAATAATCGGGCAGCACCGCGATGCCGACGCCGTGCTCGACCGCGCGGATGATCGCGGCGAGATTGTTGATCGAGAGATGGGGGATGCGGGGAGTCTTGGGATCGCGCCCCACTACCAGCAGCGAATTCAGCTCGTAGAGGAAATGCGTCGCCGTCGGCGCGCCGAACGCGACCAGCCGGTGCTGGTCGAGATCCTCCACCACGCGCGGCTGCCCCGCCTTCTTGAGATATTCGGCCGAGGCGTAGGCGTGGAAATGCACGGTGAACAGCCGGCGGCGGATCAGGTCCGGCTGCATGGGTTCGCGCAGCCGCAAACCGACGTCGGCCTCGCGCATGCCGATGTCGAGATCGTCGTCGCTGAGCAACAGGTGTAGCCGCACCTCGGGGAACAGATCGGTGAACTCGCCGAGCCGCGACGACAGCCAGTTCGCGCCCAGGGCCAGCGTCGTCGTCACTCGGAGATCGCCGCTCGGCTTGTCGCGGCTGTCGATCAGGCGCGAGCGCACCGCCTCCAGTTTCAGCGAGACGTCATGCACCGCCTTCAGCAGCGTTTCGCCCTGTTCGGTAAGGATGAGCCCGCGCGCGTGGCGATGAAACAGCGGCGCGGAAAGATCGACCTCCAGCGCGCTGACCTGACGGCTCACGGCGGATTGGCTCAGGCCCAGCGTCTCGCCGGCATGGGTGAACGAGCCCGCCTCGGCGGCAGCCTGAAATATTCTGAGCTTGTCCCAGTCCATCGCACCCCAGCGCCCCCCGTATGGATAGAGCGTTACGCGATAATCGCCTGATACGAAAGCGCCGTCGCGCTCAAAGCCCTTTCGCGGTCAGCCAGCGATCGGCTTCCAACGCCGCCATGCAGCCCAGCCCCGCCGCCGTGACGGCCTGCCGATAGATGTCGTCTGCTACGTCGCCGGCTGCGAACAGACCTTCGACGCTGGTCGCCGTCGAGTTCGGCGCGGTTTGCACATAGCCGTTCGGCTTCAGCTCCACCTGTCCGCGCACGAGATCGGTCTGCGGCGCATGGCCGATGGCGACGAACACGCCGTCGGTGAAAAGCTCCTCGCGCGCGCCGGTGGCGATGTCGCGCAGCAGGAGTCCGGTGACGCCCCTGGGCTGGCCGCCGCCGACGATATCGTCCACCGCGCGGTTCCACTTCACACTGACATTGGACCGCGCCATCAGCCGGTCGATCAGGATGCGCTCGGCGCGGAACGTGTCGCGGCGGTGGATCACCGTCACTTTCGCCGCGATGCCGGAGAGATAGAGCGCCTCCTCGACCGCCGAATTGCCGCCGCCCACCACCACGACTTGTCTGCCCCGGAAAAAGAACCCATCGCAGGTCGCGCAGGCCGAGACGCCGAATCCCTTCAGCGCCTCCTCGCCCGGCAGCCCCAGCCATTTCGCCTTCGCGCCCGTCGCCAGAATGACTGAATGGGCGGCGATGACGCGGCCGGAATCGCAGGTGATGCGGAACGGCCCCGCCGAGGCGTCGAGCCCGACCACATGCTCGCTCTCCATCCGCGCGCCGACATGTTCGGCCTGCCCGCGCATCTCACCCATCAGCCACGGCCCCTGGATCGCTTGCGGAAAGCCGGGGTAGTTCTCGACATCGGTGGTGATCATCAACTGGCCGCCGGGCTCGAAGCCGGTCAGCATCAGCGGCTTCAGCAGCGCGCGCGCGGCGTAGATCGCGGCGGTGTAGCCGGCGGGACCGGCGCCGATGATGACGAGACGTTCGGTGGACATTTGACACCCTGCCTGCGGCGAACTGGACGGCGACGCGCCGGCCGCCTTATATCGGCGTGGCAGCCCCCCATTCAACCCGAGGGCGCCGAGGATGCTCACATGATGCTTCTGCGGTCTTCGTCCGCTTCGCCGTTCGCCCGCAAAATCCGCATCGCCGCCGATGTGTTGGGCCTGTCCGACCGCATCGAGGTCACGCCCGCCGACACGTCCGACCCCGCTGAGCCCTTGCGCACGCAAAATCCGCTCGGCAAGATTCCGACGCTGGTGCTGGCCGACGGCGCCGCGATCTACGACAGCGCGGTTATTCTGGAATATCTCGATTTCCTCGCCGGCGGCGGCAGACTGATCCCCTCGGGCGAAGCGCGTTTCGACGTGCTGACCCGCGCCGCGCTCGCCGACGGCGTGATGGACGCCGCGATTCTCACTATCTACGAGCAACGCTGGCGCGATGCGGCGACCCATAGCGCGCGCTGGCTCGACCACCAGAGCGGCAAGATCGCGCGCGCGCTGGCGGCGTTCGAGGCCGCCGCGCCCGATCCCGCCGCGATCGACGTCGCCGCGATCGGGCTCGCCTGCGCGCTGGGCTATCTCGATCTGCGCTTCGGCGGCAAATGGCGCGCTGATCACCCCAAACTGGTCGTCTGGCTCGACGCTTTCGCCGCCAAAGCGCCCGCCTTCGAGGCGACACGCCACCGCGAGGGATAGCGCCCATGTCGCTCGCCCTCTACGGCGCCTTCGTCGCGGCGGTCGTTGCGCTGATGCTGATTCCCGGCCCCAATGTGGCGCTGATCGTCGCCAATTCGCTCGCACGAGGGCCCCGTGCGGGCCTGACGACGGTGGCGGGGACTTGGGGCGCGATGGTTCCGCAACTGGGCCTCACCGCGCTCGGCATGGGCGCGGTGCTGTCAGGGGCGGCGCAGACCTTTGGTTGGCTGCGCTGGCTGGGCGTCGCCTATCTCCTGTGGCTCGCCTTTCGCGCCTTCACCGCGCCGGGCGACGACGACGCCGCGACAGGGCCGGACGAAAGGCCGTTGCGCGCGTTGTTCCTGCGCGGTTTCCTCGTCTCGCTGGCGAATCCGAAAACGCTGGCGTTCTACGCCGCCTTCTTCCCGCAATTCCTGAATTCGCGCGCGCCGCTCGCGCCGCAGCTTTTGCTTATGTGCGCGACCTTTCTTGCGCTGGCGGCGATCGTCGACTGCGGCTGGGCGCTGTTCGCCGCCCGCCTCGGCGCCGCCGTGCGGATCAGCGCCCGCGCGCGCAACAATCTGACCGGCGGCCTGTTGCTGGGCGCCGGGCTCGGGCTTGGCCTGATGCGAAACGCCTGAGGGGAAACGAAATGGCGACGATGACGGCCGCTCAGGCGGTGGTGGCGGCATTGCGCGCCGAGGGTGTGCGGAACGTGTTCGGGCTACCGGGCGGACACATCATCGGCGTGCTCGATGCGCTCTATCACGCCAACGACATCGCCTTTATTCGCGTGCGCCACGAGCACGCCGCCGCCTACATGGCCTTCGCCTATGCGCAGCTCACGGGCGAACCGGGCGTCGTGCTCGTCACCGCCGGCGCCGGCGCGACCAATCTCGTCACCGGCGTCGCCGAGGCGTTCGTCGGCGCGCAGCCGATGGTTGTGCTGGCGGGCCGCGCGCCCTCGGCGTCAGTGCATCGGGGCGAATCGCAGGAGGTCGCCACCGAGCGCATCTTCGCGCCGATCACGAAATTCGCCGTCCGCGTCGATCGCATGGAGGCGCTGCCCGATCTGCTGGTGCAGGCGTTCCTGATCGCGCGCAGCGGCAGGCCCGGTCCGGTCTATCTCGATCTGCCCGCCGATCTGCTCGGCCGCGAAATCGCCTGCGACTATCGCCCCGCGCCGCGCCCGGGGCGCGTGCGCCCGGACCCCGCCGACATCGCCGAGGCCGCGCGCTGGCTGGCGGGCGCGGAGCGGCCGCTGATCGTCGCCGGCGGCGGGGCGCTGGCCTCGGGCGCGGGGGCGGAGCTTGTCGCGCTGGCCGAGCGGCTCGCCGCGCCGGTGCTGGTGAGCCTGACCGGCCGCTCGGTGCTCGACGACGATCACCCGCTGGCCGCAGGGGGGCTTGGCACGCATGGCAGTCCTGTGTCGCAGGTTCTGCTCAATGAGGCCGACGTCATCCTCAATCTCGGCTGCCGCTTCGAATCGATGGCCACCAACTGGCGCCCCGAATTTTCACCCGCGCCCGACGCGCGGCATATTCAGGTCAATATCGATCCGGCCGAGATCGGCCGCAGCTTTCAAGCCCACCTCGGCCTCGTCGCCGACGTCAAAGCGACGGCGCAGGCGCTCGACGAGGCGCTGGCCCGGCTTGGCGTCGCCCGCGACTGGCGCCGCGAGCCGCGCACGACAGCGCTGCGCGCCGAACTCGACGCGCTGGAGACACAGGCGCGCGCCATCGCCGCCCGCGACGACAAGCCGCTCCATAGCGTGCAGATCATCCGCGCGGCGCAGGAGGCGTTCGGGCGCGAGGCGATCTACGGCGTCGATATCGGCTGTCTGGCCGAGCAGCTGCCGGGCAGCCCGACCTTCCTCAAGCTGCATGGGGCGCGCACGATGCTGGCGCCGTCGAGCCTCTATGGCATGAGCAACGCCGCCGCGGGTCTTCCGGTGGCGCGCATCGTCCATCCCGATCGCCCGGCCGTCGGCTTCGTCGGCGACGGCTCGTTCCAGATGATGCTCGACGTGCTGCCGGCAGCGGCGGAATATAAGCTTGGCGTCACCTGGTGCGTTCTCAACGACGACGCGCTCGGCTCGATCTGGGATATGCAGAACGGGCGTATGGAGGGCCGTTTCATCGGCACGGAGTATTCGTTCCAGCCCGATTTCGCGGCGCTGGCGCGCGCCTGCGGCTGCCACGGCGAGCGCGTCGTCGAGCCCGCCGATATTCTGCCCGCCCTCATGCGGGCGCGCGAGGCCAATGCGGCGGGCCGGCCGGCGGTGATCGATTTCGCCGTCGCGCGCGTGCGCGCGCCGCAGACGGTGAAATTCTTCGGCATCGTCAATGCGCGCTTCTAGGATCTGGCGGCCGGAGGAAGCCGAGGCGGCGGCGCAGGACTTCGACCTGCGTCGGCTACCGCAAAAATTCTATCTCGACCCCTACCCCGTCTATCGCGCCTTGCGCGAGACCGCGCCGGTCAAGCCTCTGCCCGACGGCTCGCTGTTCCTGACGCGCTACGACGATCTCGTCGCGATCTACAAGGATGCGGCGACCTTCTCCTCCGACAAGCGCGAGGAGTTTCGTCCCAAATATGGCGAAAGCCCGCTTTACGAGCACCACACCACCAGCCTCGTGTTCAACGACGCGCCGCTGCACACCCGCGTGCGGCGGCTGATCGCGGGCGCCTTGACGCCCCGCGCCATCGCCGATCTCGCGCCCGATCTGGAGGCGCTGGTCGGCGATCTCCTCGGCGCCATGGACGGCCGCGCCGAGGTGGATCTGATCGAGGATTTCGCGGCGAAGATCCCGGTCGAGGTGATCGGCAATCTGCTTGCCGTGCCGCGCGGCGAGCGCGGCGAACTGCGGGCGTGGTCGCTGGCGATTCTGGGCGCGCTGGAGCCTGCGCCAACGCCGACCGCGCTCGAAGCAGGCAACCGCGCCGTCACCGATATGTCGACCTATCTATCCGGCCTGATCGCGGCGCGCCGGGCGCGGCCGGGCGATCCCGCGCGCGACGTGCTGACCCGGCTGCTTCAGGGCGAGGACGGCGAACGGCTGGGGCCGTCGGAACTTATCCACAATTGCATTTTCCTGCTCAACGCCGGTCACGAGACCACGACCAACCTGATCGGCAATGCGCTCGCCCTGCTCTGCGCCTGGGAGGGCGAGCGGCGGCGGCTGATCGAGGCGCCCGATCTGATCGCCCCGGCCATCGAGGAATTCCTGCGGTTCGAAAGCTCCAACCAGCTCGGCAACCGGCGCGCGACGCGCGAGGCTGAAATCGGCGGCGTGAAGATCGGCCCCGGCCAGCTCGTCACGCTGGGGATCGGCGCCGCCAACCGCGATCCAAAAGCGTTCGACGATCCCGAGCGGCTCGACCTCGCCCGCAGCCCGAACCGGCATCTCGCCTTCGCCGCCGGGCCGCATCAATGCGCGGGCTTGGCGCTGGCGCGGCTGGAGGGCCGCGTCGCGATCTCCGCCTTCCTCAAGCGCTATCCCCGCTTCGCGCTGGCGGGCGAGCCTACGCTCGGCGGTCGCGCGCGGTTTCGCGGCTTCCTGCGGCTGCCGGCGCGGCTTGGCTAGAGGTGGGTGGAATAGCCGTGGCGCGCCTGCGAGGCGCGGATCATCGCGCTGGCCTTCGCGTCGGCGCCCGCCGAGCAGACCTGCTCGGCCGCCGCGATCTCGCGCTGGATCTGGAAATAGACCGATTTGGCGACATTGCCCGAGGCATGGTCGTTCTCCTGCACCGCCCGATAGCGCGCGATCTCGCCCGCGCAGCCCGAGCCGCCCGGCATCTGGAATCCCGGCGTCTGCGCGACAGCGTCGGTGGCCGACAGCGACAATAACAGCAGCGCGCAACGCTTCATGGCCCAGGCTCCCCGATTCGCGTCCCGCAGAGCTTTTGCGGCAGGGACGCGTCGGGTCAAGCGGCGGGTGGGCGCTTGCTTGCCCGCGCCGGAACGCAAGGTTAGGTTTGGCCCGGCGCCGGCGCGAACCGGCGATTTCCGGGAGAAACGCCTTGGCGACTTTGCTTGTGCTCTACAAAACCCCTGCCGACACCGCCGCGTTCGACAAATATTACGCCGCGACCCACATTCCGCTGGCGAAGAGAATTCCGGGCCTGCGCAGCTATCGCGTCAGCAGGGGGACGGTGGGGACGCCGGCCGGGGCGTCGAACTTCCATCTCGTCGCGACGCTGACTTTCGACAGCCTCGCCGCGCTTCAGGCCGGGCTCGGCAGCCCCGAAGGCGCGGCGGCGGCCGGCGATCTCGCCAATTTCGCCAGCGGCGGCGCCGATCTCCTGATGTTCGACGATGCGCCGGCCTGAGGTTCAGCCGCCGTTGAGCGCCGCTTTGCCATATTCCAGCAAGCGGCGGCCTTCGCTGGCGCGCTCGGCCTCCGATTTGAGGCCGTTGATGACCAGGATCAGCCGATGGCCGCCGGCGACGGCGGAGGCGACCAGCCCGAACCCGGTCGAGGCGAGATGGCCGGTTTTCAGGCCATCGGCGCCGTCGGCGATGAGGGGATTGCGGTTGGCTTGCCGGATGCCGTTCCAGGTGAATTCGGCCAAGCCGAAATATTTGTAATATTGGGGATAAGTCGAGATGACATAAGACGCCAGCCGCGCCATGTCGCTCGCCGTGACGCGGTTGCCGGCGCCGCCCCAGGGATTGCTGAAACGAGAATGCGCCATGCCGATCGCCCTGGCATGGGCGTTCATGATCCCGGCGAATTTCGCCTCGCTGCCCGCCACCCCTTCGGCGAGCGCGATCGCCGCGTCATTGCCGGAATCGGTCAGCATCCCGCTCAGGAGGTCGTCGATCTTGATGCGACTGCCGGCGACCACGAACATGCTGGAGCCGCCCGATTTCGCGTCGCCCTCCGTGGCGGCGTGGGCGGAGATGGCGAACTTGTCGTCGACGCTGAGTTTGCCGGACGCCAGCAGGCTGAAGATCACTTCCGCCGTGAGGATCTTGGTGGTCGAAGCCGGCGCCATATTGGCGTTGGCGTTTTTCGCAAACAGCGTCCGGCCGGTGTTGTGGTCGACCAGCAGCGCGTAGGGGGCTTTCGTCTGGAACGGGGCGGAGAGGGCGGGCGTAGCGAAGGCGAGGAGCAAGGCGTAGGCGAGGGCTCGCATGGGGGCGTCCTGGGGGCGGGAGGCTCCGGGGTTTAGCCCGGTTTGGGGGCCGGCGGAACTGGTGGATAGGGGGAAGTTTGTCCCGCGCCATCGTGTGATAAGCTTGCACTGGGGTGGGGGCCTATGGTCGAGATACGCAAAATTGCTGCGATTCTGGCGGCCGACGTGGTCGGCTTCAGTCGTATGACGAGCACCGACGAAGATCGCACCCTGGCGCGATTGCGCGCCCTGCGGGTCGACGTGATCGATCCCATCATCTCAAGTCAGAACGGAAGGGTTTTCAAGCGCACGGGCGATGGGGCGCTGGTCGAGTTTCGCAGCGTCGTGGAAGCGGTGCGCTGCGCAATTTCGATGCAGAACGCGATGGTCGAACAGAACGCGGGGACGCCCGCAGATCAGCGCATCGTATTTCGGATCGGCATTCACCTTGGCGACGTCGTCGAGGAGAGCGACGGCGATCTGATGGGCGACGGAGTCAATATCGCGGCAAGGCTGGAAGGCGTCGCCAAGCCCGGCGCCATCTGTCTCTCCGAACAGGCCTATTGGCAGGTGAAGGGGCGGCTCGACATCGCGGTTAAAGATCTCGGGCCGACCTCGCTCAAGAACATCGCCCAACCCGTCCGAGCTTTTTCGCTACAGGTCGGCGTGCCCACGCAAACGAAGAAGACCTCGCTTTCGGCGCCGGCGGCTGGAAACAAGAGGGTCTCCCAGATCGTCGCCGCGACGGTCGCTGCGGCTGCGTCGGTATTAATTGGAGGCTGGTTGTTCCTAGGCGCGCGCTCGCCTACCCCCGCCAAGGCGGCGCACCTGTCAATGATTGTGTTGCCGCTTGCGAATCTGACTGGCGACCCCGGCCAGGACTACTTCGCCGATGGCGTGACCGACAATCTGATCACCGACCTCTCGCGCATCCGCAACAGTTTCGTCATCGCGCGCAACACCTCGTTCACCTACAAGGGCAAAAATGCCGACGTCAAGACGATCGGAAAGGAACTGGGCGTCCGCTACGTGCTCGAGGGCTCGGTTCAGCGCGATCGGAATCGGGTTCGCGTCGGCGCGCAATTGATCGACGCGGAGACGGGCGCAAGTCGCTGGGCGGATCGATTCGAGGAAGAAGTCGGCGATCTGTTCAAGCTCCAGGATCAAGTGGTTAGCCGCCTCTCGAACGCGCTCGGCTACGCGCTCGAAAAGGCGGAGGCGGAAAAGGGCGCCGGCTCCCAGAACCCCGATGTGGTCGATTTGATCATGCGCGCGAGGACCCTCAACTACAAACTTCCGCTGACGAAGGACGAGAACGAGCAGGCGCGAGCCTTGTATGAGAAGGCGCTCGCGCTCAACGCCAAAGATCCCGACGCGAATTACGGGGTCGCGCTTAGCTATCAATTCGACCTTGCTCACGGCTGGGGCGCGCCCGGGGTCAACTATCCCGCAAAAATCATCGAAGTCTGTGATCGAATCATCGCCATCGATCCCGGCTACGCCGCGGCGTTCGATTTGAAGGGATGGGGACTGTTGTTCTCCGGACATCCCGACGAGGCGCTCCGGTCCGCCGACGTGGGGCTGGCGATCAATCCGAGCAACCCTGAATTCCATGCGCTTCAGGGCGTCGCCAATCTTTTCCTGGGCCGTTTCGAACAGGCGAAACTGGCCGTTCAGCAAGCGATTCCGTTGAGCCCACGCGATCCGCAGCTTGGATTTTGGCATGTGATCAGCGGCGACGCCGAACTCGGTCTCGGGCATTACGACGCCGCGATCGAGCAGTACAAGACGGCCATAGACGGCGGCTACAAGATGGACATACCATATAAGAGTCTAGCTGCTGCTTACGCGCTCGCCGGCAGGACGGACGAGGCGAAGTCCGCATTGGCGGAAGCCCGCCGTCTCAATCCAAATCTCACGATCAAATGGCTGACGCCTCGCACCCCGAATATTTCGGCAATGTTCGAAGGCTTGCGCAAGGCGGGATTGCCCGAGGAGTGAGTTCCGGTAGCGGCTGCGCCGCTCGCAACCGGCGGCCTTTGACTTAACGCCCCCCCGACCCTATCTCTCACCCCGAGATGTTCCGGCCGCCCGCGTCCTCCCTGAGCGACCCCGCCCCGTTGTCGACACGGGACCGCGCCGACGATCGCATCTCGCGCGTCGTCGCCGCGCTCGGCCCCACCAACACCGGCAAGACGCATCTGGCCATCGAACGGATGCTGGCGCACGCCTCCGGCATGATCGGCCTGCCGTTGCGGCTGCTGGCGCGCGAGATTTACGACCGCATCGTCAAGGCGAGAGGCGAGCGCTCGGTGGCGCTGGTGACGGGCGAAGAGAAGATCATTCCGACCAACCCGCGCTATTGGGTCTGCACCGTCGAGGCGATGCCGCTCGACCGCGACGTCGATTTCCTCGCCGTCGACGAAATTCAGCTCTGCGCCGACCGCGAGCGCGGCCATGTGTTCACCGACCGGCTGCTGCGGGCGCGCGGGCGCTCGGAGACCATGTTCATGGGCGCGGCGACGATGGGGCCGCTGATCCGCCAGCTAGTCCCGCACGCCGAGATCCAAACGCGCGAGCGGCTCTCCACGCTTACCTACATCGGGCCGGCGAAGCTGACCAAGCTCCCCAAGCGCAGCGCCGTCGTCGCCTTCTCGGCCGAGAACGTCTACGCCATCGGCGAATTGATCCGCCGCCAGCGCGGCGGCGCGGCTGTCGTGATGGGCTCGCTGTCGCCGCGCACCCGCAACGCGCAGGTGGAGTTGTTCCAGTCCGGCGAGGTCGATTTTCTCGTCGCCACCGACGCCATCGGCATGGGCCTCAACATGGATCTCGACCATGTCGCCTTCGCGGGGCTTCGCAAGTTCGACGGGCGGCGCTCGCGCTGGCTGCAACCGCAGGAGATCGGCCAGATCGGCGGCCGCGCGGGACGCTATCGGCGCGACGGCACGTTCGGCGTCACCGGCGACGCGCCCGATCTCGACGCGGAAGTGGTGGCCGCCGTCGAAGGCCACGCCTTCGCGCCGGTGACCGGCGCGCAATGGCGCAACGCGCGGCTCGATTTCGATTCGCTGGCCGGCCTGATGCGCTCGCTCCTGCAAGCGCCCCCGGCGGCGGGGCTGCATCTCTCGGAAGAGGCGCAGGACGAGACCACCTTGCGCCTGCTGGGCGCGGACGAACTGATCGCGCGCCGCTGCCGCGACCGCGCCAATCTGATCCGGCTCTGGGAAGTCTGCCAGATCCCGGACTTTCGCAAGACCACGCAGGACGAACACACCCGCCTCGTCGGCGCCATTTTCGAGCATCTGACGCAGGGACGGCGACGCTTGCCGGAAAGCTGGGCGCAAAACCAGTTCGAGGCGCTAGACCGGCTCGACGGCGACATCGACGCGCTCTCGGCCCGGCTCGCCCGCGTGCGGACGCTCGCCTATGTCGCCCATCGCGGCGACTGGCTGGAAGAGGCGGCGACCTGGGCCGGCCACACCCGCGCGCTGGAGGACCGGCTCTCCGACACCCTGCACGAGCGGCTGATGCAACGCTTCGTCGACCGGCGCACCAGCGCGCTGATGCGGGGGCTCGAACAAACCGCCGGGCCGACGCTGGGCGGCATCGCCTCGGACGGGTCGGTGATCGTCGAGGGCCACAAGGTCGGCCGGCTGGTCGGGTTGCATTTCGAGCCCGAGCGCGGCGCCTCGCCGTTGGAGGCGCGTGCGTTGCGCGGGGCGGTGGAGCGGTCGGTGACGCCGGAGATCGCGCGTCGGTTGGCCGAGATCGCGGGCGAAAGCGACGACGGTTTTTCGCTGGCGCCGAACCGGGCGATCCTCTGGCGCGGCCATTCCATCGGCGAGATCGTCGCGGGATCGCCGTTCGCGCCGAAAGCGCGGCTCGACGGCGAACTCGGCGCTTCCGGCGCCCGCGAGCGCGCCGTGCGACGGCTGGAAGCTTTTCTCGCCGCTGTCGCCCGGCCCGCTTTCGCCAGCCTCTGGCGGCTCAAGGCGGCCGCCGAGGGCGAGGCGCTGACGGGGCTGGCGCGGGGTCTGGCCTACCAACTGGTCGAGGCGGCGGGCGCCCTGCCGCGACGCGACGCCGAAGAATATGTGCGCGCGCTCTATCGCTCGGAACGCAAAGTCTTGCGCGATCTGGGCGTGCGCTTCGGCGCCTTCACGATCCATGTCGAGGATGTGGTCGCGCCGGAGACAGCGTGGCTGCGCGAGATTTTCGCTGGGCTGGCCGAGCCGGGCTGGCGCGCCGAGGGCGCTCTGGCGGCGCTGCCGCGCGAAGGGCTGGCGCCCGAGGCTTTGGCCTATCGCGGCCTGCGGGCGGTGAACGGCCTCGCCGCGCCGATCGGCGCGCTTGAGCGGATCGGCGACCTCGCCCGGCGCGCCGAGCCGAACGGGTTTTCGATTGCGCCGGAGATTCTGGCCGAATTCGGCTGGAGCGACGGCCAAGCCGAGCGCGTGCTGCGTGGTCTCGGCTTCATCCCCGCCGCGCAAACCAAGGGCGGCGCGGTTGCGCTGTGGCGCCGGCGCGGGGCCGCCCCGCCGCTCGCGCCGCCGGCGAGCGCGGACTCCTGCCGGATCGACGTCTGGCTGTGGCGCGCCCGCTTCTGCAAGACGCGCGCGCTGGCGGCCAAACGCGTCGCCGAGGGCGATGTCGCGGCCTTGCGTCAGGGCCTGCCGAGCGTGATCGACAAGCCGAGCCGTCATGTCCGCCCCGGCGACCTGCTGCGTGTGGCGATCGCCGGACGCAGCACGACCTTGCGCGTCGAGGGAACGGGAGAAAGGCGCGGCCCGGCTTCCGAGGCGCGGACGCTCTACAGCGCGCTTGGGCCCGACGATGCGCAGCTTGGCGCAATTGCCGCGCCATGATAGCAGAACGGCGAACGGGAATCGACACATGAGTCGGAAACTGGCGTCGGGCGCCGCGCTTCTGCTGCTGACCGCTGGCTTGAGCGGCTGCAACCCCTACCCCTTGCCGGGCCGGCTGGCCTACGGCAAATGCGGGCCGGACGCGCATACCGAATCCTATCCGCGCGCCCACGACCAGCGCCACGCCTATAGCTGCAAGTCGGACGACGACGGATTTCTTGAGAGCGACGGGCAGGGGGATCGTCGGCGCAATTGACCGCCGGCCCCGCCGATAGGCGCATTTACCGGACCGCCGATCCTTCCTAAGACATGGCTTGCCGCAAAAGGGGAAGCCGGTGGATCGAGCGCCGTTTCAGACCTATTATTTCGAGGATCTCGCGCTGGGAATGCGGGAGATCGCGTCCAAGACGGTCAAGAACGAGGACGTGATCGGTTTCGCCGAGCTTTCCGGCGATCACAATCCGATCCACCTGTCCGAACATTTCGCGCGCAAAACCCGGTTCGGTGCCCGCATCGTGCATGGGCTCTACACCGCAAGCCTGATCTCGGCCGTGATCGGGATGCGGCTGCCGGGGCCGGGCGCCGTCTATATTTCGCAGACCCTCAATTTCCGCGGCCCGGTGAAGATCGGCGACGTGATCGACGTCTCAGTGGAGGTGGTCGAACTGGTCGAGAAGGGGCGGCGGGTGCGGCTGCATTGCGAGTGCCGGGTCGGCGACATGGTCGTGCTCGACGGCGAGGGCCTCTTAAGTGTGCCGCCGACGCCGAAATGGCGCGGCGCGGCGGGAGCAGAGAGCCGGGTCGAATAAGATTTGTCGGCTGGAAAGAAACGACGACGCCTGGGTTCGCAGGTCGGCTTATTCAACGGTCGGCGAAATGTGTCAAAAAAAAGCGTGCGCTTTGGCTTTGTGACCCCCTTGCGGTGGAAATATGGCTTTGTCAAAATGACTGAACGTTGTAAATTCTCCACGGCGCCCTTTGTTTTTTGACCGCGTACAGGATTTCCGGCGATGCTAACTTTATCCGCGACCCATAGATTTGTTCTGATTTTCGCTCTTCTTTCGACAGCCCCACCGGCGCTAGCCGATCCCGAAGTGCTCGAACAAGCCGCGCCGCCGCCGCTCGTGTTCGACTATGGATTTGGCCCAAACGTTAACGTCGGCGACCGCCACGACGCGTTTTGGAACCGAGTGCTGCGAAAGCTTTGGTCGCGTAGCCGGACGCCTATTCAGACCGAGGCGGAAATACGCGCCGCACCCGCGCCGCTTGGTGTTGCGCCGCCGTTAAGCAGTGTGAGTGTATCTGTGGGCGGCTCCTTCGGGCCTCTGCTGCCGTGGCCGATCGTTCCCCTGCATATGGCGCTTTTGCCAGACGGTCGGGTCATGAGCTACGGCACCGACCAGCGTGGGCGGCAGACCGGATTGCTCTATTACGATCTTTGGAATCCGACCGCGCCGTATCCGCAGTCGCACACCGTGCTGCCCAATACGACGGGGACCGATCTGTTCTGTTCCGGTTTGGGCCTTTTGCCCAACGGTTCCCTATTGTTGACGGGGGGCGATCTGACGGTGCAGGGTTTGCGCAACTATGCCAACGCCGACGTCAACGCGTTTACGCCCTCGACCAATACGTTGACGCGCGTGGGAACGATGAGTTACCCGCGCTGGTACCCGTCCATCGTCCCGCTTCCCAGCGGCGACAGCGTGGTCATGGGCGGGCGTTCGAACTACACCAACCCCTCCCCGGTCCAGACCCCTGAATACTACAGTTTCGGACAGAATATGTTTACGACGTTGCCCGGCGCGACGCTCCCGACCCGATTCACCTGGTACTATCCGCGCGCCTACGTGATGTCGGATGGCAATCCTCTGCTGTTGAACATCAACGGCGAGCTGGCGCGGCTGACGCTGTCGGGGCAGGGCGCGTATCAAGTTTTTCCGCAAAGAGCGGCGCCGAGCACGCCGTACCAGCCCAGCGTCATGGACGGTCCGGGGCGAATTCTCAGCCTGCGTCAATTGCTGACGTCCGATGGCGTACAAGCGACCTACCAGTTCGAAAGCATCGACGCTTCGAAAACGACGCCCGTAGTGACGGAGCTTGCCTCACCGCCGGGCGCGGGCCGGGTTTGGTCCAACTTGACAGTGCTTGCGGACGGCTCGGCATTTCTGAACGGCGGCTCGGTCACGTCGAATTTGCTGTCGATGGTGTCCTACCAATCGGCCTTATATAATCCAAACACAAATGTCTGGACGCCGGGACCGACCAACGGCACACCGCGTCTCTATCATTCGGCGTCGCTGCTGTTGCCCGACGCCACCGTGCTGACTGGCGGCGGCGGGGCGCCAGGGCCGATCCTGGAACTCAACGCCGAGATCTATTATCCCCCCTATCTTTACAATTCCGACGGGAGCAACACTTTCGCGACTCGGCCGGTCATCGCCTCCGCGCCATCGACCGTGATCGCGGGTACGACCTTCGGCCTTACGATGGCCGACGCGACCCCGATCGGGGCGGTCAATCTGGTGCGCATCGGCGCGCTCACTCACTCCGCCAACGTGCAGAGCCGGTTCCTGACGGCCGCGTTTTCGCAAAACGGCAATGTGCTGACGGTCAACGCGCCGGCGAACGCCAACGATTTTCTTACCGGCTATTGGATGGTGTTCGCATTGAATGCGAACGGCGTCCCCTCGGTGGCCAAGATCGTCTATGCGCCGCCCTCGTCTTCGCCCCAGCACTGAGGCGGCCCGTTCAGAACGGCGCGTGGCCGAGATGGGCCTCCCAGAGGGCGCGGCCCCAGGCTTCCCATCCCGCTTGGGCGATCAAGAACAGGCCGACGCAGAGCGTGATCGAGCCGAGCGTCATCAGCGCGAAGCCGAAGCCGTCGCCGGCGATGCGCCAGAAGCCGCGCCGGCGTTTCGGCGCGGGCGGCGGCGCGCCGGCGCGCGCCTTGCGCGACAAAGCGTCGGCATGGGCGCGGGTGCGGATCTGCTCGCTAGCGGGCGAACGGCTGCGCCAGTCCGAGGCCAGCGCCTGCTCGCGCTCCACCAGCCGGCGCGCGACGTAATTCGTCACCGCCGCGACGATTCTGTCGGGGCTGTCGCTCTCGGCGATCAGCACCCGGCCGTGCCGCGTGTCCTGAAAGAAGCGATAGGTGCGACGGTCGTGCGCGAGATCGACGAAACCGATCATGTCGAGGAACAGGCGCGGCCGGTCGCCGTGGGTGACGCCGAGATCGAACAGTTCGATGTCGTCGGGCGTCTGGTCGATGATCGGGCGGATCGCGTCTTCGAGCAATTCGAGCCGCGCGACCTCGGCCTGACGGAGATCGGCGACGGCTTCGCCCTGCTCGGCGCTCTCGGAACGCGCGCGCCGCATCGCGCTGCGCAAATTCGGCGGCCTGTCTGATTTACGCTCGTCCATCGCTACGCCTGAATGCACTCATTTCCCGATATTGTCATATACAAAACCCCGCGTCCGAGTCTTGCGCCGCGTTTGCCCAGCCGGGTTAAGCTCTCTAAATAGTTCGACTTCCCGCCAGCCCCTCGAGTCCCCCATGACCGCCGCCGCTCTGCTCGATCTCTCCCCCGCCGTCGCGCAGGCGCGCGCCGCCAGACGGCCGATCGTGGCGCTGGAATCGACCATCATCACGCATGGGATGCCGTACCCTAGGAATCTCGACACGGCGTTGATGTTGGAGGCGGCGGTCGCCGAGCGCGGCGCGGTTCCCGCCACTATCGCGGTGATCGAGGGCCGGTTCCGGGTCGGGCTGGAACGGGCGGACCTGGAAGGGCTGGCGCGGCTGTCGGGCGGCGTGGTCAAGGCGTCGCGGCGCGATCTCAGCGCCGTCGTCGCGCGCGGCGGTTCGGCCGGCACCACCGTCGCGGCGACGATGTATATCGCCGAACTCAGCGGTTTGGAGATTTTCGCCACCGGCGGGATTGGTGGCGTGCATCGCGGCGCGGAGGAGACGTTCGACATCTCCGCCGATCTGGTCGAGTTGGGCCGCACGCGTCTCGCGGTCGTCTGCGCCGGTGCGAAGTCGATCCTCGATATCGGCAAGACCCTGGAATATCTAGAATCGCAGGGCGTTGCGGTGTGCGGCTATCGCTGCGACGATTTCCCCGCCTTTTACGCGCGCACCAGCGGCCACAAACTCGACCATCGTTTCGACGGCGCGCGCGATCTCGCCCGCATGATCCGGCTGCAACGCGAGATCGGGCCTGGCGGCGTGTTGATCGCCAATCCGATTCCCGAAGCCCACGCGCTCGACGCCGACGCGATCGAGAAGCGGATCGGCGAGGCGGTGCTGGAAGCGCGCGCGAAAGGCATCGAGAAGAAGGACGTGACGCCGTTCCTGCTCGGCCGCATCGTCGAACTGACCGAGGGGCGCAGTCTGGAGGCCAACATGGCGCTGGCGCGCAACAACGCTTCGCTGGCGGCCGAGATCGCGGTGGAGTTGGCGCGGCTGTGACGCCCCGCGCGTGCGTTATCGGCGACGTGATGACCGACATCGTCGCGCGCCTCAGCGAACCGTTTGCACGAGGCTCGGACGCGGCGGCCGAGATCGTCGAGCGGCCGGGCGGGTCGGCGGCGAGTTTTGCGGTCCGGCTCGCCCGACATGGCGTCGAGGTCGATTTCGTCGGCCGCGTCGGCGCCGCCGATGTCGAGCGCGTCTCGGCGGCGTTTGGCGCCGACGGCGTGACGCCTTGGCTGGCGGGCGATACGCAGACGCCGACGGGTCGGCTGATCTGTGTGGTCGAGCCCTCGGGCGAGCGCTCGTTTCTGACCAGCCGAGGCGCTAATGACGCGCTGGCGCCGGCCGATATTCCGCAAGCCGCGTTGGCGCGCGCCGACTGGCTGCATCTCACCGGCTACACGTTCCAGCACCCGAAGTCGCGGGCCGCAGTGCGCGACGCGATGCGGCGGGCGGGCGCCACGCCGGTCAGCGTCGACCCCGGCTCGGCGGCGCCGTTGCGGGCGATGGGGGCGGCCAATTTCCTCGAATGGACGGCGGGGGCGGCGGTGATCTTCCCCAACGCGGACGAGGCGGCGGCGTTGACCGGAAGCGACGATCCCGTGCGCCAGCACGAGCTTTTGCGAGGTCGGTATCCGCTGGTCGTGATCAAGCGCGGCGCCAAAGGGGCGGAGGCGTTTTCCGCGACTGCGCGCTGCTCGGTTCCCGCGCCGCCGGTTCGCGTTCTCGACACGACGGGCGCGGGCGACGCCTTTGCGGCGGCGTTTGTGGCGGCGCGGCTGGCCGGCGAGAAGGTCGAGGCGTGTTTGCA
>JANYIH010000104.1 GCA_025358745.1 Hyphomicrobiales bacterium | reverse complement strand
GGTGTAGCCGCGCACGACGACATGACCGGGCGTCGTCTTGACGATTCTGGCGATGGCTTCCATCGCGCGCACGAGTTCTCGCTTGGGCTCGGCCGAGCCGACGCCGAACATCGAGAAATCGAGCTTGTCGGTCAGGCTGATGAGCAGACCTTCGCTGGTGCGCCGCGCCTCGATGTCGGGGCCGGCGCCGTTTTTGAGGGCGACGCCGACGCTGGCCTTCAGATCTTTCTCCAGCTTGGCCGCCTCGCCCGCCGCTTTGCTAGCTTCCGCGGCAGCCTTGCCGGCCTCGGCGGCGGCCTTGCCGGCCTCGGCGGGTCCGCCGGCCGGCGGACCCGCCGGCTTCAGTCCGTCGCCGGGCGCAAGCTTTTCATGCGGCGCGTCGGAAGGCGTCGCTTGCGGCAGCGGTTTGGCGCGCGGTTTGTCGTCCTGGCCGGTCTTGCCCGGCTCCAGATCGGGCGGCGCCTTGTTGCGCGCGTCGGCGTCGAAGGCGACGGGATCGTCGGGGGAGCCGGGGCCGATGGGTTTGAACGGATCGCGGAACGAATCGATGCTGAGCGCGCCGGCGAGCCGTTGCGGGTCGGCGTCGCCATTCTCGGCCGAAGCGCCGGGCGCGCCCTGGTTAGGGCCGCCGGCGATGCGTTCGAGCGCTTCATAAGGCGCCGAGAACAGTTTCGCCTCGGCGGCCTGAACTTGCGCTTCCGCCTTGGCCGGCGCCTCTTTTGGCGCTTCCTTCTTTTTCTCGTCCTTCTTCTCCGGGGACGAGGGCGCGCCCTTTGCGTCCTCGTCCTTTGCCGACGGGCCGCCCACCTTGTCGGATTTTTCCTCCTTGCCCTCGGTCGGCGAGGAGGTCGCGCCGTGCACGCCCTTCTTCGCCTTGGACGGGTTTTCCAACTTCACGGGATTGAAATAGCGGGCGATGACGGTCTTGGTTTCCTTGTCGCTCGCGTTGATGATCCACAGCACGAGAAAGAACGCCATCATCGCGGTCATGAAATCGGCGAACGCGATCTTCCAGGCGCCGCCGTGATGACCGTGGCCGCCTCCGCCCTTCTTCTTGATGATGATGATGTCGCCGTGGTGGTGGTCGTCAGCCATGACGTCAACCGTTCTCCACGATGTCTTCGATCAACCGGCTCCAGGCGCCGAGTTCCGAGCGGATCTCGGTTGATTGCGCGGATACGGTGATTTCGACTCCGTCCTCCTCGACATATTCGACATCGACCGCCAGCGCTTCGATCTTCGATTTCAGCGCCGACAACAATCGCTCCGGGCCGCGCACCTTGAGCAGGCCAAGGTTGCCCGCGCGCGTGAGCCGCGCGACGTTTTCGGCCAGCTCCTCGACGATCTGCCTGGAGACGGCCTGTTCGAGCAGCGGTTGCAGCACGCGCGCCGTCGCCTGCGCGATGCGCCGTTCGAGATCGGCGAAGCCGTCCTTCAGCGTCTCCGACAGGCGACCGAATTCGTTCATCTGGAAGTCGAGTTTCTCGATCACGGCGCGCTTTTGCAGGTCGGCGCGCTCCAACGCGCGCGCGGTCGCCGCCTCCGCCTTGCCCGCGTCGAGCCCCTCCTGCACGCCGCGATGATAAGCTTCCGACAGTTTCTCTTCGAGGTTGAATTCAGGCTCGGGCGGGGGTGGCGGGGGCTGGCGCATCGGCGGCTCGCGGCGCGGGGCGAAATTGGCGTCGATCGGGCGCACCAGCGGGGGGTGCTCGGGCGAACGGCGCGCCAACGCCGCGACAAGCCCGGAACGCTGAAATTGCGGCTCGGGATCATCGTTGATCGCGGCGACCCGGCGCTCGGCGAAGGGATTGGCGGGCGGCGCGGGTCGCGAGCTCAAGCTGTCGGCTCCCCTGCGCGCCAGGAATTCGGCGATCGGCGTCGCTTTCATGCGCCTGTTCCTTGTTTGATCCATTGTTTGAGCACGCGGGCGGCTTGTTCTTCATCGAAGTCCACCATCCGTTGCAGCTTTTGTCTGACGCCGTTCTCGCGCCGCTCGCGCAAGGCTTCGAGGAAGTCGTCGCGACTTTCGCTGGAGTTGAGCAACAGATTGTTGTCGCCTCCCATGTCGCCGAACGCCGCCATGCCGCCGGGCGCGTCGCCGAACGCGCTCTTCATCTCGAACGCCGGCGCTTCGAGCGCGGCGGGCTCGGAGGAGCCGGTGGAGCCTCCCGCCGGACCCGCGAGCAGCGCCTGCGTCAGCGGCCGCACGCCAAACAGGATCAGCAGCGCGCCGACCGCGAGAATGGCGAGCGCGCTGAGTATCGTGCCGATCTGGCGGCCGATCAGCTCCATGATCGAGGGGCCGGAGATCGGCTCCATATCCTTCGAGGCGTCGGCGAAATCGACCACGGCGACCTTGATCGTGTCGCCGCGCGTCTTGTCGAGCCCGGCCGCCTGGGCCGCGATCTGCTCGATGTCCCTGGCCGCCTTGTCGACGGCGGCCTGATCGGGCTTGTCGCCGAGCGTGGCGGCGAGCGCGGCCTTGTTGATGAGCAGCGCGACCGAGAGGCCCCTGACCGTGAAGCCCTGGCTGGTGACGGTGACGGACTTCGACGAGACCTCGTAGTTGGTGAGCTCTTCCTTCTTGTCGGTCGAATCGTTGGATTGCTTGCTGTCGCCGCCGGAATTTTGTTGTTTGGGCAGATTGGCCTGCACGCCGGCGGGCGAGGCGCCGGCGGTGTTTTGAGAATTCTGCTTTTCCTTGGTCACCCTGACGCTGCGTTCAGCGCGTTTGTCGGGGTCGTAGGTCGTCTCGCTGGTCTGCATCTTGTCGGCGTTGAGCTTCGCGGCGACGCTGACCTGGAAATTGCGCGGGTTGAGATAGGGCGACAGCGTGTGCGTGATCGAATCGCGCACCTCGTGCGACACGCTCAATTGCAGCGCGAGCAGATTGTCGGGCGCATTGTCGAGCGTCTCCGAGCCGCTCGCGAGCAACTGCCCGTTGACGTCGAGCACGGTCACTTCTTCCGGCTTCATGCCGGGCACGGCGGAAGCGACCAGCTTGCGGATCGCTAGGCCGGTCGAACGGGCGTCGAGCCCGTCGCCTCGGATGATGACGCTGGCGGAAGGAGGCTGGCGCTCGCGCCGGAACGAGCCTTCGTCGCCAAACACCACATGCACCCGCGCCGCCTTCACGCCGCGCATCATTTGTATGGTGCGCGCAAGTTCGCCCTCCAGCGCCCTGACGCGCGTCACCTGCTGCATGAACGAAGTGAGGCCGAGCGAGCCGAGTTTGTCATAGAGTTCATCGCCGACGTTGCCGCTGTGCGGCAGGCCCTTCTGCGCGAGAATCATGCGCGCTTGCGCGGTCTGGGCGACCGGCGTCTGCACGGCGGTTCCATCGGCGCTGACGTCGAAGGGGATGCCGGCTTCAGTCAGGGCGGAGCCGATGCCGACGACATCGTCGCGATCGAGGCCGGAATAGAGGGTTTCCTGGGTCGGGCGGCTCAGATACCAACCGGCGAAGCCTGTCAGCGCGAACACCAGCGCGCCGACGAGCGACATCGCCGCCAACCGTTTCGCGCCAAGGGCCATCAGATTGGCCCATATTCGCTTGGCTTGCGCCAGCGCGTTCATCGCTTCACCCGCCCGAACTCCGGTTAGTCCTTGTCTTCGGGCGTCAAGCTTGTGCGGGCGTTGTGCGCCGCGTCAGCAATTCGAACAGATGGAAAACGAAATTTAAGCGCGAAAGCGTCGGCGGGGTAACGCTAAATTAAGGCCGCGCGCCCACATTCGTCCTCAACCTTCACGGGCGTCGCCAAATCCCGCGGCCACCGAAGGAATACACGGCGAATAGGCCCCGCGCATGGGGTTCTAGGGCATAAAGCCGCCTCGCCGTCTCGGTGTAAATCCGAAATGTCACACCATCATCTGTGATCAATCGGACGGGAGCATCCCTGTGAATTCCATTCTCCACAACTCCGCCGCCATGTCGGCGCTGCAATCGCTCAACATGACCCAGCAGGCTTTGTCCACGGTGCAAAACCAGGTTTCGAGCGGCCTTGCCGTCGCCAACGCCTCCGACAACGCCGCTTACTGGTCGATCGCGACGCAACTCGAGGCCAACAGCACGATGGTGACCGCCTCGAACTCTGCGTTGACGCAGAGCCAGGCGGTGCTCGACACCGCCAACACGGCGATCAAATCGATCATCACCACCATCAACGCGATCCAGACCGCGCTGACCGAGGCGACCAACCCCGGCGCCGCGCTCAACAACATCAACACCACGCTCGCTTCGCTCGGCCAGCAGTTGACCGACGCCGTCACCGGCGCCTCGTTCAACGGCATCAACGTGCTCGACGGCTCGTCGATCGCCGGCTCCTCCACCAGCGTCAGCTTCGTGTCGGGCTACAACGCCACGACCAGCAACGTCACCACCGTGGGGCTGAACCTCACCGCGGTTTATACGGCTAATAGCGGCAGCGCCGGCGCCGGGATCTTCGGCGCGGCGGTCGGCACAACCGCGATCGCTGGCACCTACGACCTGACGCTGCTCGGCAGCTCCTCGGGCGGAGGCACGTCCGTAACGGCGACCAACGCGCAGGATATGCTGACGGCCGTCAATGCCGCGCTGAGCTCGGTCACCAACTACGCCGCGCAGATCGGCGCCACCCAGGATCGTATGTCGTCGATGACCAACCTCAACATGGCGTTGACGAACAACTACGCGAAAGGCGTGTCCGGCCTCGTCGACGCCGACATGAACACCGCCTCGACCCGCCTTCAGGCGTTGCAGACGCAGCAGCAACTGGGCATCCAGTCGCTGTCAATCGCCAACCAGAACGCCCAGCTGATCATGAAGTTGTTCGGCTGACGCAGGTTTCGCCGCCTCCGTTCGCGGAGGCGGCGGCTTTCGTGAGCGTGCGTGCCCGCGCGGCCTCCCGGCCGCGCGGTCCTTTTCGTTTGCGCTGCTCGCCGTCAACGCAAATAAGACGAAGCGCCGGAGCGCTTCGTCTTATTTGCAATGAGTCGGATGTAGCGGCGCGTCAGTTCTCGTCGCCGGGGCGCTTCAGGCAATAGCCAAGGAAGCGCTTGCTGTCGATCGGATCGTAGCCGAGCCGGTGCTTGAGTTTTTTGCGCAGTTTGCTGATGTGGCTCTCGACCACGTTCTCGTCGACGTCCTCGTCGAAGATGCCGTAGACCGCGTTGAAGATCTGCGTCTTCGACAGACGGCGGCCGCGGTTGCGCATGAGGCATTCGAGGATGCGGCGCTCGCGGCGCGGCAGCGGCATCGCTTCGCCGCGCACCTCCACTTCGCGGCCGTCGAAATAAACGGTGAGGTCGCCAATCGAGAGGTCGCGGCTTTCGGCCATGTTGCGGCGCGCGATGGCGCCGACGCGGGCGAGAATCTCGCGTACATGCACGGGCTTGCGCACCACGTCGTCGACGCCGGCGGCGAACAGGCCGAGCGTGTCGTCGAGCGAAGGGCGCTCGCGCAGGCACAGCACCGGCGCCTTGGAGCGCTCGCGGATCAGTTTGGGAAAGTGGTCGCGGCCCTGACAATCGCCGATCAGAAACGCCTCGACCGCTTCGACGTCGCCGTCGCTGGCCTTTTGCAGCCACTCGCCGAATTCGATCGGATCGATGCCGGTAGTGGTGACGCCCTCGCGGTCGAAGCTCGAAGCATATCCACCCGTCACGATATTTCTGTCGTCCACAATTATGTACATCTCATCCCCGCTTTATTGCTCTCGCCTCGACATGGCTCGGATCACGCAGGCGTGGAGATCCACGCCGGATTTGCGCGTCCCCGTGCGGGCGGAGGCCTGCGCGGGGGTTGGGTGCAACCTTTGCCCTTTTCCGTGGGCTGCAATTGCAATCTCAGGTTGATGAAATGGGTGTAGGCCCTCCATGGTTAACAAAATCATAAACAAGACACATGAACACATAAGAAAAGAAAATGACTGGGGTAACGCGGTCGCTGGGCGTTAACGGTGCGTCAAGGTTATTGCCCGCTTAACTTCAGGGGCCGAAGCGGCGGCAAAGCGCGGCCGCGGGGAGCCTCAGTTTCGGCCGAATTGAGGGGCATCGCACGCCCGCCGCCCGAATTTTCGTCGACCGACCCAGCTTTACGAGGCCACTTTCGCCCATGCCCGACGCCGCTCCCGACACGACGCTGCTGCAGATGTTCTGGACGGCGCACATCGTCGTCAAGATCGTGATGCTGGGGTTGCTCGGCTCGTCGTTCTGGAGCTGGGTCATCATCATCGACAAGACGCTGCTGTTCCGCCGTTCGCGGGCCGAAATGGACACTTTCGAGCAGACCTTCTGGTCGGGTCAAAGCCTGGAGGAGCTTTACGCGTCGCTGTTGCAGAAGCCGGTGAGCGGCGCGGCGGCGCTGTTCGTGGCGGCGATGCGCGAGTGGAAGCGTTCGTTTCAGAATGCGCAGAGTTCGAACCGCGGCCTGCACGCGCGCATCGACAAGGTGCTCGACGTCACCATCGCGCGAGAGGTGGAGCGGCTCGAATCGAACCTGCTGTTTCTGGCCACCGTCGCCTCGGCCGGCCCGTTCGTCGGCCTGTTCGGCACGGTCTGGGGCATCATGACTTCGTTCCGCTCGATCGCGGCCTCGAAGAACACTTCGCTCGCGGTCGTCGCGCCGGGCATCGCCGAGGCGCTGCTGGCGACCGCGATCGGCCTGTTCGCGGCGATCCCCGCGCTGATCGCCTATAACAAGCTGCAAGGCGACGTGGCGCGCGCGCAGGCGCGGCTGGAGAGTTTCGCCGACGAGTTCTCTTCCATCCTGTCGCGGCAGATCGACCAGCACGTGCCGGGCGAGCGGGCGGCCTGAGCCATGGGCGCTTCAGTGGGCGGGGGCGGACGGAAAAGCGGGCGCGGCCGGCGCGGGGTGCCGCGCTACGGCGCGATGGCCGACATCAACATGACGCCGTTCATCGACGTGATGCTGGTGCTGCTGATCATCTTCATGGTGGCGGCGCCCTTGCTGACCAGCGGCGTGACGGTCGATCTGCCAAAGGCGGCGGCCGGGTCGCTCAACGTCGATCAGAAGCCGGTCGCGCTCGCCATCGACGACAAGGGCCAAGTGTTCGTGATGGACCAGCCGGTCGGCGACGCCGACGTGCTCGATAGGCTGAAATCGCTGGCGAAGGAGGGGCCGGACACGCGCGTTTACGTGCGCGCTTCCAAGACGGTGCCTTACGGCCGGGTCGCCGAGATCATGGCCGTGATCACCACGGCGGGATACAAGAAGGTCGCGCTCGTCACCGAGCCGCCGGCGAAGTGACGGCGGATGAGCGCGGACGAGGACTCGCCAAGGTCGGGACTGGTCGTCTCCGCAGCGATGCATCTGAGCCTGCTCGCGGTCCTCGTGTTCGGTTTCGCGCGCGCGCCGCGTTTCGACGACGCGCCCGAATCGATTCCCATCGAGACGATTACAACGACGCAGCTCAACGAAATCATGGAGGGCGAGAAGACGGCAAAGCCGGCCCCGCAGCCCGCAAAGCCAGTACCCGCGCCCGAGACGCCGCAGCCGCCAACCCGACCGCCGCCGCCCGAGCCCCCACCGCCGGCGCGGCCCGAGCCGCCCAAGCCCGAACCGCCCAAGCCCGAACCGCCCAAGCCCGAACCGCCCAAGCCTGAACCGCCCAAGCCTGAACCGCCGCCGCCCGAGCCGCCCCGGCGCCCGGACCCGCCGAAACCCGAGCCGCCTAAACCCGAACCGCCCAAGCCGGTCGCAGAGAATGCGCCCGAGCCGCCGACGCGTCCGCGTCCGCCCAAGCCCGAGGAAGCCCCGCATCCGCCGGAGCGTCCGCGCGTGGTCAAGCTGGAGCCCAAGCCAGAGGCCAAGCCCAAGCCTGAGTCCAAGCCTGAGCCAAAGCCGCCGGAGAAGTACAAGCCCGAGGATATCGCCAAAGCGCTGGCGAAGGAAAAGCCGGACGAGAAACCGCGCCCCAAACCCTCCGCTTACGACCCCACGGCGATCTCCAAACTGATCGGCCAGACCAAGACGGCCGAGGCCGCGCCCAGCCCGGCGCCGGCGCAGGGTCTGCAAAACCACCACGCGCCGCGCATGGCGGTGAGCCTGGAGAACGCGCTGAACGAATGGTTTAGAGATTCTTATAAGAATTGTTGGAACCTGCCTCCCACTAACCCGGCGGGCGAGAACTACGTGTTCGACGTGCGTGTGACGTTCAATCCGGACGGATCGCTGGCGGGCCGTCCGGTCATGCTCAACCCGCCGCACGATCCCGAATGGCGCGCGCACGCCGACAGCGTGATGCGCGCGGTGGCGCGGTGCAACCCGCTGCACATTCCGCCGCAATATGCGCCCTACTTCGACCAATGGCGGTCGAAGGTCGTTCATTTCGATCCGTCGAGCGGGCAAGGCTAATGGCGAAATCTGCGAAATCCAGCATACCCGCGCGCGGCCCGGCAGGGCCGGCCGTGGCGTTGAAAGCCGTGGCGGTGCGGGTGGGGGCGGCGGTCGCGCTGATCGGCCTGGGCGCCGGCGCGCTGATGCTGCACGAGCGCCGCGCGCCGGCGCCGCCGCCGCAAATGGCAGCCGTCGCGCCGAAGCCCCCGCCGGCCCCGCCAAGCCCGGTCGCGACGCCGGCGGCGCAGGAGGAGGCGCCCGAGCCGCCGCGCCGTCTCGCCGAAGCGGGCAAGCCGATGTCGGCGGCCTTGCGCGCCGCGTTCGACGTCTGGCTGATGGGCGCCTACGCCAAATGCTGGCGCGCGCCGAAAGCCGCGCCGGACGGCGATCCCTATTTCCCGAAGGTGCGGGTTGCGTTCAAGGAGGACGGCGAACTCGCCTCGCCGCCCAAACTAGTCAATCCGCCCTCCGACCCCGCCTGGAAGCCGCACGCCGAAGCCGCGTTGAAAGCGGTCAAAGGTTGCGATCCTCTCCACGTTCCCGACAAATACGCGGTCTACTACCCCGCCTGGAAATCGAAGACGGTCTATTTCGATCCGATGCGGAATTAGGGGAAAAGCGCTCGATATGAAAAGCGTTCTTGTCAGCCTCGCGCTGGGGCTTTGGGTTACGATCGCGCCCGCTCTCGCCGCCAGCGACGTCTATGTGCGCGCCGGGGGCGAGTTCAAGCCGGTGACGATCGCCGTCACGCCCCTGGTCGGCGACAATGCCAAGGTCGGCGCGGTGATCGCCAACGACATGGCGCATTCGATCTTCCTCACCCCCCTCAACCCCTCGACATTTCCCGAGAAGCCCGCCGATCCCGACGCCGCGCCCAATCTCGACGCGTGGAAGACGGTCAACGCGCAATTCGTGCTGACGGGGCGGGTGGACAATGCGGGCGGCAAACTGACCGCCCGGTTCCGACTATGGGACGTCGCCACCGGCGAACAGGTCGCCGGCGAGCAATTCAATGCAGGGCCGGGCGGCGCGCGCAGGATCGGCCATCTCATCGCCGACAAGGTGTTTTCGCGCGTCACCGGCGAGAAGGGCTTCTTCGACAGCCGAATCGTGTTCGTCGACGAGACCGGCCCGAAGACCCGCCGGGTCAAGCGCATCGCGCTGATGGACACGGACGGCGCATCCGTCAAATATCTCACCAGCGGCGAGAAGCTGGTGGTGACGCCGGCGTTCTCGCCCAGCGATCAGGAAGTCGCCTATATGTCGTTCGGCGGCGGCGACCCGAGCGTCACGCTGATGAATCTGGAGAGCGGGCAGAAACAGCCGCTCGGCGATTTCCACAACATGAGCTTCGCGCCGCGCTTCTCGCCGGATGGACGCCATGTCGTGATGTCGCTCTCCGACGGCGCCAATGCGAGCCTCTATGCGATGGAGCTGGGCTCGCAGCAGACGCGCCGCCTGACCGACGCCAGCGCGATCGACACCTCGCCATCCTATTCGCCCGACGGCGGCAGAATCGTGTTCGAGAGCGATCGCGGCGGCAAGCAGCAGCTTTACGTGATGGACACGGGCGGCGGCGAGGCCAAGCGCATCTCGTTCGGCGAGGGGCGCTATTCGACGCCGGTCTGGTCGCCGAAGGGGGACCTGATCGCCTTCACCCGGCAGAAGGGCGGCGAGTTCGGCATCGGCGTGATGAAGCCCGACGGTTCGGGCGAGAAGATCATCACCGAGGGCTTCCACAACGAGGGGCCGACGTTTTCGCCCAACGGCCTGTTCCTTATGTTCTTCCGCGATCCCGGCGGTGCGGGCGGCGCCCACATCTACATGGCCGACGTGTTCGGCCACGGCGAGTTCCAGGTGCCGACCCCGGCCTACGCCAGCGACCCCTCGTGGGGGCCGCTGCTGAAGTGAGGGGGGCCTGACATGGCGATCCGAGACATTCGCAACGCCGAAACGCCGATCAGTCGGCGAGACATCCTTGCGGCGGGAATCGGGGCCGTTTTCGCCCCGCAAAGCCGCGCTGTCGCCGCGCCGCGCGGTTTTGAGATGCCGCTGGAAAGCGCGCCGCACACGCGCACGCTGATGCAGTGGCCCGTCTCGGTCCACACCTACGGCAAGCGCGATCTCGCCCGCGTGCAAGCCGCCATCATGCGCATTGCCAACGCCATCGCCGAGTTCGAGCCGGTCGCCTTGCTCGCCGAACAGAACGCGCGCGGACTCGATCGTGAGGCGCTCGCGGGCGGCGTCGAGCTTTGGGACATTGCGACCGACGATCTTTGGTGCCGCGACAGCGGGCCGACATTCGTGGTTGATGACGCAGGCGCGCTGGCGATCGCCCATTTGCAGTTTAACGGTTGGGGCGACAAGCAACGTCACGCGAACGACGGTTTGATCGCACAGCGCGTTGCGCAACGACTTGGCGTCCCGCTGCTCCCGAGCGGCCTCGTCGGCGAGCAAGGCGGCGTCGAACACGATGGGGCGGGCACGATGCTCGCCCACAGCAGTTGCTGGGTCAATCCGAACCGAAATCCGGGACTATCGGAGGCAACTATCGGCGAGAAATTGGGCGCGGCGCTCGGCGCGCGCAAGATGATCTGGGCGCCGGGCGTGAAGGGGGCCGACATCACCGATTATCACATCGACTCGCTTGCCCGCTTTATTGGTCCGGGGCGTGTTCTGATTCAGGTCGATGACGACGTTGACCCCAACGATCCCTGGTCGGTCGCCGCGCATCGGACGCTCGATGTTTTGCAACAGGCGACCGACGCGAGCGGGCGCAAGCTTGAAATCGTCAAGATGAGAGAACCCAGGGACGTTCGCGTCAAGACGGCCGATTTTGTGTCGAGCTACATCAACTACTACGTCTGCAACGACGCGGTGATCGCGCCGCAATTCGGCGACCGTGCGGCCGACGCGGCCGCGCAGGCGCTCCTTGAATCGATCCATCCAAAGCGTAAGGTCGTCATGCTCGAAATCGACGCGATAGGCGAGTCCGGCGGCGGCATTCACTGCGCGACGCAGCAGCAGCCGCACGTTTGACAGCGCGGCGTTTTGGCCATGCGCCGTCCCTTCAGATGAACGGCGACAAGACTATGCTGGCGAAGGCGACGACAACGCCGAGCCCGTAAAACGTCAAGCATCGCTTGTAGTGCTTCCTGACATCGGAATCGGGCGAAATTGGCCACAGAACGCTGAAAAGCGCCAACACCAGTAGCACGACGCCTGCGTTGCATCCCGCAAACACCGCCTTGTCGGCGATAGTGGCGAGCGAGAAATTGCCTTCTGTCACCCATTGACCCAGGAACCCGATGAGAAATCCCAACAGGACGCCCAGGGACGTCACCATCGGTTGGCGAAAGTCTTTGATATCCATGGGTGAGATACTCATTCCGTTGGGGGATCGTGGCGACTTGTCCCCAATATAGGACACCCAAGAAAACAGGAATGCGGGGCGACTGTGTCTTGGCTCGCCAGCACACAGCCGCATAATATCTTCCCATGCAAGCCGATTCCCACGCGGCGTTATTTGGTTTCGAGTCCCTCGCCGCCCGCGCCGAGGCTGACGTCGATTCCGGCCGTCCCGTTCAAGCGCTGGCCCTCGCCGACGCCGCCATCCGCCTCGCGCCTGAGCGCCCGGAAGGCCACGCCGCCCGCGCGCGCGCCCTGCGGGCGCGGGGCGACGCAGAGGGGGCGCTGGCGGCGCTCGACGCGGTCGTGGCGTTCGACCCCGGATCGGCGCTGGCGCAGGACGCACGCGGCGTGCTTCTCGCGGAAGCCGGCCGGATCAGAGAAGCCCGCGCGGCGTACGAGACGGCGCTGCGGCTCGACCCGGCGCTGGCGCGCGCGCATTTCGGGCTGGCCTCGCTCGGCCCAGCTACGCCGGACCAGCGCGCGGCGATCGAGGCGCTGGCGGCGAGGCCGGGCGGGCTCGACGAACAGGCGCGGCTGTTTGTGCTCTACGCGCTCGCCAAGGCCTATGACGATTGCGGCGATTTCGCGCGCGCGTTCGCTGCGGCCGAGGCGGGCGCGCGATTGCGCCTTCCGCGCTGGCGCGGTGAAGCCGAGGGCGAACTGGCGCGGCTCGCGCAGGCGGCGCGGCCGCCGCCGGAAGCGGCAGGCGGCGATCCGACCGAGGCGCCGATCTTTGTCTTCGCCATGCCGCGCTCCGGCACGACGCTGGTGGAGCAGATTCTGGCGAGTCATGCGGATGTGTTCGCGCTGGGCGAGACGGAGTTTTTCGCGCGCCAAGCCGACGACGACCCCGCGCGGGCGGCGGCGGCCTATCTCGGCGCTTGGCCGGCGGCTGCGCGCGGGGCGCGGCGCGTGGTCGACAAATCGCTAGGCAATTTCTTGCACATTGGCTTGATCCGGCGCGCCTTCCCCAGGGCGAAACTCGTTCACGTCCGGCGCGACCCCATGGATTGCGCGCTGTCGATCCATTTCAGCCTGTTTTCCGGCGACATGCCGTTCCCGCCCGATCTTGCGGGGCTGGGGCGATATCTGCACGGCTATGAGGCGCTGATGGAGAGGTGGCGGGCGGACTTGCCGCCCGGCGCGCTGTATGAGCTCGACTATGAGCGGTTGGTCGCCGATCTCGAAGGGGAGACGCGCAGGCTGCTCGCTTTTCTCGGCCTGCCGTGGGACCCGCGCTGTCTGGCGTTTCACGAGACCGCCCGGCCGGTGACGACCGCCAGCCTGGCGCAGGTGCGCCGGCCGATCTATTTCAGTGCGGTGGGCCGCTCACGAAACTACGCGCCGTGGCTTCAGCCCTTGCGTGCGGCGTTGGACGGCGAGGCAAACCCGGCTAGGCTGAGTGGGAACGTTTGAGGAGGCGGGTTTTGAATCTCGATCATACTGCGCGCGGGGTGTTTCCGATTGCGCCGACGCCGTTTCATTCCGACGGCCGCATCGACTTCGACAGTCTCGACCGGCTGATCGACCATTATGTCGCCATCGGCGCGGCGGGCTGCACGATTCTGGGGATTTTAGGCGAGGCGCCGAAACTGGAGGGCGCCGAGGCGATGGAGATCGTCAAGCGTTGCGTCAAACGGGTGCGGCTGCCGTTCATCGTTGGCGTGTCGGCGCCCGGCTTCGCGGCGATGCGTTCGCTGGCGCGCGGCGCGATGGAGGCGGGCGCGGCGGGCGTGATGATCGCGCCGCCCCCCAGCTTACGCACCGACGATCAGATCGTGACCTATTACGCGCAGGCGGTCGAGGGTATCGGGACCGACATTCCGTTCGTGATCCAGGATTATCCGCTGACGCTGTCGGTGGTGATGACGCCAAGCGTGATCCGCCGCATCGTCTCGGACAACCCCTCCTGCGTGATGCTGAAACATGAGGATTGGCCGGGGCTGGAGAAGATCTCGGCGTTGCGCGCCTTTCAGCGCGAGGGGGAGATGCGGCCGATCTCGATCCTCACCGGCAATGGCGGGCTGTTCCTCGATTTCGAGCTGGAGCGCGGGGCCGACGGCGCCAACACCGGCTACGCCTTTCCCGAGATGCTGATCGACGTGGTGCGCCTGAGCGCGGAGGGAAAGCGGGAGGCGGCGCATGATCTGTTCGACGCGCATCTGCCGCTGCTGCGCTACGAGCAGCAACCCGGCGTCGGGTTGGCGGTGCGCAAATACGTGCTGATGCGGCGTAAGCTCATCGCGCATGACGCGCAGCGCAAGCCGAGCACGCGGCTGAGCGGGTCGGCGCGGGGGGAAGTGGATTATCTGATCGCCCGGCTCGCCAAGCGCGACGAACGGGCGACGCTCTAGCGCGATAGTTGGCCCCTGACTGACGAAGCGATTCGTTACAGGCGATCCGAAGGCTTCAGGGGCGCCTCGGCGCGCGCGAACCGCGTCGTGCGTGTGGGGCTCGCGGCCATCGCGCGAAGCCTGGATTTACGAGTTTCGCTCCGTGCCGCGCGCTGGTCGTGGCTCGCGGCAGGCCGGCCAGGACGACGATCAGCGAGCGCCTGGCCCTTCGACAAGACGACAACATCGGTCGAGGGCGTCAACCGACCACTTCGCCAACCTTGTGGCCGCCGTCCCTCGGGAGGCGCCGGGCAGTTTCGCGAGGCAACCGCGACGGCGAGGATTCGGGGCGCCCGACGCCGCCTCGCACGATTGCACCCTGACCCGGACTTGCATGCAAGGCGACGCTCGTGGTAACCGCCCGAACGATCGGAAGGCGCGCATATCAGCGCGCCTTCGCCGCGGAGAGGTGGCAGAGTGGTCGATCGCGCCGCACTCGAAATGCGGAGTACGCGCAAGCGTACCGGGGGTTCGAATCCCTCCCTCTCCGCCAAGACACTCTTTTAATTTATTGATATATAAGGAAATTACTGAATTGCCTCATTCCCGGCCCCAATTGCGGCCCCAATTAGCGCTGGCGATGATCTCGAATTGCCGCCTTTGATCGGCGACCCATTTGAATAGGTCGCCCCGGAAAAACCCTCTCCGGCGGGGTAATTCCGGTCGGGAAACCACTGATCTCAGAGAGACGAAAACCCCGGCGGCTATATTAAGCCCGCCAACCATATCAATAACCGCGTTGATCGCCGCTTCGCCCGTAACCAAAACGGCAAGCGCAAGGTCGTGGTGATCGGGCG
>JANYIH010000077.1 GCA_025358745.1 Hyphomicrobiales bacterium | reverse complement strand
GCGCTCGGGCTGCGCACCTCGGCTAGCGGGAGCGTCGCGGGGCTGGAGGAAGCGTCAGTGCGCGCCCTACTGAAGCTGGAGCAGGTGCTTCCGCCGCGATTGCGGCAGCGGGTCGCGGCACTGCATACATTCATCCTGCCGCTGGCCCGCAAAGGCCCCCATGGCGCCGCTCGAAGGTATTGTGGGGGCGGCGTTGACGCGTAAACGCGCGCCAGCCGTCCGGATCGACGCGAAAAGAAGTAGTAACCCCCTACTGCCCTTGCGGGCAAAGTTGCTATAACCTGGGTCAAATTGCCGCAGCCGCCCGACGCTTCGAATCTTACGCGCGGCTGCGAAGCCAAAGGCCAGAGAAGGGTGGAGGCATGGTGGAGATAATCTCTCGCCGAGACGGACCGCGGCCCGAAGATGTGCGGCTCAGAGCGCTGCTGGAAAAAAATCGTCCCACGATCACCGCCATCGCCGACCAACTCTCTCAGGGCAAGTATTCCGCCTCCAAGGCAGCGAAAAACGCCGTCGCCCCTGAGGTGGAAAAGAAAATGATCCACCTCGTCGGCGGCTCCGCCCCGGCGACGCGGGAGGCGCGTCCCTGCGTGCGCGCCACGATCAACGGGCGCGTCGTCGTCGTCGACGACAATTCGGGCCGCCAGTTGCACCACCTGGGCGAAATCCGTCGTCGCGACGGCGAAATTCACTTCGTGCTGGCGTCGGCGCACAACAAGTTCCCCGCCCCGGCGCCCGAGGAGATCGTGGTTGCGCTCGACGATCTCGACGACGCCGAATTGGCGCCGGATGGCGGCGAGGAAGCGCTGGTCGCGGAAATCGCGCGGCGACTGGGGTTTGAAACCCAATGACGGCAGGGCGAAACAGAAGCGCGGCCGCGCTTGCTGAAGGCGCCGCAGGTTAAGGGGACGAAAGTTCAAATTCGTTCCGAAACAGGGATTGATATATGCCAAGGTCGCTTGCGCCACGCAGCGCTGAGGCGCCCGAACAGGCGCTGATGCGCTACGATGAAACCGCGACGATGGACGCGTGGGAGAATTTCGTCACGGGTCAATCGCATGAGGGAGGGAGCGCGGTTAGCGTCCGTTCGCTGATCGAACATTCCTGGCGGCGCAGCCGCGATGGCGGCATCGACGCCGGCGGCGCGGCGGCGCCGATCAGCGAGGATCGCGAGGAGATCCATCACCTCGTGCGCAAGAACGCGGATCTGCTCGCCGCCGCCCGGCCCAGCTTTTCATCGATCACGCAACTGCTCGACGGCACCGGCGCCATGCTGGTGCTCGCCGACGCGGACGGCGTGATGATCGATACGATCGGCGACAAATCGACCTTGCACGCCGGCACCGACATTCACCTCGCCGTGGGCGGCAAATGGGGCGAATGCGCCGTCGGCACCAATGGCATCGGCACGGCGCTGGCGACCGGCCGGCCGATCTTCGTCCATGCGGCGGAGCATTTTTGCGCCGGCATCAAGAAATGGACCTGCGCCGGCGCGCCGATCCGCGACCCGCTGGACGGTAAGATCATCGGCGTCGTCGATCTCTCCGGCCACACCAAGATCTTCCGGCCGCACAACCCCGTGTTCGTCGCCGCGCTGGCGCGCGAGATCGAACAGGCGCTGGCGCGTCAGCAGCGCGAGGAGCGCACGCGGCTGTTGGAGACCTTCATCGCCAATTCGCCGGGCTATACGCATCGCGACGGACTCGTGATCGTCGACCGGCGCGGTCGCGCCACTTTCGTCAACAACATTCCGCAGGTCTCGGGCGCCAAGACCGAGCGCGCCCTGCTCGTCGACTGCGGCGACAAGATTTTGCAAGGCCCGCTCACCGATCTGACCAAGGCCGAGGGCAGCACCTTTCCCGACGCGCTGCTCAGCGCCTGCCACTTCAATCCGCTTCAACTCGACGGCGAAATTCGCGGCGCGGCCCTGGTGTTTCCCTTCAGCGCGCCCGGTCCGCGAACGCGCTCGCCCGCCAGCGCGCCCAAATTGGAGAAAGCCGCCGACGGCATCGTCGGCGAATGCGAAGCCCTGCGGCTGGCTGTCGACACCGCCCGCCGCGTCGCGCGTTCGAGCCCGGATATTCCGCTGCTGATCCAGGGCGAAACCGGCGTCGGCAAGGAACTGTTCGCCCGGCTCGTCCATGTCGAGGGCGATCGCGGCGAAGCGCCGTTCGTCGCCTTGAATTGCGGCGCCGTGACGCGCGATCTGTTCGGAGCCGAATTGTTCGGCCATGTCGCGGGCGCGTTCACCGGCGCCAGCCGGGAAGGCAAGATCGGCGTGTTCGAACTCGCCAACGGCGGCGTCCTCAGTCTCGACGAGATCGGCGAACTGCCGCTCGAAATTCAGCCCTTCCTGCTGCGCGTGCTGGAGGAGCGGGTCGTCAGGCGGATTGGCGACGTGCGCGACCGTCCGGTCGACATGCGGCTGATCGCCTCGACCAATCGCGATCTGAGCTGCGAGGTCGCGCAGGGCCGTTTCCGCAGCGATCTGTTCTATCGCATCAGCACGGTCTCGATCTACGTTCCGCCGCTGCGCGAGCGAGGATCGGACGTTGCGTTGCTGATCCGCCATTATAGCGAGAAAGCCGCCAAGCAGAACGGACGCCCGACCGTCGACTTCACCGACGACGCGATGGAGGCGCTGACGAACTATCCGTGGCCCGGCAATGTTCGCGAACTCAAGAACCTGATGTGGCGGCTCAATCTGCTGTCGCCTTCGCCGTTGGTGCGCCGCCAGGATTTGCCGCGCGAAGTGCGGGGCGAGACGGCGGTCGCTGCTGCGCCGGCGGCCGCGGACAATCAGCCCGCGCCCAAGCCGCAGCGGCTCGACGACGCCGAACGCGAGGCGGTGGTCGAGGCGCTCGTGGCCGAACGCGGCAATCTCAGCAAGGTCGCGCAGCGCCTCGGCATTTCAAGGCCGACGCTTTACCGCAAGATCTATCAATACGGCATCCAGACCAAACGCACGTTCGCCTGAGGCGAAGCGCCGGCGTTGGAAAATGCAAAGCTGGCCCCCGCGCCAAATCTCTGTTTGCAGCCGCGCGTGGCGTCGTCGGCGGACGGGAGTCGCCGTCCGCCCTTTCGCTCTCTACTGGCGGCCGAGCTTTTCCGCGCCGCCGCCGCGCGAGGGGCCCTCTGTCGGGTCCGGCGCCTCGGTGAAGTCGCCCACCAGCGTCTCCGTCGTCAGGATCAGCGTCGCCACCGAAGCCGCGTTGGCGAGTGCGGCGCTAGTCACGCGCACCGGATCGATGATTCCCGCCTCGAACATGTCGCGGTAGGCGTCGTTCGCCGCGTCGTAACCGCGGCCCCCGCCCATGCGGCGCACCTCGGCGACTATCGCATCGGCGTCGCGCCCGGCGTTGGTGGCGATCCGCCACAGCGGGCGCGACAGCGCGGCCTGCACGAGCCGAACGCCCTCGGCGACGTCGCCTTCGGCTTGCGCGATCACCTGCTCAAGCGCCGGCGCCACCTGGCACAGCGCGGTTCCGCCGCCCGGCACGACGCCCGCCTCGGCGGCCGCGCGCACGGCATGGAGCGAATCCTCCAGCAACTGCGCGGTGCGTTTCTGCTCGACCGGCGTCACGCCGCCGGCGTAGAGCACCGCCGTCCCGCCGGAGAGCTTGGCGAGACGTTCGCGCAGCTTGTCCTGCTCGATATTGGGGGGCGCGTTTTCGTACAACCGCTGCACCTGCGTGCGCCGTGACCGGATCGCGGCCGGGTCGCCGGTTCCGCGAATGATCGCGGTGTGGCTGGCGTTGGTTCGCACCGACGCCGCGCCGCCGAGATCGGCCTGGGTCGCCTCCTCGATGCGGCCGCCCAGATCGCGCGCGATCACGCGGCCCCCGGTGAGGATCGCCATATCCTCGAGCAGCGCCTTGCGCCAATGCCCGTATTCCGGGGGATGCACGATCAGATAACGGCCCGGCGCGCCGCCGGTCAGCAGCGAGGACACAACATCGGGCGACACTTCCTCCGCCACAATAAGCAACGGGCGACCCGCCTTCTTGGCCAGCGCGCGCACCGTGTCGAGTTCGCCCGGCGCCTTGATCTTGAGATCGGTCATCAGGATCAACGGCTGTTCGAGCACCGCCGTCATGCTCTCCTGATCGGTCACCATATGATGCGAGAGATAACCGCGATCGAACGACATGCCCTCAAGCACGTCGAGCGTCGTTTCGGTGGTGACGCTATATTCCGTGGTGATGACCCCCTTCGCGCCCACTTTGCGATAAGCCTCGGCGACTAGCGCGCCGAGTTGCGGCTGCGTGGCGGCGATATTGGCGACCGCCGCGAGCGTCGTCAGATCCTCGGCCGGTCGCGCGCTCTTCTTCAACTGCTCCAACACCGCGGCGACGCCGAGATCGACGCCGCGACACAGGTCGATCGTCTTGGCTCCCCGCTCGGCGGCCGCCACGCCCGATTGCACCAGCGCATTGGCGAGCACGATCGCCGTCGTGGTGCCGTCGCCGGCGATCGCGTTGGTCTGCATCGAGACCTCGCGCACCACCTGCGCGCCCATGTTTTCAAATCGCTCCGGCAATTCGATCTCGGCGGCGATGGAGACGCCGTCGCGCGTGATGATGGGCGTGCCGATCGGCCGATCAATCATCGTGTTCATGCCCTTGGGCCCCAGCGTCGGCTCGACCGCGGCGGCAAGCTTGGCGACGCCACGAGCGAGCGCGCGACGCGCATCCCCGCTGTGGAGCATGAATTTAGGCATAGAACCTCCCTAACGCTTATTGTTTCTCGAAACGCCATCGACCCGTCAGCGTCGCGCAGACGCGCCGCAATTGGGTTCCGGCGGCGGCAGGAAATCGACCAACGTCAACTCGGCGTCGGCCGATTTCTCGTGATAGCGGACTTGTTTGAGGCCACGGCACAGAGCGCCATTGAACTCCATATTGATGCGCACGGCGCGCAACCGCGCGAGATAATCGCCGAACGCCTCGGCCGCGACCGGGCGCCCCTCCCAATCCACGAAGGCGGGTGCGCCTGGCGCGGCGTCGGGGAAACGCGCCCTCAAAGCCTGCCGGTAGCGCTCGAACGCCGTTTCCAGGCCCGCCGGCGGCGCTTCCAGCTCCTGACGCGACAACCCGAGCATCGCATCCGTCGACCAATCGGCCTGTCGCATTTGCGCCAGCGCCGCCTCCTGCCGCTTCTGGAACGCCTTCATTTGAAATTTGGCCCGCAGCGCTTCGAGATCCTCGCCCGGCGCCAGTTCTTCAAAGATCTCGGCGAAACCCTTGCCCGCCGCGACGCCCTGATTGACCTCGTCGGCGAACAAATGGTCGTGCAGCGTGATCGTGAACTCAGGGCGCCAGAATAGGGATCCCAAAGCGTTGCGGACGCCGTCCAACATCAGAAAGGCGAAATTCGGCGAGCACCAATAGGTCGGCAATCTGAAATCGAGCGCCACCGAACCATCTTCGGCGACGTCGATCCGCTCCACAAAACCCATCTCGGTGACGGCTTCGTCGAGTTCGGGATCGTTGACCATGGCGACGGCGGCCCAGACCTCCGTCTCCCGTTCCGCTCTGAGGCTGGACGGCGTCATCGCCTCACTCCGCCGCCAGCGCGATCGGGTGCTTGGCGAGCGCCGCCTTCTTCTCGGCGATATTGATGTTGTAAAGCCGCGCCGCGTTGAGGCCGAGGATCTTCTCCTTGATCTCGTCCGTCAAAGCTACGCCGCGCTCCTTGGCGATGTCGTCGGGAATCTGGAACGCCCAGAACTTTTCCACCAGCCAACGGGGCGTCCAGATCGCATAGTCCGACCCGAACAAGATCTTGTCGGGACCGATCCAGAACAACAATTCCGCTATGACCTCGGCGAAATATCGTGGCCGCGTATGAATGAACGGAAGCGCGACGGCGAGACCGCCATAGACATTGGTCTCCTGCGTCGCGATCCAGCAGAAATCGTCGAGACGCGGCAGACCGCAATGCTCAACGATCCAGTTGAGGCCCTGAAAATCCGTGGCGGCGTAATCGACGTCATGCACGTCGAACGCATCCTTGTTGAGCGGAATGATCGTCGGCCCCTTGTGTACATGAATGTTCTTGATGCCGAGCTTCTCGCAAAGTTCGAAGCAGCGATAGGCGTCGGGATCGTTGAGACGCCAGCCCTTCGAGGCGCCGTTCCACTCGGCGGTGTAGAGCTTGACGCCCGTTATGTCGTAAGTTTCCTTCATGTAGTGGATATATTCGAGCGCCTTTTCGCCGTCGCGCGGGTCGAAGGCGCCATTGAGGATAAAGCGCTCCGGGTATTTCTTGGTTACCGCCGAATTGCGCTCGATCGAATTGAAACCGTTCTTGTAAAAATCGTTCAGATAGGTCGAGTTGAGGATGGCGACGTCGTCGGGTCCGTCAATGAACAGATCGCGGTAGAGGTCGTCAGCGCTGTATTTTTCGAACTTCGACTTCTCCCAAAGCTGTTCCTTGGGGCTCAGATTGGAGTGATAGGCGTAGAAGCATTCGATGAACTGCTTCCCGTGAATGTTCTTCTGATTGGCCGGGCTGCCGTCCCAGAAATGGGTGTGGCCGTCGACGACAAAAATTTCCTTACCCTGAGGCGTCTTGAACATGTCCGCTTCCTCATCCCCTGCATTTTTGTCCGCCCGGGCGCCGCAGACCGGCGCCCGGCGTTTGGTTTCAGCGTATCAGCTCAGGTGTACTGAAGCATCTCGTCCATATCGCCGAACAACACGACGGTATTGTCGTCGGTGCGCACCATGCGTCCATAGTGCGTGGACGTATTCACCTCGAAGATCTCGGCCGTCATTTCGCGGCCGAAATAGTTCGAAATCTCGTCCATCTTGAAGATCAGCTTGCCTTCGCCGTCGATGCGGATCAGCGCCGGTTGATAGGTGACGGTGACGCCGGGCTTCTCGCCCATGAAATCGGCGATAGCGCGCGCCTCGACCGAGTCATTCATAGTGACCCCGCATTGATGCGAGATCGTTTGTTTGAAGTCGATGTCTTTCATCGACTTGAAGATGTTCTGGCTATGATATCCTGCGCCCTGCGGGGCGTTAGCGGCTTCGGCCATGAGTCGGTCCTCCCTTTATTGCTTCAGTCCGAGTTCGCCCAGGATCTGGCTGAGGCGCTCGCGTGATTTGGCCCGCGCGTCCTGGAACGACAGCGGCTTGGAATGCGGCTTCGACCAAAGCGGCTGCAAAGCCTCGGCCGCATTCTCCGCGAGCTGGCCGTGGTTGGCGAGCCAACCCTGGAACAAGGTGCGATTGTCGGCGCCGAACTTGGCGTCGTTGACCAGGAGATAGGCGAGGTCGATGGTGTTGGCGAGATTGCGCTCGTAATCCGCCTCGGCGGCCGAGACCACCGACGGGGTCATCGAATCCTTGTTGGCCGCGCCAACGGGGATGAAGAAACCTGAGCGCACGAGTTCGCCAACCAGCGGCTCGAACACGATGTTGATGGCGAAATATTGCTCGAGGTAGTCGGTCGCGCCCATGATCGCCTCGACCGATTTACGCACGCCCTGCCAGGTCGGGTCCTCCATCCAGGTCTTCTTGCCGGCGTCGTCGTTCCAGCCGGGAATATCGAGGCTGATCTCGGCGAGATACAGCGTCAGATCCTGCGCCAGCCGCAACTTGTATGACGAGTTGGTCAGCGTCGCATTGTTGATCATCTGGGTGTAGCCGTAGCGCTGCGCCTGCATGAGCGAAGTGCCAAGGCCGAATTCCGCGTGCTTCCACGCGCCCAGATCGCTCTGCAGCACGTCGAGCCAAGCCTTGTCGAAAGTCTTGACCGTTCCGGCCTTGCGGCCATTGTTGATCACGCCCTGGATCATCGTTTCGATCTTGGACTGACGCTGATAGTGGGTGCGCTCCCATTCCTGATCGGGCGCGCGGAACGCGTGCCAGTTGGAACTCTTGGCGTGGGTGGCGTCCTTTTCATACGCGCCCTTGCCGTCGGGAAAGCTGATGATCCAGTTTTGAATCAGGTAGCGTTCCGGGTCGGGTTGGACGTCGACCGTTACGTCTTCATAATGCGTGGCGCGTTGCGCGCGCGGCTCGAAATAGCGATAACGACGGCTGTCGGAGCCGGAAAACGTCGCAGCCCCCGCCGCTCCTGAACCGACCGAACTTGATGTGGCGACCATGTTTTCCTCTCCCTTTTCTCAAAGCTTGCGTTTTTTCCCGTTTGGGCTCTCCAAAGCCGGCGCCGTCAATGACCTGACGTTGCGCCGGAAGAAGTCGTGAAGCGATCGAAGAACACGCGTTCGGATTCGAAGCCGTTCATGAACAACACCGGCTGTAGCGCGTCGATCATCGGCGGCGGTCCGCAGGCGTAGACGTCGCCGGCGCCGTCCAGCGCCAGCGCTTTCAATCTCGCGTCCACGCGCTCATGCACGAACCCGCGCTCGCCCCGCCAAGTCGCGTCTTCGTTGGCGTGCGACAGGACGGGTATGAATTCGAGCTCGGGGTGGGCGCTGCAAAGCGCGGCGAGTTTTTCGAGATGAAACAGATCGGCTTGCGTTCGCGCGCCGTAGAAGAAGTACACCGGTCGTTGCTCGCCGCTCGACAGATGGTCGTGGAGGATCGACCAGATCGGCGACATGCCTGAGCCCGCGCCAACCAGGATCACGGGTCCGTCGCGCCCTTCGCGTCGGAAGCAGGTTCCGTAGGGGCCGACGAGACTGACGGCGGCGCCGACTTTGACTCCGCCGGAGTCGAGTTCTCCGGAGAATTTTCCGTCGGCGTATTTTTTGATGATGAATTCGAGCTTCTGGGCTTCGAGCGGCGGATTTGCCATGGAGAACGAACGCGTGATCGTCTCCCCCGCTTCGGTCGTGACGGTGATGTCGACATACTGACCCGCCCAGAATTTCAGGGGAGATTCGAGTTCGATCTCGATGTTGCGTATGTCGTGGGTCAGTCGACCGATGCGCGTAACTTTACCCTCGAAGGATTTCACAGCGATTGCGCGCGAAAGCACCTCCTCGTCATAGTTCAGGAGTTCGATTTCGACGTCGGAATAAGCCCGCGCGCGGCAAAGCAGGATGTGGCCGCTATCCTTCTCGCTGTCGTTAAGCGCGAACGTGGAGTAGCGCAGCATGTCGACTTCACCGTCGGTGAGGATGGATTTGCAGGCCGAGCATTGGCCCTCCTTGCAGCCGTGCGGCAGCGCGATGCCCTGACGAAACGCAGCGTTAAGCAGGGTTTCGCCGGGTTCGGCTTCGAACTCGACTCCCACAGGCTCCAATCGCACCAGGTGAGCGCACATTTTGCAGAATCTCTCAGCTTGCCGTCGAACGCACAGCTTGCCTGCCCGTCGCGGATCGCGGCGTTGCTTGCGATGTATGAGGAGGCGAAAGGCGCGGCGACGAGGGCCGCCGCGCCGGTCAGCTTAATTGCAGGGATTGATCTTGAAGCCCTTGCGATATTCGGCGAGCGACTTCTCGCGCTCCTCAGGCGACAGAGCGCGCAGCGCGTTGAGCGGCGAGCCCAATATGTTGCCGCGCACGTCGTCGAGGGTCCACATATCCTTGTCGTCGAAACGCAGGTGCGGTTGCGGGATCAGCGTCTTGCCGTCGGGACGGACAAAGTTGAGATCCTTGATGGCGTCGGCCAGATCCCAACCGTCATACAACGATTCCCACTCGCGCTTGCCGCTGAACCGGCCCATCGCCGGTGTCGGTCGGCCCTGATACTCGTTGGAGAAGGCCTCCACCGCCGTCCAGCGATCGATCTCGTGGCCAAAGGTGTAGAGCTTGCCGTCGATCTCGCCGGTGACGATGTCCTCACGAATAAGGCAGGGCACCAGGTTGCTCCAGCAGCGGTGCGGATAGACGTAGCCGGTGTCGCCATTGAACAGAATGTTCTTCTGGCCACGATGGCTCAGCTTGTCGTACCACTTCCAGAAATCGCCGAACTCGGCGTACCAGCCGGGATATTTGGCCTCGAACCACTCGAAGTCCTTGTCGCGTTGGGCCTCGATGCGCCAGAAGTTGACGGGCCAACCGACGGAGAAGAACTGCGCCGTCTTGTGGACGTAGAACTTCTTGACGATCCGGTTCCAGGCTGTGTGCACGTCGTCGTGGTGCACCTTGATGCCGTATTTCTCCAGCGGCAGCATATAGGTGCGGTAATAATCCTCGAAGATCCAGCGGTGCCACATTTCCGCGTAGGACTCCTTGTTCTTGTCGCGGTTGGTGGTGCCGTATTCGATGAAGGTGCCGATCGCGGCGTCGACGATGGCGTGGTTCTGCCAGAAGGCGTATTTCAGATCGCGCTCCAGCAGCAGGTGGTTTTCAGGCTCCTTCAGCGCCGCCATCAACAACGAATGGCCATTGCCGATGTGCCGGCTTTCGTCGGACTGGACCGAGAGGAACACCGTCGGCAGCGCGTAGTCGCCGTTACGGGCGGCTTCCGAAGGCATGGCGACGAACAGCGTATTGGTGAACGCCGTTTCGGCCACGACGGTCAGATACATGCAGGCGGCGGTCATCGTGTCGCCGGTGATGAAGCCTTCGCCGAACTGACGGCCGATCGTGGTCGCATAGCACTTGCCGAACGCTTCCTCGGTGATGTCGAAGCCGGCCGGATCGATGTAGTTTTCCATATACCACTTCTTCAGGTTCATCTGAATCGTGGAATGGCGGAATTCATCGACCATCTGCATGGTGAAACCGGTGCGAAGATCCTCGCCCGGCGCGAGCCGCGCCACCATCGCCATCGAGCGCGCCGCCGAGATTTCGGGGAACGGGATGATGGCCAGGAACAGTTTCATCCATTCGACCCAACGCGGCTCGACATTGCGGAACATGTCGCCGCGCAGCGCCGCGTCGAGCGCGCCATAGACGCGATTGTCCTTTTCTTCCTGCATGGGGAAGTAGGAACGCAGCACCTGTTTCATCGGGTCGCGCGGCGCTTTCTTGATCTTGTAGTCCGTCGGGAAGGTCATCGCTTCCTGGACGTAGCTCGGGTTCCAGCCGAGGTCGGCGATCTTCTTCGTGGCTTCGCCGACCGATATGCCACGCTGCGACGTTATTTTATTGAGCGTTAGTGTCGACATTTGCGTCTCCCTGTCCACACGGCGGTTCGCGCCGTTGGTGTGTCCGACCAATCGGTCGCGCTTGAGGCTCGACCGTTTGCTCGTGTGCGAGTCGAAATCGGCAAAGGTGTCGAGGATAGCCCTTTCGACGTTCGTCCCCGAGCCTTCGTTCTTTGAGCGACGCGCTAGGCGCACGCATTGTTCTGGTTATGGTGAAGCAACACCCGTGCCAACCGCTCGATCATATATTCCGTCACGATGACTCAGCGTTGCGAGGCAAGTTGTAACGTTCCTTTACAGATGGAACTGTTCGTCCGGCTCAAGTCGTTACAGTTTGTCGAATTCGATGCGTTTCGTCGCTTTTGATTGTTTTGACAGCATGGAAGGGGCCATGTAGCGTTCAAACAAACAAGGCGACGGCTGATCCGGTTTGGGAGAACGTGTCCATGTCCGAGCCTGATCGGAACGAGAGCTGGTTGGGGTCGGAGGGGAAACCTCAGGCAAACCCGCATGTCGCGGACGCGCTGGTGGAGTTGTTGCCGCGGGACGCGATCTTCACTCTGCGTTTTCTGGGCGAGAGCCGCCTTCGCCTGCTCGAATATTTTCAGGCTTTCGTTCTCGACCGGCTCGAAAAAGTCGGAGCGACGCCGCAGACGCACCCGCTATTGCGCGCCTTTTGCGAGACACACGCCTTGAAGCTGCGCGACTTCGTCGTCTCGGGCGTTGAGGTTACGCATCAGTTCAGCCTTGAACATATCGAGCGTCTCACCGGCGATTCCGGAGGGTTGCTGCGGGTCGACATCTGGGATCACCTAAGGAGCCATATCGCCGACGCGGAAGCGCAGTTTCAGCGCCAGTTGGGCGGATTGCAGAACGATCTCGAAGCCTATCGCGCGCCGGGGGCGAAACGGGTCGAGCCATGAGAGGATTCAGTGCGGCCGCGAAGGCGATCGGGGCGACCAGGCGCCGAGAATGGCGCCGCCGTCTTCGCGCAGGCGCTGGTGGACTTCGGCCAACAGCGCGTCCGCTTCAGCAGGCGCGAGCGCCTCAAACGGAATGCGCGCGGGGGTCGGATCTGCGGTCGCGGCGGCTTCGCGGCAGGCTTTCACAAAGGGATGCTCGGCGCCCAAGCGCGCCTCGGCGACTTCAGTCAACGCCGCCAGGAACCGGCCGCCGAGATCGTTCAACATATCGCGCTGGCTCTTGTGCGGTTGACGTCAAGTTCAGGAGGTCGCATGTGCAACGCTGAACTGCAATTGCCGGAATTGTTGCGCCGACGGCTGGATCTGGTCGGCCGGCTGTCGCAGGCGACCTCGCAGATGCAAAAATGGCATCAGATGCGCATGTCGGCCGAGATGGACGCGCTGCGTTGCGAGCTTTCGGGCGACGCGCTGGCCGCGGCCCAGGATTTGCAGCGCGATCTGCACGAAGCGCAATGTCGCGCCGAAGAGGCCGATAGCGGCATGGCGCGCTGCGAGGCGCTGATCGCCGAGATCGAACAGAGCCTGTCCGAGACCGACCTTGAAATCGAGGCGGTCTCGCGAGATTGAACGACGCGGGAGGAGACGAGGTTGAGCCGAGAGAGTCCGGGCGCATTTCCCTTGTTCGACCTGCTGGCGCGGCAATGGCGTTTGCCCGCCCCCGCGACGGGTCTGTATTTCAATGCAAATTCGAGCGCGGTGGCGGCGGCCTTGCAGGACGGGCGCGTCGCGCTCGTTGCGGTCGCCGATCCCGAGCCGCCGGAAAGCCGCATCGCGGAAGATGATGCGGGACGTCGCACAATTACAGCAAGGCGCGCCGAGCCGGCGCCGGCTCTGGTGCTTGCCGCGCACGGCGACCGGCCGGTGCGGATCGCGGCGGGTCCGGGCGAGTCCTTCCTCATTGCGCGCGGGCGCGAGCTTGCGCGGGTGACGGCGCAGGGGACGGAAGGGGCGATGGAGCCGAGCCTGGGCGGCGACGTGCTCGCGCTCGATCATGGCGCTGCCTCCGGCATGACGGTCATCGTTGCGCAAAACGGGGTGGAGATCCGCGATTCCCAAGGCGGCGCCGTGCAGGGCGGGGCGGATTGGGGCGCTCAGGCGGTGGCGATCTCGCCTGACGGCGGCTGGATCGCTTTCGGCTGCGGCGACTCTCTGTGGCTGACGCGGCGCGAAACGCCGTTCGAGATCGTGCGTCGTTACAAATGTCCGCAGCGGATCGAGCGCATCAATTGGCGCGCCGACGCCGCCTTTCTCGTCGCGATCTGCGGCAAGGGCGGGCTCGCGCTGCTCGATGTCGACGGCGATCGTTTCGGCGCCATCGCCGATTTTCCGGTGGCGCCGCGCTCGGCGGCGTTCAGCGTCGCGGCCAACGCGCTCGTCACTTCCGGAGCGTTTCGCATCGCCGCTTGGGATTTGGCGCGCCCGCCGTTCGGCGCGGATCGCTCCGGCGCGTTGGAGACCGGGCGGCCGGGCCTGGTTCCCGTTGTCGAAGTCGCGATCCACCCCACGCGAAAGCTTGTCGCCGCCGTTTATTCCAGCGGCCAGTTCGTGATCGCCGAGATTGGCGGACGCGACGAACTCATATTGCAGGCGGCGGGGCTTGAGCCTCGTGCGCTGCTTTGGTCGGGGGACGGGCGAACGCTTGGCCTCACTGCCGGCGAAGGTCTGTCGCTGGTTTCGTTGCCAGAAGCTTTGTTCAAATCGTAACCGCAATGAGGATCTCCATGAACACCGCCGCCGTCGACCCCGATCAGGAAAGCAAGGACCGTTTCTTCGAACGTCTGGCCGAAATCGGCCAGGAGATGGCCGCAGCGCACGGAAAGGATTTCGCCATGGGCGCGCTTGTGCTCGCGGCCCGCTGGTTGGCCGAGAAAAAGCCCGCAGCGCCGCCGCCGTCGCAACCGAATTGACGCCTTACGCGGAGGCGCGCTGGGCGCGTCGCTCCATCAGCAAACAGGCGGTGCGCAGGATCGAGGCGAGGTTGAGCGCCGAATCGTCGGCGGCGTGCAGCAATTCGGAGGCTTCCGCGTGCAGCGTCTCGATCAGTTTGGGGGTGGTCAGACCTGCGCCGCGCGCGAAATCGTCAAGCGCGCGCCAGAAGCCGGCTTCAAGTCTCAGGCTGGTCGAATGACCGCGAATGCGAATCGACCGGGTCACGGTGCGAAACTCCTCGACGTTGTCGTCCTGCAAGATTTTGCACATGGTTGCTCGCCGCGCCGAAGTCCGGCGCGGGGACCGGCCCCGCGCCCGTTTTTGCAAGTCACGCGCGCCGCGCGCTACTTCAGGCCGCGTTCAGGGCACCAGCACCGCGCGGCCGTGAATCTTGCCGTTGTGCAGATCGTGCAGCGCGGCATTGGCTTCAGAGAGCTTATACTCCTTCGTCGTCAGTTCGATAAGCCCGCGGTCGGCGAGCGCCATCAGTTCCACCAGCTCGGCCCAGGTGCCGACGAGGTTGCCGATGATGTTGCGCTCGGTGATGATCAGGTCCACGGTGGGGATCTGGATGTCCTCGCCATAGCCGACGATGTAATAACTGCCCATCGGCCGCGTCATCCTGAGGCCCTTGGCTGTCGTGCCTTTCTCGCCGACGAAGTCGATCACGGCCTCGGCGCCCGCGCCGCCGGTCATTTCGAGCACCGCCTCGACCTCGTTGCCGTCGGCCTTGACGAGCTTGTGCGCGCCCAGCTTCTTGGCCAGTTGCAGCGAAGCGTCGGACTTGTCGACCACGATGATGTCGGCGGCGCACATCGCGCGCAGGCATTGCACGCCGATATGGCCGAGCCCGCCGGCGCCGATGACGACACAGGTCTCTCCCGGCAGCAGCGTGCGAGTCGCCTTCTTCACCGCGCGATAGGCGGTCAGGCCCGCGTCGGCGTAGGGGGCGACCTCTTTGGGCGACAGCGTCTTGGGCAGCGGCACGATGTTGCGCTCGGAGGTGCAAAGGTATTCGGCGTAGCCGCCGTTGCAATCAAGCCCCGGGAATTTGCCCGGCCCGTGCATGTCGAAGCCGCGCCGGCAGGCCAGGCAAGTGCCGCCGGTGATCTTGGGATGCACGATGACGGGGTCGCCCACCTTGATCCCCTCGACCTCCTTGCCGATCTCCTCGACCCAGCCGGCGTTCTCGTGCCCCATGATGATGGGCAGCAACTTGTCGGCGGTCGGGTCGGTGTGCGGGCGCCACACGCCCTCGATGATGTGCAGATCGGTGCGGCATACGCCCGCGCCGCCGATGCGCACGATCACGTCGGTCGATTTCTCGATTTTGGGGTCGGCGACTTTCTCCTCGGCGACCCATTCCTTCGACGTCAGCTTGTCGTCGTATTTCCTCAGCACCTGCGCCTTCATGGACCAACCTCCCTTGCCCGACGGATCGAGCCGCCGTCGCCGCATTTCCCAGCGCAAGGAAGGCGCCATGACCGCCTCGCCCTTATTTCAGCGCGTTGCGGAATCTCCTTTGTCAACCGATTGAACAGGCGCCGTCGAGATATGTTCACTATCTGGACGTTGGCGCCTCCCCCCTCGTGGCGATGATAGCGAGCCAAGCCATGCAGCCTCTGACCCCATTGGACCGCGCCCGATCCGCGCTTGAGAACGGACAGCGTTTCCCCGAGGCCGCCGTTCCCGTGGCGATCGCCGACAGCTGGCGCCGTTCGCTCAGCTTTGGGCTCGATCCCGCCGGCAAGCCCCCTGCGGTCGTCCAGCCTTTCGCCGAGGTCGTGCGGCGGCGCGACGAGGCCAAACTGCTGCGGGCGCTGGCGCTGGCGGAAATGCAAACATTGCACGCGCAGATCGCCGGCTCGAATTTCATGATCGCCTTCGCCGACGCCGAGGGCATGGTGCTGGATACGCTGAGCGATCGCGTGTTCGCCGACAGCGAAGCGGGCCGGACCGTCATTCCCGGCAGCGTTTGGGGCGAGCGCGAGCGCGGCTGCAACGCGCTGGGGCTGGCGGCGGCGACCGGACGGGCGGCGGCGGTCTATGGACGAGAGCACTTCTTCGCCTGTCATAGCGAATTGAGCTGCGTGGCGGCGCCGATCGTCGATCCCAGCGGCGCGCTGGTTGGATTGCTCGACGCCTCCTGCGCCAACGAGGCGCGACAGCAGCACACCCATGCGCTGGTCAAGATGGCGGCGGTGCAGATCGAAAACAGCATGATGTTTCGCCAGGAGCGCGAGCATTTCATTCTCGCCTTCCACCCGCGCGGAGAATTTCTCGATACGCTGTCGGCGGGGTTGCTGGCGATTTCCGCCGATGGCGAGATTGTTTCCATCAACCGCGCGGGAGCAGCCTTGCTGAGCGGTCTGCCCGCGCGCAGCGGGGCCGATTTCGCGGCGCTGTTCGAGCGAAGGTTCGCCGACGCGCTGTCGGAAATGCTGAGCGGACAGGTCGCCCGCATCCGCGACCGCGCCGGCAGCGGCGTGTCGATGGTCTGCCGGCAGATCGGCGCCAAGCGAACGCCGCGCCCGGTCGCTGCGCAACCGAAGCGGCCGCCCTTCGTCTGCGCCGATCCTCGCATTGCGGCGAGCCTCGCCGATCTCGAAGCCGCGCTCGGGCTTGGCATGCCGATCCACATCAGCGGCGAGACGGGCGTCGGCAAGGAATTGATGGCGCGCCACGTGCACGCAGTCTCGCGCCGCGCCGGCCCCTTCGTCGCCGTCAATTGCGGCGCCTTGCCGGAGGGCCTGTTCATCGCCGAATTGTTCGGTCACGAACGCGGCGCTTTCACCAACGCGCGCGCGGAGGGCGCGGCGGGATTGGTGCGGCAGGCCGAAGGCGGCGTGCTGTTTCTCGACGAGGTCGCCGACGTTCCGCTGGAGGCGCAGACCTCGCTGCTGCGTCTGCTCGACAGCGGCGAGGCGCGCGCGGTCGGGGCGCGCGCGACAACGACGGTCGATGTGCAGATCGTTTCGGCGACCAATCGTCCCTTGCAAGAACTGGTCGAGGCGCGGCGGTTTCGCCTCGACCTGATGCACCGGTTGGCGGCCGTCACGATCGACCTGCCGCCGCTGCGCCAGCGCACGGACTTCGCCGACATCGTGCGCGCGCTCGTCAGCGCGCTGGCGCCGGGGGCGCCGATCACCGACGCGGCGATAGCAGCGCTCGCGCGTCGCGCCTGGCCCGGCAATATCCGCGAATTGCGCCACGCGCTGCAACGCGCGCTAATCCGGCGCGGCATGGCCTATCTCGACGAGGACTCGTTCGATCCCGACCCGAGCGCGCCGCGCGCCTGCCCCGCGTGCCGCGAGTCGGCGCTGGACCGTCGCTTCTGCGAGGAGATCGCGGCGACGCACGGTCTTTGCTCAGGCAATGTCGCGGAAACCGCCCGCAAGCTCGGGCTGTCGAGGACGACCGTCTACAAGCATTTGGCGAGATAGCGTCGGCTGAACCACATCGTCGCCGCCTGAATTGTGCATCGCAGCATTGCGCGTTTGCGAGGACAACGACGATATTGCGAGTTATGACATTGAATTCATTGCGTTAGAAAATATTGAACCCAGCCTCAAATCCGCGATGCGACATTTTGCACCGCAACAAACATTTGCGCGAGATGTCAGACGAATGTACAAATCATGGAACAGGAATTCGCGTTGAGTGGGCTCGCGGCGCCCCGACCCGCGATACATTCGGAGATGGAGCTATGAATATTATCAATATCCTGGCGGTAATTTCGACAGCGGCTTCGCTCTCCGCTCCGGTCGGAGCGGAGAATCACCCGAGCCCTATGAAAGTGGTCTCGACCTACAAGCCGATGGCGGGGTTCAACCATGTCGTCGGCGCCGAGAGGTTTGTCGGCTATTTCCTCGCCGGGCCCGACCGGTGCGACGTGACAGTGTTGCAAGCGCGGGCCGACGACGACGCCTTGAGCCGCGCGCCGCGCCGGATGGTGTTGCAGATCGCCGCCGGCGGACGCAGCGAACTCGACGCCGGCTTCGGCGCCGCCTTGGCCATCGCCTGCACCGTCGACGCCGACGCGATCAGAATCGCGCCGCAGTCGAAGCGGGACGTCGCGCGCGCGGCAGCGCGTTGAGCCCCTGTCAGTCGTCCGCGCCTTCGCGCACGACATAGGTGTAAAACCGGATTTTCCCGTCCGCTTGCGGCTCCCGGTAAAGCCCCTGGATTTCCGACTCGAAGCCCGGGAATTGGTTGGAGGCGCGTTCGAACGCCTTCAGATAGTCGATCATCGGCTGCGCGCGCGCGTCCAGCCGCTCCCCCGGCACAATAGTGGCGATGCCCGGGGGATAGACGACAAACAGCGTCGTCGCGATCCGGCCCTCGATCTCGTCGATGGGAAGATAATCGACGTTGTTGCGCACGAGCTGTTTGGCGGCCTCGCGCGGCGACATCGCGATCTCGGGCAGGTGGGCGGGCGTGAATTGCGCGCGTTGCAGGGTCGAGACGCGCTCCTGTCGATAAAAGGCGTGCATGTCGGCGCAGAGGTCGCGCAAGCGGCGGCCGTGGTAGCGTTGCGGCCGCTTGGCGACGAATTCGGGCATCACGTCGTCGAGCAGCGCGTTGTCGTCGTGATGGCGTTTGAAAGCGACCAGGGCCGAGACCAGTGTGCCGGCCTTGCTCGATTCGACGCCGGGCGTCAGCAAAAACAATAGCGAGTTGAGATCGTTCTTCTCCGGCACGACGCCGTCCTCGCGCAGGAATTGCGCGACGACCGGCGCAGGGACGCCGTGGTCGGCGTATTCCCCCGTTTTGCGGTCGAAGCCCGGCGTCAACAGGGTCAGCTTGGCCGGATCGGTGATCGCAAAGCCCGCCTCGACCTTGGTGAAGCCGTGCCAGTCGGCGCCGGGCTGCAACATCCAGTAGCGCGGATCGCGCGAGAGCTGGTCGGTCGAGATCGATTCCCAGGGCACGTTATGCACCCGCCCCGCCGCCGAGACGTCGGGAATTTCGACCCGGTCGGGCACGAACGGATCGAAGAACCAGCGCCGCTGCGGATCGCGTTCCTTCTCGTCGAATTCGCGCCGGATCGCGCGCAGCTTCTTGCGCAATTCGATGCCGAGCCGGATCGTGTCGTCCCACAGCACTTCGCCCGATTTGCCCTTCATCATCTGCGCGCCGACATCGAGCGAGGCGAACAGCGGGTAGAACGGCGAGGTCGAAGCGTGCTGCATGAAGCCTTCGTTGAAGCGGCGATGCTCGACGCGGCGGCGCTGGCCTTTGATGTGGCGGTCGCGAATGTGGATCTGGCTCGCCTGGCTGAAACTGGCGAGCTGCTTGTGGGTGGATTGCGTCGCCACGATCCCCGGCGAGGTCGGCCCCAGGGCGCGCAGGCCCATGGCGAAGCGGCGCTCGTAGATCGGATGGAACTTCATGAAGCCGGCCCAGGCCTCGTCGAACAAGATATAGTCGCAGAGATGGCCGATGCGCTCCATCACCCGCTCGGCGTCGAGGATCGTGCCGTCATAGGTGCATTGCTCGATCACGGCGACGCGGAACGGGCGCTGCTTCTTCCACGCTCCCTTGTCGGTGACGAGCGGATGGGTGCGGATTTTCTCGCGCAGCGCCGCCTCGTCGAATTCGTCGGCGTCGATGGGGCCGATCAGGCCATGCGCGTTGCGGTCGGTGGAGAGATAGACCGGAATTCCGCCCGAGATCAGCAAGGCGCCGTGATGGGCCGCCTTGTGGTTGTTGCGGTCGAACAGCACGAGATCGCCGTCGGCGATGAGATTGCCGAGCACGATCTTGTTGGATGACGAGGTGCCGTTCAGCACGAAATAGGTTTTTTCCGCGCCGAAGATGACCGCCGCCTCCTTCTGCGCCTTCAGCGCCGGGCCTTCGTGGGTGAGCAGATCGCCCAGCTCCAGCACGGAATTGTCGAGGTCGTCGCGGAAGATCGCCTCGCCCAGATGCTCCATGAAGATGCGCCCGATCGGCGAGCGGTTGTAGAAAATGCCGCCGTTGTGGCCGGGGCAGGTCCAGAGCTGGTTGCCTTCTTCGGCGTAGTCGACCAGCGCGCCGAAGAACGGCGTCTTCAGCGTCTCCGCATATTGCTTGAGCCGCGAAACGAGGTTCTTGGCGATGAATTCCGGCGTCTCCTCGGCCAGGAACACATAGCCGTCGATGAAATCGAGCACCTCGACGGGAATGTCCTCGAACCTCTTGCCGCGCACGAGAATGACGATCGGCATTTCGAGGCCGCGTTTGCGCATCAGGTTGATCAGCGAGGCCGCCTTGCCCTCCAGCCCCTTCTTGCCCCAGTCGACCACCATGCAGCCGATCGCCGCGTCGGTCTGCACGGCGATCTCGGCGTCGTCCACCCGCCGCGCCCGCACAACCTGAAAGCCCATGCGGTCGATCGCGGCGATGATCTGGGCGACGCGATTGCCTTCGAGATCGTCGGCGTCGAAGTTGGGGGCCGAGAACAGGAAGGTGAAACGCTGGAAATAGTTCATGGGGTGAGCCTCCGCGGCGGCTCTAGCCGACGCAGGGGCGGTGGACAACACGCGTGCGACGAAATCGTGACGGGCGGCCTTGAGGCGGGGGCATTCGCGGTGCTAGTCTGGCCTGTCGGGAGGGCCTCGCCATGTTTCGCCGTGTCGCCGCAATCCTTGTCGCGGGATTGGCCGCTAGCGGGGTCCACGCCGCGCCGGGCGCGACCTGCGGCCAGATGGTCGATGACCTGCAATCCTATCTCGACGCGCATCCGCAAGTTTCGGGCACGCGCAAGCAGACCAAAGACGCGCAGTTGATGCACCAACCCACGCAGCGATCGGTGGCGAAGGCGAAAATGCAATCGCGCGACAATCTCGTCGCCTTGCTGGCCAAGGCGAAGGCGCAGCAGAGCGCGGGCGATGACGTGGGCTGCCGGTCGACGCTCGCCGACGTCGAGCGAATGTTGAGGCCCTGAACCTCAGCCCTTGCTCCGCCGCGCGGCTCGGCGCAAAAGCCCGCCATGCTGCATATCAACGATCTCACTTTCCGCATCGGCGAACGGCTGCTGATCGACCACGCCAGCGTCGCGCTGCCGACCGGCGCGCATGTCGGGCTGGTCGGGCGCAACGGCGCGGGCAAAACCACCCTGTTCCGCATCGTGCGCGGCGAGCTTGCCCCGGAATCGGGCGCGATCTCGACCTCCCGCAACGCGCGCATCGGCTCGGTCGAGCAGGAGGCGCCGGGCGGCCCCCAGAGCCTGATCGCCTTCGTGCTCGACGCCGACGTGGAGCGCCGCAGCCTGCTGGCGGAAGCCGACCACGCGCACGACCCGCATCGCATCGCCGAAATCCAGACCCGGCTCGCCGACATCGAGGCCCATGCCGCGCCGGCGCGCGCCGCGCGCATCCTGGCGGGTCTTGGCTTCGACGAGGCCGCGCAGGGGCGCGCCTTGTCCGAATTCTCCGGCGGCTGGCGGATGCGGGTGGCGCTGGCGGCGGTGCTGTTCTCCGCGCCCGACCTGCTGCTGCTCGACGAGCCGACCAACTACCTCGATCTCGAAGGAACGTTGTGGCTGGTCGATTACCTCAAGACCTATCCCGCCACCGTGTTGGTCATCAGCCACGACCGCGACCTGCTCGACGACGTCGCCAACCACATCCTGCACCTCGACCGCGGCAAGCTGACCCTGTGGACCGGCGGCTACACCAGCTTCGAGCGTCTGCGCGCCGAGATGATGACCCTGCAGGGAAAGGCGGCCAAGAAGCAGGAGGAAAAGCGCAAACACCTCCAGAGCTTCGTCGACCGGTTCCGCGCCAGCGCCACCAAGGCGACGCAGGCGCAGTCGCGCCTGAAGATGCTGGCCAGGATGGCGCCGGTCGCGGTGACGGTTGACGACAGCGTGCTGCCGTTCAAGTGGCCTCCGATTTCAAAGAAGCTCGCCTCGCCGCTGGTGGCGCTGGAGGGGGTGAGCGTCGGCTACGACGGCCGCGCGGTATTGTCCCGCTTGAGCCTGACGTTGCAGGCCGACGACCGCATCGGCCTGATCGGGGCCAACGGCAACGGCAAATCCACTTTCGCCAAGCTGATGGGCGGGCGCATGGAGCCGATGTCGGGCAAGATGGTGCGGGCGAGCAAGCTCGAAGCCGGCTTTTTCGCGCAGCATCAAGTCGACGACCTCGCCTCCGGCGGCAGCGCCTACAGCCACATCGCCGCCAGGATGCGCGGCGAGCCGGAGGCCAAAATCCGCGCCCGCGTGGCGCGCGTCGGCTTTTCCTCCGCGCGCGCCAACACGCCGGTCGAGCAGCTTTCGGGCGGCGAAAAGGCGCGGCTGCTGATGGGGCTGACGACGTTCGAGGGCCCGCAATTGCTGATCCTCGACGAGCCGACCAACCATCTCGACATCGACAGTCGCGCCGAACTGATCGAGGCGATTAACGAATACGAGGGCGCCTGCATCCTCATCTCGCATGATCGGCGGCTGCTGGAGGCGTGCGCGGACCGGCTTTGGATTGTCGGGGGCGCTCAGGTGCGCAATTTCGACGGCGATCTCGACGATTACGCCCGCCTGGTGCTTGGCCAGTCCGCGGAGAAGCCGACGGCGCGGCCCAAGGTCGTCCCGGCGGCGCGCGGGCAAGAAACGTCGCTCGATCGGCAGATTACCGCTGCGGAACAGAAGGTGCATCGCTTTCAGGACCTGTTGAGGCGAGTGGATGAGGCGCTCACCAAGGCCGCGGTGCACGGCGCCTCGTCGACGCAGGCGCTTGATCTTGCCGCCAAGCGCCGGGAACTTGAACGCGCCCTTGATGCCGCCGAGGAGACATGGCTCGCATTGTCGATGAAGGCGGAAGCGACGAACTGAACCGACGGCAATATTAAAATGTATGAAGGGTTGCGTGTTCCTCGATAGGCAGTTGTGATTATTTTGGAAGAATCACTTCCGGCGCCTATTGCGAATTACCGATAATCGTATAAATAATTCGTAGACATTCACTTGGGGGAAAGTCATGACGATAGCTGATTCGGCGACAAGCGACTATGTGGCGTTGGCGGCCGAGGTAGTTTCAGCATTTGTGGGCCACAACTCTCTGCCGGTTTCCGAACTTCCCGGCTTGATAACTTCGGTCCACGCCGCCTTGATGAAGATTTCCGGCGGCGGCGCCGCCCCGGCGGCGAGCGAACCGGAAGTTTTGACGCCGGCCGTTCCCGTACGTAAGTCGATCACGCCGGATTACCTGATCTGCCTCGACGATGGACGTAAGTTCAAGTCGCTGAAGCGGCATCTCGCCTCGCTCGGCATGACGCCCGACCAATATCGGACGAAATGGAATCTTGCCGCCGACTATCCGATGGTCGCGTCAAATTACGCGGCCACCCGCTCGGCGCTGGCCAAGAAAATCGGCCTCGGCCAGAACCGCAAGCGCGGCTGAACGTCTGCCTTGCGCCGCCACGCTACGGCGTGGCGGCGCCGCTTCTATTTCCCGCCCGGCGAACCGTCGAACTTCTTCTCCAGACTGGCCCAGCAGTCGATGTAATCCGACTGCATCGCCGGATGCCCGGCCGCCCAGGGCGTGAGATGCTGCGGAAAGCGCGTCTCGAACATGAAACTCATTGTCTCTTCGAGCTTTTCCGGCTTCAACGCCACGGTTGAAGCGCGGTCGAACGCGTTGCGGTCGGGTCCATGCGGCAGCATGCAATTGTGCAGGCTCAGGCCGCCGGGGACAAAACCCTTGGGCTTGGCGTCATAGACGCCATAGATGTTGCCCATCATCTCCGACATCACGTTCTTGTGGTACCAGGGCGGGCGGAAACTGTGTTCGGCCACCAGCCAGCGCTCGCGAAACAGCACGAAATCAATATTGGCCGTCCCTTCGATCCCGGACGGCGCCGTCAGCACGGTGAAGATCGACGGGTCGGGATGGTCGAACAATATCGCGCCGACGGGGGAATAGGTGCGCAGATCGTATTTGCACGGGGCGTAATTGCCGTGCCAGGCCACCACATCGAGTGGGCTGTGGCCGATCCGCGTCTCGTGGAACTGCCCGCACCATTTGACGACGACACGCGACGGCGTTTCGCGATCCTCGAACGCGGCAACGGGCGTCTTGAAATCGCGGGGATTGGCGAGGCAATTGGCGCCGATCGGGCCGCGGTCGGGCAGATCGAACTTCTGCCCGTAATTCTCGCAGACGAAGCCGCGACACGGGCCTTCCAGCACTTCGACGCGATAGACGAGGCCGCGTGGCAACAGCGCGATCTCCTTGGGCTCGACGTCGATGATCCCAAGCTCGGTGTGAAAGCGCAGGCGACCCTGCTGCGGCACGACCAGCAACTCGCCGTCGGCGGAGTAGAAGTATTCGTCCACCATCGAACGGGCGACGAAATACATGTGGCTCGCCATGCCGGTCTGGGTGTTGACGTCGCCGGCGCTGGTCACCGTGCGCATGCCGGTGATCCAGGTCAGCGTCTCGTCCGTCTCGGCGACGGGGTCCCAGCGATA
>JANYIH010000055.1 GCA_025358745.1 Hyphomicrobiales bacterium | reverse complement strand
CCGCTGCTCGAGACGCGCGGCCTCGGCATGCGCTTTGGCGGCGTGCAGGCGGTGCGCGACGTCAACTTCGTCCTCGCCGAGCGCGAGCTTCGCTGCCTGATCGGGCCGAACGGCGCCGGCAAGAGCACTTTCTTCAAGATGCTGACCGGGCAGTTGCAGCCAACCTCCGGCACGGTGCTGTTCCGCGGCACAGACATTTCGCACAGCCAGTCGCACGAGATCGCCCGCCGGGGCATCGGCATCAAGACCCAGGTTCCCAGCGTGTTTGACGGCCTCAGCGTGCGCGAGAACCTGTGGCTCGCGGCGGCGCGCGTCGGTCGCGGCCGGCGGGCCAACGCCATTGTCGACGAGATGCTCGAGCGCGTCGGGATCGGCGCAATCGCGTCGCGGGTCGTCGGCCAGCTCGCGCACGGTCAACGACAATGGGTCGAGCTAGGCGTGGTGCTGTCGACCGATCCCGAGCTGGTGCTGCTCGACGAGCCCGCGGCCGGCATGACCGACGAAGAAGTTCTGCGCACCGTTGATCTCGTGCGCGAGATCAACAAGACCAAGGCGCTCATCGTGGTCGAACACGACATGCAGTTCATCCGCATGATCGCCACCCGGGTGACGGTGTTCAACCAGGGCGCCGTGCTGGTCGAGGACAATGTCGAGGCGATCATGCGCAACCCGACCGTGCGCGACGTCTATCTCGGCAAGCAGGCCGCCGCATGATGCTGGAGGTCGATCGTCTCAGCGCGGGTTACGGCCGCATCCCGATCCTCAACAACGTGACGTTTGGGGTTGCGGAGGGCGAATTCGTCGGCGTGCTCGGCCACAACGGCATGGGCAAGACGACTTTGCTGCGCGCGCTGATGGGCTACCTGCCCGCCACCTCGGGGCGCGTGACGTTCGACGGCGCCGAACTGACGCGCGCCGAGCCGTTCCGGCGCGCCCGCGCAGGGATCGGCTACGTGCCGCAGGGCCGCGAAATCTTCCCCCAGCTCAGCGTGCACGAAAACTTGGCGATGGGCGCGCTGAAGCGCAAAGGCGACGAGGCGGCCGCCATCGCGACGGCGCTTGACGCCTTTCCGCGACTGAAGCCGCTGATTGATCGGCCCGGCGGCGCCTTGTCCGGCGGAGAGCAACAGCTATTGGCGATCGCGCGTTGTCTGGTTGGCGCGCCCAAGCTCATATTGCTCGACGAGCCGACCGAAGGAATCCAACCCTCGATCATCGACGAAATCGTCGAGACGATGTTGGGCTTCCGCGACCGGGGGGGCTTGACGATGATCCTGGTCGAACAGAACCTGGAGTTCATCGCCGCGCTGTCGCAGCGTGTGCTGATGATCCAGAAGGGCGCTATCGTGCGCTCGGCGAGGCCGGACGAACTTCACGATGTCGGGCTCATTCACGAATTCATCGGCGTCAACGAATAGCTGCGGCGCCTAGCATCAACGGCAACGGAGGAAGCCCATGTCGGTCAAACGCCCCACACTCGAACAGATGGTTGATATCGTCGACAGCTTCGGCATGAACATGTCGATTGAGCGGGTGGCGGAGTTTCTCTCCCTGATGGAGGGGAACTTCGCGGCCTACGACATCGTCGACCAGACGCCGGATGAGATTCCGGTCGTCAAATACCCGCGCACGCCGGGCTATCGGCCGTCGGCGGAGGAAAACCCGCTCAACGCCTGGTATGTCAGGACGGAGATTAACGGCGCGCCGACGGGCAAGCTCAAGGGCAAGACGGTGGCGATCAAGGACAATGTCTGCGTCGCCGGCGTGCCGATGATGAACGGCTCCTCGACGCTGGAGGGCTATATCCCCAACATCGACGCGACGATCGTGACCCGATTGCTGGACGCCGGCGCGGTGATCAAAGGCAAATCCCATTGCGAATTGTTCTGCCTTTCCGGCGGCAGCCACACCGGCGCGCTAGGGCCGGTGCATAATCCGCACAAGCACGGCTATTCCGCCGGCGGCTCGTCCTCGGGCAGCGGCGCGCTGGTCGCGGCGGGCGAAGTCGATCTTGCGATTGGCGGCGATCAAGGCGGCTCGATCCGCATGCCCTCCTCGTTCTGCGGCATCTACGGCATGAAGCCGACGCATGGGCTGGTGCCCTACACCGGCGTGATGCCGATTGAATCGACGATCGACCATACGGGGCCGATGTCGGCGACGGTGGCCGACAATGCGCTCATGCTGGAGGTGCTCGCCGGCGCCGACGGGCTCGATCCCCGGCAATACGCACCCAAGGTCGGCAACTACACGGCCGCGCTCACGCGCGGCGTCAAAGGGCTCAAGATCGGCGTCGTGTCGGAAGGCTTCGGTCACGCCAACAGCGAAAAGGACGTCGACGAGAGCGTGCGCGCGGCGGCGGAGCGGTTCAAGGCGCTGGGGGCGAGCGTCGAGTCCGTTTCGATCCCCGAGCACCGCCTCGCCCCCGCCATCTGGACGCCGATCGCGCTCGAAGGCTTGCAGGCGCAAATGATGCTGGGCAACGGCATGGGCTTCAACTGGAAGGGGCTCTACACCGTCAGTTTGCTCGACGCCCACGCGAATTGGCGGGACAAGGCCGACGATCTCTCCGACAGTCTGAAGATTTCGATGATGGTCGGCCAATATTTTATCACCCATTATCGCGGGCGCTTCTACGCCAAAGCGCAAAATCTGGCGCGCAAGATCCGCGCCGCCTACGACGCCAAGCTTGGCGCCTTCGATCTCCTGCTGATGCCGACCTTGCCGGTCAAGGCGACGCCGCTGCCGCCGGCGGACGCTCCGCTGGCGCTCTATCTGCAAAGGGCGTTCGAGATGATCGGCAACACGGCGCCGTTCGACGTGACCGGGCATCCCGCCATGACGGTGCCCTGCGGTCTCGGCGACGGCCTGCCGATCGGCGCCATGCTCATCGGCAAGCATTTCGATGAGGAAACGATCTACGCCGCCGCCGCCGCTTTCGAGGCCGCCGGCGACTGGAAGACCTTTTAAATCGCTGTATTTGTTCGGGATGATCAAAGAAAGGGCTGGCCGCGCGGCGCGTCGCGCCGGCGGCACATCGCTTGCTTGACGGGAAAGGCGTCGATGACCATGATGTGAAAAAGCGCAACTTCAAGGCGGGTCTGGCGTGAAACAGTGCTTGACGACGTCCGACAAGAAGCCCTCGCAGCGGCTGGAGTATTGGCAGGAAGTCGTCTGCAAGAAATACGTTTCGGCCTCGGCCGCCACCGACCTGGACAATGAGGATTTCAGCGGCAGCCTGATTAGCCGCGATCTGGGTCCGCTTGTCGTCGCCGAACTTGAGGCGCCCCTGCACTTCTGGTCGCGAAAGCCGTCGCACGTTCGCAACGATGGACAGGAAGTGTTCATCGTCAGCCTGATCCGGCGCGGCGGCGGCGAACTCAGTCAGATGGGCCGGACGGTGCGCCTTTCCGAGGGCGACCTCGCGATTTACGATTCCGGCGCGCCGTTCGACTATGCCCTTCAGGCCAGCACTCAGCTGATCAAGGTCCCCAAACAACTTCTGGAATCGAAGCTCGCCAACATCAGCGACTTCGTCGGCGCCAAGATCGAGCGCGGCAATCCGCTGTCGGCGATCCTGGGCGACCTGATCTCCACCAGCCTGACGATCGAGCTTTCCGACGACGTCGGCTCCGTCACGGCGAAGCGCCTGTCGAGCGCCATCGTCGATCTGCTCGTTTCGGTATGCGATCTACGGCGCGAAGTGGCGCCGTCGCCGTCGAGGCCGCTGGAAAAGGTGATGAGATACGCGCGCGCCAACTTCGACGGCGGTGATCTCACGCCCGAGACGCTCGCCTCCGCCGGCGCTATCTCGGTCCGCACCCTCAACCGGCTGTTTGGCGGGCTGGGAACGACGCCGATGCGTTGGGTGTGGTCGCAGCGGCTGGAGGCGAGCCGGGCAGCGCTCGCGCAGGGCCAGGTGAATTCGGTCACAGAGGCCGCGTTCGCGCATGGCTTCAACGAACTCGCGCATTTCAGCCGCCGCTTCAAGAAGGCGTTCGGCGTCACGCCGCACGAGATGTTGAAGAAATAGATGGTCTCGCCCTGCCCGGCTTGACAGCTGAACAGGGGGACGCGACCATTTGCATACAAACGAATTATTGAGAGCCAAGGCGCCCAACGTGTTCGTCCGCCCCGCCAATCTCGAAGATGCGCTCGATCGACTCGGCGCCGGCGCGCGCATCTTTGCCGGCGGCACCGACGTGATGACAACGGCCGGCGAAGCTGGGCTCGACGGCGATTTTGTCGACGTCTCACGGCTTGCCGAGTTGAGCGGAATCGTGCGAACGGGCGGGGAAATCCGCATCGGCGGCGCGACCACCTGGGCCGCAATCTCCGCCGCCGAGCTGCCGCCGGCGTTCGATGCGTTGAAGGCGGCAGCGCGCGAGGTCGGGTCGATCCAGATTCAGAATCGCGCCACCGTCGCCGGCAATCTCTGCAACGCCTCGCCCGCCGCCGACGGCGTGCCCCCGCTGCTCGCACTCGACGCTGAAGTCGAACTCGCCTCGCGTCGTGGCCTGCGCCGGCTGCCGCTGGCGCGCTTTATCGCGGGTCCGCGCCGCACCGAACTTGCCGCCGACGAAGTGCTCCGCGCCGTCGTCTGCCCCACCCCGCCGGGGGGCATGCGATCCACCTTCCTCAAGCTCGGCGCGCGGCGCTATCTCGTCATTTCCATCGCCATGGTCGCGGTGGGGCTCGAAATCGAAGGCGGGATCGTGAAAGCTGCGCGGTTGGCGGTCGGCGCCTGCTCGCCGGTCGCGATGCGACTTCCCGCCGCCGAGGCGCGGCTCGCAAACAAGCCCGCTCGGGGGGGCCTTGGCGCACAGCTGAATATTGCGGACTTCGAGGATCTTGCCCCGATCGACGACGTGCGCGCCAGCGCCGACTACCGCCGCGCGGCGGCGCTGACGTTGACGCGGCGCGCGGTCGAGCTTTGCATTTGCGGCGAAAGCGGAGGCGCCGTCTGATGCTCGACACGGCGCAAGGTGTCCTTGTCACGCTCAACGGCGCGCCCGCGCGCTTGCAGGGACCGGCCTCGCAGCGGCTCAGCTACAACTTGCGCGAAAGCTGCGGCCTGACTGGGGTCAAGGTCGGCTGCAACGCCGGCGATTGCGGCGCCTGCACGGTGCTGATCGATGGCGAGCCGGCCTGCGCCTGCCTCGTCACAGTGAGCCAGGCCGAAGGCTGCGCCATCGAGACGGTCGAGGGCCTCAGCGACGCCGATCCGCTCATTGCCCGCCTGCGCGCCTCGTTCCACGCCGAGGGCGCGGCGCAATGCGGCATATGCACGCCGGCGGCGCTTCTCGCCGTGGTCGCGCTGCTGCGGCGAAATCCGCAGCCCGCCGAGGCGCAAATCATGGACGCGCTCGGCGGCGTGCTTTGCCGCTGCACGGGCTATCGCGCTATCGTCGATGCGGTGGCCAAGGCGCATGCGCCGGAGATCGCGCCAAAGCACGGCGCGGTCGGCAGCCGGTTGCCGCGTCTCGACGGCGCGCGAAAACTCTCAGGGGCTGAGATCTACGGCGCCGACGAATGGCCCGCTGACGCGCTCACCGCGCGCGCGGTGCGCTCGCCGCACGCGCATGCCGAGTTCGTTCTCGGCGATCTCGGCGCTTATCTCGCGGCGACGCCCGGCCTCGTCGCGATTTTCACCGCAAGGGACGTGCCTGGAGATAACCGGTTCGGCGTCATTCCCGCTTTCGCCGACCAGCCCGTGCTTGCGGAACATCAGGTTCAATTTCGCGGCGAGGCGGTGGCGCTGGTGGTTGGCGAAGACGCGGTCATACAGGCGCTCGACCTCTCGCGGTTCCCTGTGAGCTACAAGTCGCTGCCGGCGCTGACGACGCTCGAAGCCGCCCTGGCTGCGGAGGCGCCGCGCCTTCACGCCAACCGCCCCGGCAATATCCTCACACGTGGCCGGGTCGTACGCGGCGGCGTGGAAGCGGCTTTGGCCGCGGCGCATGTCGTCGTCGAGGGCAGTTTCGAAACCGGCTTCGTCGAGCACGCTTATATCGAGCCGGAGGCGGGCTTCGCGCGGCGGGTCGGCGACCGCATCGAGGTGCAGGCCTGCACGCAGGCCCCCTATATGGATCGCGATGACATCGCCAAGATCATCGGGATCGCGCCCGGGGCGGTGCGCATCCTGCCGACCGCGGTCGGCGGCGGCTTCGGCGCCAAGCTCGACCTGTCGGTGCAGCCGTTCATCGCGCTGGCGGCCTGGAAGCTGAACCGGCCGGTTCGCATGACCTATTCGCGCGCTGAGTCGATGCAATCGACAACCAAGCGGCATCCCTCGCGCATCAGAGCAAAAATCGGCGCGAACCGCGACGGCCGGCTGACGGCGATGGATTTCGAAGCCGATTTCAACACCGGCGCCTATGCCTCGTGGGGGCCGACGGTCGCCAATCGCGTGCCCGTGCACGCCTCAGGGCCGTATTTCATCCCCAACTACCGGGCGCAGGCGTGCGCGGTGCATACGCATCTCGTCCCTGCCGGCGCGTTTCGCGGCTTTGGCGTGCCGCAGAGCGCGCTGGCGCAGGAGCAATTGTTCGACGAACTGGCGCTGAATCTCGGCCTCGACCCGTTGGAGTTTCGCATCCTCAACGCGCTCGAAGTCGGCCAGCCGACGGTGACCGGACAGGTGTTCGCCGACGGCATGGGGTTCAAACGCTGTCTGGAAGCGCTGCGTCCGCGTTGGCGCGCCGCGCGTACGCACGCCGAGGCATTCAACGCTTCCGCCGCCGGGTCGTTCCGGCGCGGCGTCGGGGTCGCCGGCATGTGGTACGGCTGCGGCAACACGTCCCTCTCGAACCCTTCGACGATCCGCGCCGGGCTGCGGCCTGACGGGCGCGTCGCGTTGTTTCAAGGCGCGGTCGACATCGGCCAGGGCTCGAATACGGTGATCAGTCAAATCTTCGCCGACGCCCTGGGCGTCACGGTCGCGGCGCTCGATGTGCTGGGGGCCGACACCGACATGACGCCGGATTGCGGCAAGACCTCCGCCTCGCGCCAGACCTTCGTGACTGGAAACGCGGCCGCGAAGGCCGGCGCGGCGATGCGCAAACGGCTGTTGCGGCTCGCCAATGCCGGCGAGGATGCTGCGCTCGAACTGGCCCCGAACGCGCTGGTCATTCGCGGCGAGGGCGGCGAGACGCGCATCAACCTTGGCGCGTTGCCCGTCAACGCCGCCGGCTTCGTCGTCGAGTGCATGGAGACCTACGATCCGCCGACGACGCCGCTCGACGCCGACGGTCAGGGCGAACCTTACGCAGTGTTCGGCTCCGGCGCGCAGATCGCCGAGGTCGAGGTCGACATCGAACTCGGCCGTGTGCGCGTGACGCGCCTCACCTGCGCGCATGACGTCGGCCGCGCGATCAATCCGACGCTGGTCGAGGGGCAGATCGCGGGCGGCGCGGCGCAGGGGCTCGGCCTGGCTCTGATGGAGGAGTTCATCCCGCATCGCAGCGAGAACCTGCACAACTATCTGATCCCAACCATCGGCGACATGCCGCCGGTCGATTGTATCTTGATTGAAGACCCCTCGTCGGAAGGTCCGTTCGGCGCCAAGGGCATCGGCGAACAGGCGCTGATCCCGACCGCGCCTGCGATCTTCAACGCCATTCATCACGCGACCGGCGCTCGTCTCACCCGCGCGCCCGCGACGCCCGAGCGTGTGCGCGCCGCCATCGAGGCGCTCAAACCATGAGCGAGACGGACGACAAGATCCGCTGCGACGCCTGCCCGGTGATGTGCTACATCCGGCCCGGCATGACGGGCGCCTGCGACCGCTACGCCAACGAGAACGGGCTGCTCGTGCGCGTCGATCCCCATGTGCTGCTCGACCGAACCTTGCACGAGGGGGGCCGCATCGCCGCCTTCGCAGGAGCCGCCGAAAGCTGGAGCGGCGACATCGTCGGCGGCCCGCATCCTTTCGTCACCGCGATTGGCGCGGGCACCACCTATCCCGATTATAAGCCAGCGCCGTTCATCGTCTCCAGCCAGATCGACGGCGTCGACATGGTGACCGTGGTGACCGAGGGCATCTACAGCTATTGCGGCGTCAAGCTGAAGATCGACACCGACCGGCATCTGGGCGCCGAATGCGCCGTGGTGCGCGCCGAGGGCGAGCCCGTCGGTCATGTGACGACGGGCGAATACGGCTCGCAAATGCTTTCGCTCGGCGGCGTCAACCATCTCACCCACGGGGCCAAGAGGGAAGGTCGCGTCACCTGCCAGACGCTGCTCGATCTATGCAACGGCGAGCCGGTTGAGCTGAGCGTCGACGGCGGCGCGACTGTCGTCGTCGAAGCTGGCAAACCGCCCATTGTCAACGGCCAGCAGGAGCATCGGATGCGCGTCGGCTGCGGCTCGGCGACGATCGGCATGTTCGCTAAGGCATGGTTCGGCAAGGTCGATGAGGTCGTCGTCGTCGACGACCACATCACCGGCGTTCTGTCCGAACATCAGGCCGGCAAGCTGCTGGGCGCGCGCGACACCGGTATCCGGATGAAAGGCCGCCGCTCGACGCCCGGCCGCTATTTCCACGTCGCCGAACCCGGAACAGGCTGGGGCGGGGCCAACATCACCGATCCGCTGGAGATCGTCGTCGGCTTCAATCCCAAAATCGCGTGGCCGGGCATGACCATGCTGATGGTCTCGACCACCGGCGAGCAGCACGCCTTCTATCGGCTCAACGACGAGCTGAAGCCCGTGCGGGAGGAACTGCCGGAGTCCTTGCGCGAGTCGGTCGAGCGCGTCACCGAAAACTGCGAACCGGCGCTTTGCACCGTGCTGTTCATGGCCGGCGCCGGCGGCTCGCTGCGCGCCGGCGTCACGGAAAACCCGGTGCGCCTCACCCGCTCGGTGCGCGACGCGCTGACGACGGTGACCGCCGGCGGCGCGCCCGTCTATGTCTGGCCGGGCGGGGGCATCACCTTCATGGTCGACGTCTCGCGGCTGCCGAAGAACGCCTTTGGCTATGTGCCTACGCCGGCCATCGTCGCGCCGATCGAATTCACCTTGCGGCTCGACGATTACACCGCGCTCGGCGGTCATGTCGACGAGGTGCGGGCTTTGAGCGATGTGCTCGCGCGCCACGGCGAACGCGCGACCAATGTGTTCGTCGACGGCGTCGTCGCCCGGCCGACGGGGCGCAAATGAACAGCGATGCGCCGCTTGCCGTCCCCTCGCCCCGCTTGTGGGGAGAGGGAAAGGGTGAGGGGCGCCTCCGCTTGGGCGACCCTGCGGGGGCTGCGACCGGCGTGCGGCCTCGCTTCCGCGAAGCCTCGCGCGCGCAATTCGCCGTTTTCGCCGACGGGCGCCGGCATTTCCACGATGGGCCGATCGACCTCATCCTCGAAGCCGCGGGCGCGCCGAACGCGGTGACCACCGCCTATGACGCGGCTGCGGCGCGCTTCGCGACGATCCTCGACGAACTTTGCGCCGAACTGCCGCGGCTGCGCGCACCGGTCGGCCCGCGCCCGCAGGGCGTCGTCGCCCGGCGCATGGCCGACGCCGTTGCGCAATTCGGCGCCGAGGGTTTCCTGACGCCGATGGCGGCGGTCGCCGGCGCGGTCGCCGAGGAGGTTCTCGCGGCGATGACCGCCGCCGCGCCGCTCGACCGCGCCTATGTCAACAACGGCGGCGACATCGCGCTGCACCTCTCGCCCGAAGCGTCGTTCGCAATCGGCATGATCGAGCGCCCCGACCGGCCCGCCCTGTTCGGCAAAGCCTGCCTGACCGGGCGCGACGACGAGCGCGGCGTCGCCACCGCGGGTTGGCGCGGCCGCAGTTTTTCGCTCGGGATCGCCGACGCGGTCACGGTCGTCGCCGCCACGGCCGCGCTCGCCGACGCAGCGGCGACGCTGATCGCCAACGCCGTCGATCTGCCCGGACATGCCGCCGTTTCGCGCGCGCCTGCCCGCGCCCGCGATCCGCAAAGCGATCTCGATGACCGGCTGGTGACGCTTGCCGTTGGCCCGCTTAGCGGCGCCGAGATCGCCGCCGCGCTCGACCGCGGCGCCGACGAGGCGCGACATTGGTTGCACACCGGCTTGATTGCCGCCGCGGCGTTGAGCCTCGGCGGGCGAACCCGCCTTGTCGGCGGAAATCTGAGCCTTTACAAACCCGTGCGACCCGCAACGGAGCCCCGCCATGCCGTCGGTTGAACTGCGTAAGCGCGTCATCCAGATCGAGGAAATCTTCCACGAGGGGGGGCCGGTCGCCGCCCTGCCCTATCGCCGCGCGGCCATTGTCGCGGTCATCAGGAACCCGTTCGCTGGCCGCTACGTCGAGGACATCGTCGGTTTCTCCGACGATCTCAAGCCGCTCGGGCTCGAACTGGCCAAGGCGCTGATCGACGCGCTCGGCGGCGACCCAAAGACCATCGAGGGTTACGGCAAGGGCGCGATTGTCGGCTCAGGGGGCGAGATCGAACACGGCGCGCTGTGGCACGTTCCCGGCGGCTATGCGATGCGCGAAGCGCTCGGCGGCGCGCTCGCCATCGTGCCCTCAGCCAAAAAGGTCGCCGGCGTCGGCGCGCGACTCGACGTGCCGATCACCCATATCGACGCGTCCTACGTCCGCAGCCATTTCGACGCGATCGAGGTCGGCATCGTCGATGCGCCCCGCGCAGATGAGTTGCTGTTGGCGCTCGCGATGACGACCGGTGCGCGCGTTCACAATCGCGCCGGCGGCCTGAAGGCCGCTGACATCAAAGCCAGGGACGGCCTGCGATGAAAGCGAAGATCCGCAAGCTCGCCACGTTCGTCGAGGAGACGCATGAGGAGGGCGGACGCGCCGTCGATCCGCCGACGCGCCGCGCCGCCGCCGTGGCGGTGATCGAGAACCCGTTCGCCGGGCGCTACGTCGAGGACCTCGCCGAACTGATTGAGATCGGCGAGGAGCTTGGCTGCCTGCTGGCCGCCAAAGCGATCGCGGCGCTCGGCATTCCCGGCGAGCGCGCCGAGAGCTACGGCAAGGCCGCCGCCGTCGGCGAGAACGGCGAATTGGAGCACGCCGCGGCGATCCTGCACCCGAAACTCGGCGCGCCTGTCCGCAAAGCGTTGACCAAAGGCGCGGCGTTGATCCCTTCGTCGAAGAAGCGCGGCGGCCCAGGCGTGGCGCTCGACATCCCGCTTGGGCACAAGGACGCGGCGTTCGTGCGCAGCCATTTTGACGGCATGGAGGTGCGTTTGAGTGACGCGCCGCGCGCCAATGAGATCATGGTGGCGGTCGCTGTCACCGACTCCGGTCGTCCACACCCGCGTGTCGGCGGGCTTACCAAAGACGAGATCAAGGGCGTCGACGGGCTGCGGTAGTCCGAGCTTACTTCGCCACGATCGTCGGCGCCCGGTCGGCCGGCGGTGTGTTTCGACTGCGCTGGCTGCGCACGATCCCATCAATCACCGTCATGCCGACGCCAGGCAGGTCGCCGAGGCGCACGCTGTCGAGCAAAGTCTTGCCGGCAGAATGCTGCGCCCGGTCGAGGAACACGAAATCGGCCGCCTTGCCGACTTCGAGCAAACCGCAGTCGAGCGCGCGCATTCGCGCGGTGTTGCCGGTGGCGAAGCAGAAGGCGACCTCCGCCGGAACGTCGCCAAGCGAGGACAGCATCGAGATCATTCTGAGAATTCCCAACGGTTGCACGCCGGAGCCCGCCGGCGCATCGGTGCCCAGGATCACCCGTTCGAGTTGGCCAAGCTCTTTGGCGATTCGCAAGGTGAAAAGCGCCGCGCGCTCGTTGCCGTTGTGCACGAGTTCAAGTCCGCGACCGCAGCGTTCGCACAGGCACGCGATCTGATCGTCGGGCAGCGCCGTGTGGCCGCCGTTGATGTGGCCGATGACGTCGGTGTCCGCTTCGAGCACTATATCTGCGTCGATCAGGCCGGAGCCGGGAATCGAAGGGCCGCCGGTGTGAATCGTGCTGTTGAAACCGTATTTGCGCGCCCATGCGACCATTTTGCGGGCGGTCGGCCCGTCCTTGACGCCGCCGAGCCCGACTTCGCCGAGAAAGCGCACCCCCGCCTCCGCCAGTTCCTTGAAGTCGCTCTCTTCCATGCCCGGCTCGATAACGGGCGCGCCTGCATGCACCTTCACTCCGCTCGCACGGAATGCGGAGAACGTGCGTTGCGCGGTGATCGCCATGGCCTTGAGGCCGATAATGTCGCGCGGCCGGCCGGGCATGTGCACCTCGCCCGCCGAAACCATCGTCGTCACCCCGCCATGCAGGCAGGAATCGATCCAGCCGAGCTGATTCTGCCGCGGCGTCCAGTCGCCCGCGACCGGGTGGACATGGCTGTCGATCAGCCCCGGCGACAACGTCACGCCCTGCGCGTCGATCGTCGTCGTCGCTCCGGCGACGTCGAGATCTTTCAGGCGACCGACGCTGGCGATGCGGCCATCGATGGCCACGAGCGCGTCGGCGTCGAGAATTGGGCGGGCGAGATCGCCGCTGAGCATCAATCCGACGTTGCGAATCACCAGCTTTGTCGGCGCGCCTGCGCCGGGGCTTTCGTCGTGCGCCATATGTCCCTCGCTTGGCGCCCGCGTCCCGAGCGCGCAAAATCGTCTGCGTACAAATACTGGCGCAGGCGCCGTGAGTTGACAAGCCAGCGGCGCCCGTCGCATCCGCGGCGGCGGCGCCCAGCGCGGCGGCGTCGTCGAAATATGCCCTGGCGTACCAATCGCCGTCCCAAGCCCCTCGCTCCAGCGCAACCTTCAAGGCGTCGGCGTGAAGCAGCCATTTTCCCGCGCGATCGGTCTCGCCACGGGCAAGCGCGAGGGACGCGAAAACCGTCAGCGTGACGTAGAGGAACCAACCGAGCCAGACGCTCTTGCCCTCGCCCTTCTCGCCGACCCGGTTCATGCCACTGGCCTGATAGAACGCCGAGCGGGCCCAGACGCGACAGGCGAGGGCCTGGTAGAGCAACCAACCATTGAGCATGAGGTCCATCGAGCGGTCGGGCGTCCGAACCTCCACCGCGCCCAGGGTCTTGCCCCAGAAGGCCGAGATGTCGGCTTCGACAGCGTCGAGATCGTGGGTCCGCCAAGCCCGGATCGTCGTGCGCGCGTCCTCGCGCGTGGCCGCGTCGCCGAGGAAGAACACGATTTCGGCGACGCCTCCGATAGGCAATTCGACCCGGGTCCGCATAGCGGCGCCGACGTCGTGGCCGGCCCCCAACATCTTGGACAACGCCGCCCCGCTTCGCAACGCCGCCGGGTTCGCCAGACCACCGTTGTGGCCAATGAACTCGCGCCGGTCGCCGGTCCAATCGGTCTGGGCGCCGCGCATGTCGAGGAAGGCGGCGCGCGAGCCGAACGCCGAATTCCAGGGGTTGCGCGCCAAGATTGCGCCCGTCTCCGGATCCAATTCAGTTTCGATGAAGGCGAGCGAGGCGGATCGCGAAGCGGCCAAGACCCATTCAACACAGCCGGTCACCGCGATGACGCGAGCGCGGGTCGATTTGTTGGCGACCTTAAGGCGAGATATCTTGATTGAACCCTCAAGCGGGACGAACTGCGCAAGCTCGGCCGCCACGCCGTTCGCCGTATGCTCAAAGCGGCTGATCCCGTGTGCGGCGAGCCGATCTTGCGTCCGCTGGAGGGATCAGCCTCGCCGGTCCGCGCCGCCGACTTGAACTCCGGCTCCGACGGCCGGTTCGAAGCGACCTCGCGAGGGACACGCTCCTGCAACAACAACTCGGTCGCCTGGATGATGGGCTCGGCATGAAACCGCTCGCGCTTTACGCGTCGAATAGCGCGTTCGCGATCGCGACGATCGTCATGCCCTGGTGATGCGCTAGTTCGCCGCGGCGGACGAGGGATCGATCATGGTCGCAAGATCCGTCGCATAGGGCGCGACAACGTGAGTTTCGCCCAACCCACGCTTCAGGCCGAGACCAGGCACGCCGAAGTTGGAATATTGGTAGGTGAAGTCGAGATCGTGCGCGTTATACGCCTATTCGGAGACGCCCCAGGGCGATCCGCGCAGCTCCGCGCATTCGATCTGGCGCCGCACAACCAGCCGGTCCGTCTGTTCGAGCAGGCTGCCGGACGGCGCGCGCATCACCAGCGGCGGCATCAGATACTCAAACATCGAACCGGACCAGGAGATCAGGGCCGAACCGTGCGAAATCGGCGTTGCGGCGCGTCCGAGCCGGAACCAATAGCGCGCTGGCAGATCGCCCTTGGCGATCGCGAAGAAACTCGCCAGACGCGCCTCGGACGCCAACAGGTCATAGCAATTTTGATCAAGCGCGGAGTCAGGAATCGAGAAGCCGATCGAGAGCAACTGCCGCTGTGCATCGAACAGGAAACCAAACTCCGTCTCCAGCGCCATTGCGCGGAACCCGTCTTCAAGCGCAATCAACCGGGCGCGGCGCCCCCCGATGGTTGAGGCGGAGGGATCGAGGTCATCGCGATGTTCGGCTATCGCTGTCTGGATCGCGCGCGACCAATATAGCAGGTCCGACTCCGGTTCGCCGCGACTCTCCAGTGCGATCGCATTCGCGATGTCGACGAGATTTGCGCTCTCCTTCGCCAACTGCGTCCACTTTGCCGTCATCGCTGCGGCGTCAGGCGGCGATGTCGCGAGCGTCTTTGAGATCGCGAAGAGCGAATCCTCCAGTTGTCTCGGCGTCACCGTCTGGGTTCTCACGCCCGCGCTGAGCCGAGCGGAGTCCTCGGAAAGCAGCGCGACCATGTCGCCTACGCGCATCCGACGCGACGTCGGGTCGAGCAATGATCCCCGCCATTCGCGGCAGGCGTTGGCCAGCGCGATCAGATGTCCGGCGACATTGCCGCTATTGACGGAAGAGACACAGGCAGGCGCCAGCACACTGAGGTCGCGCGTGTCGCACCAATTGAAGAAATGGCCCCGAAAGCGCGCCATGCGCGCCATCGTGGCGTGCGTCGCCTCCAGCCGTTCGATCGCCTGGCTGGCCCCGATCCAACCAAAATCCCGCGCGGCGACGACGCAGAGCAGATAGAGACCGATGTTGGTCGGCGAGGTGCGATGCGCCACAACAGGGGCTGGGTCTTCCTGAAAATTGTCTGGCGGCAGCCAATTGTCGGCTTGCGTTACGAAAGTCTCGAAATATCGCCAGGTGCGCCGTGCTGTCCGGCGCAGCGACGCGGCCTCGGCGTCGGAGAGTCCGGCCCGCCGCTCGGGCGCGGGCGGCAGGCTGATCCATCGGGCGACGGCGGGCGAAGCCAGCCATAGCGCGACGAACGGCGTCGCTACCGGCCACGCGCCGCGCCCGAACGCCAACGCGACGATCAAAGCCGCGAGGGCGACGCCGAGCGCGCCGATCATCCGCAATGCGAAGCCGGGGAGATCGAGTCGCTTGCTTGCCGTCGCCCGCGCCGCCGGCGTCCATTCAAGCAAATGGCGGCGACTGACAAATAACCGCCACAGTGTCCGCGCGACCGCATCGCTAAGCATCCACGCCTGATCGGCGAGGAAAGTGAGGTTCAACGCGGTCAAGATCATGGCAAGGCGCAGGTCCGCGCCGAGCGCGCGAACGTGACTGGAGAGCGAAACGCCAGCGCGTCGCGCCGGAAGGACCGAGATTACCGGAATTAGGTTGGGCGTCAGAATCGTGGCGAGCACGAACGCCGTCCAGGCGAGCGCGGAGGGCAAGGGCAAGGTCCAGCCCAGCCCGAGTGCAAGCACGGCGGTCGGCGCGGTGAAGGTGCGCCGCAGATTGTCGATCATCTTCCAGCGGCTGATGCGGGGAAGCGTGTTGTGGCCGGGGCGCGGATCGGCGCCTTTTCGAGCGAAGCCGAGAATCCACGGCAACAATTGCCAATCGCCACGGGCCCATCGTTGATGGCGCAATGCGCTTACATCATAACGCGTCGGGAATTCCTCGACCACCTCGACGTCGGAGGCGAATCCCGCGCGGGCGAAAGTGCCCTCGAAAAGGTCGTGGCTAAGCAAGGATTCGTCGGGCGCGCGGCCCGCGAGCGCCGCCTCGAAGGCGTCGATGTCATAGATACCCTTGCCGGCATAGGAGCCCTCGCCGAACATGTCTTGGTAGACGTCGGATACGGCCGAGGAATACGGATCGATGCCGCTGGAGCTCGAGAACACGCGTTGGAACAGTGAGCCTTCGCCGCCCTTGGGCAGCGACGGGGTGACCCTGGGCTGCAACACGCCATAGCCTTCCACGACCGCACCGCGCTCGGGATCGAAGCGCGGCTGATTGAGGGGATGGGCGAGCTTGCCGATCAGGCGCCGCACCGCCTCGCGCGGCAGCCGCGTGTCGGAATCGAGCGTCAACACGTATTTGACGTCTTCGGGCGGCGCGTCCGAGCCTTGCGCGTTCAGGAACGTGGTGTCCGTCGCGCCGCGCAGCAGGCGGTTCAATTCATGCAATTTGCCGCGCTTGCGCTCCCAACCAATCCAGCGCCGCTCGCTTTCGCTCCAGACGCGTCGACGATGCAGCAGCAGGAAGCGAGGGCCCGTCGGCCCTGGGCCGTAGCGCGTGTTGAGACGATCGACCCCCGCCTGCGCGCGGGCCAGCAACGCTGCGTCGCCCGCGAGGCTCTCGGCGTCGGCGTCGACCCAATCCGACAGCAGCGCGAAACACAGATCGCCCTCCGCGCTCGCCAGGAAATGGATTTCGAGGCGCTCGACCAGATCTACGATCTCGTCATCGTGAATCAGCATCGTCGGCACGACGACGATCGTGCGCAACGCCTCAGGCACGCCGTCGAGCAACGCCAATCCCGGCAGAGGCGCCGTCCGCACGGACAGCGTGACGACTCGATTGACGACGGCCACCGCGACGTCGATCGCCGACATCGCGCCAAGTGCGGCGAGAAAGCCGAGTTCGACGATGCCGACCCCCGTCCGAGACAAGATGTAAGCGGCGCCGACGATAAGGAACAGCGATAGCGCGAGGATCGACGCGGCGTACGCGTCGAAATTCATGGTCGCCGTCACCCGCGCGGGCCAGACGCGGAACTTGGCGAATCCGAGCGAGAGTTCGAAGTCTCGCCGCCCTCCCGCCAGAAGATGATAGCCGGCGTCCGAGCGCCGGGATTGCTCGGTCGGCTCAAGCTCTGGATGCGGCGCGCTGGCCGCCGCGACAGCCAGCCGGGCGATGTCCAGCTCGCCGTGCCGCGAGCCGCGCGCCAGTTCCTCGACCGCGCTGCGATAGAGCGTGCGGGTCGCGAAATCCATTTCGCTGAATCGACCGCTTTTCGCGAGTTCGCCGTCGACGAGACAGAAACGCTCGAACAGCTCCTTCCAATCAACCTCGGCGATCACGCGCAGGCTGGTGACGATGTTGCGCACGGTGACGTTGGCCGCCCCTTGGCTGCGGTGGACCTCGCGCACGACACTGTCGGCGGTCATGTCCTGTTTGGCGAGACGGTCGTCGAGCCAGGCAAGGGCAGGCGTGAATTTCGGGTCCTGGTCACGCAGCCGATGCACGAGTTGCACGGCGAAGGCCTCCGGCAGCGGACCGCCGGCACGCCCCGCGAATACGCTCGCGGCGGGCTCCGGTGCGCGACCACCGACGCCGAGCAACCGATCGGCCAGGCCGTCCGCCGCGCGACGCGCGGCGCGGCTGGTCCTGATTTGCTGTGCGAGACGGCGTAAATTCTCGATCAGCACGATTTGCAACGTTATCGAGGAGGCCCAAAGCTCGCCGATCGTCAGCGGTTGGATCTCCTGATAGGCGTTGACATAGTCGACGAACATCTCGATGTCGAAGCAACTGTCGGTATGCGCGACATAAGCCCACGCCATGCCGAACGCGCGCGGATAGCCCGCGAAGGGGCCCGAGACGAGTTTCGGGAGCTGCCGGTAATAGCCTGGCGGCAGGTCCGCGTCGATCTGACGTAGTTGTTTCTCCACGAGATGATAATTGTCGATCAACCACTCGGCCGCCGGGGTGATTGGGTGTCCGGCATCGGTCGCTGCGACGATCGATCGATAGGTCGAAAGCAGAACCGCCCCGTTGGCGGCGAGCCGCCCTGTCAACGGAAATCCCCGGGTCGGCTTATCCGCGACCTTTTGCGCGGCCGCGAGGCTGCGCGCATGCGATTGCAGACGCTCGCCGCCGAACAATTCTTCGCGAATAGCCTTTTCGTCGTCCCAGGGCGAAGGCGCCCGAGCGAATAGCCCCCGCCCGCGCGATCGCGTATCGATTGCGCTAGTGGTGTCGGCTATAGGCATGTTCAATCTCCCGCGAAAATGCGCTTCGCCGATCCGAGCGTCGCGCGCCGGACCCGCGGACGGGTCTGGCCGCTCCCGATCGTCCCTCGCGAGCGCCGTCGCGCGATTCGCGATAACCGGCGGCTGTCTCGGCCGACAGGCTTGGAAACTACGCAGGAGGCTTGCGAGAACGCGCCTCGGCTTCCCAGGCGGGAGCAGTTTATGACTCTCGACGCGCAAGCGACGTCGTCGCCCGCGCCTCCGCGATCAACGCCGTGCGCCGAGTCTGCCGTGAGGTCAAATGAAAACTTCGTTTCCGATGCTATACCCCGTTTACGCCAAAATGCGGAATTTGGCGGGGCTGATTACGCGGAAATTATCTGTGACCGAATCGCAGAACGCAGCCCACCTGGCCGGGACTTCGTGGCGCAGGAAGTTGAGTAGTGTGTCGGCGAATTCCT
>JANYIH010000019.1 GCA_025358745.1 Hyphomicrobiales bacterium | reverse complement strand
CCGCCGCCGGATCGAGCCCGTACACGTCGTTGCGGAAGTTCACGACGCCGTCCTCGTTGGCCCAGCCGGTGAGATAGACCCAGATCACCGGCACGGCGCGCGACAGCTTAATGTCGAAGCGTTCCTTGGTCTTCATTTTGTCGGTGAGCGCATTCTTGTCCCAGCCGCCGGGCGTGTCCTCAAGCAGCCAGGCGGCGTAATCGTAGACGCCCTGCACGCGCACGCAGCCGTGGCTCAAGAAACGGAAATCGCGCCCGAACAGCGCCTTGCCCGGCGTGTCGTGCATATAGACGGCAAGCTTGTTGGGCATGCCGATGCGGATTGAGCCGAGCGAATTGCCGGCCCCGGAATCCTGCCGCAGGATGTAGTTGGCGGCGCGCTCGGTGCTCCAGTTGATCGAGCCCGGCTCGATCTCGTGCAACTGGCCGTCGAGCACGCGGATTTTCATCCGCTTGAGATAGCCGGGGTCCCGCTGCATATGCGGGATGATTTCTTTCTTGATGATCGAGGTCGGCACGGTCCAGGTCGGATTGAGATTGACGACCGAGATATGCGCGGAGATTTCCGGCGAGGGATGATCGGGATCGCCGACGATGGCGACATAGCGATGCGCCACCCGCCCGTCTTGCACCGCCTCGACCGAGGTCGAGGGCAGATTGACCACGACATAGCGCTTCTCGAAATCGACGTGCATCGTGGACAGCCGCGCCGCGCTGGCGCCAAGCTCCTGCCGGCGCGTCTCGGCCGACACGTTGATCGCCTTCAGCGTTGCGCCGGTGACCGCGCCGGTCGGACGCAACCCCATCCGATCCTGGAAATGCTTGACCGCCGCCGTCAGCCCGGCGTCCCATTTGCGCGCGGCGGCGCCGTTATGCGCCTCCGCGAGATCACCCTCGATCTCCAGATGACGGCGCAATTTCTCGACCGCCTCGCCCTTCGCGCCCGGCCGAAGCGCGGGAAGGTCGGTCGCCCAGCCGCCCTGTGCGACGATCTGCGCGTAGCGGTCGGCGGCTTTCTGCGTCGCCGCGTAAGTGTCGGCCGAGAGGGTCGGATGCGGATCGCTCGACAGCACCGTCTCCAGTTGCGGCGGGCGCGGCTTGGGCTTGGCCTTAGGCTTGGGCGCGACGTCGACCGGGATCGGCTCGGCCGGCAAGGCGTCGGCCGGAGTGGCGGCGGCGGGCGCACTCGACGCGGCCGGCGTCGGCGCCGCGGCGGGCGGCGCGGAAGCTTGCGGCGTCGGGCTTGCGGGCTTGGGCGCGACCGCTTGCGGGCTGGGCGCGCTGACCGGCGCGGCGGGCGCGGCCTTGGGTTCCGGCGCGGGCAGCGGCACGGTGGCGACCTTGGGCGGCGAGGGAACCGGCGTTGCGGCTTCTTGCGCAAGCGCTGCGCCACAGGCGAGCGCAAGAGCGGCGACGCTCAGCAAATGCCTAGACACTTTCATGCGCGGACGACCGTTCCCTTGAGGCAGCGTGCAATCTTGATAACCATAAGAGGGTTACTAATTCGCCACAAAGGCGGGTTTGCGGCGTGAATCCGCTGGTCCGGTTTTAATGGCTAATGACGCGGGGGGTGTGTCCCGCCGGCTACATGCGTCAGGGGCGCCCGGCGCCGCCGCCCTCGCCCGCCAGCGGCGCGGGCGTCTGCCGCAGCGCCTCGCCCGCCTTGGCGAACGGCCGCGCCAGCGAACGGCCGACGGTCGCGTAATCCTTATATTCCTCGCCGACGCCGAACTGGCTCACTTCACGTTCGCGCGAGGGCACATGCAGCGTGCCGAACAGCCAGTCCCACACCGCCAGCGCGAAGCCGAGATTCTTGTCGAAGTGCCGGGGGTCGATCGAGTGATGCACCTGATGATGCGCCGGGCTTTGGAACAGCTTCCCCGCAAGGCCCTGGAACGGAATCCAGAGATGGCTGTGACGCAGGTGCCCCCACGTCAACATGAACAGCGCCAGCACGATATTGCCGTTGAGCAAAGTCATGTGGCCGACGCCCGGACCGAGCAGATAGGCGCTGACGCCGAACGTCAGGCCCGTCGTCAGCGCCATCACGTTCATGAAGAACACGATCTCGATCGGGTGCTGGCGCATTTCGGTGAAGGTCGTCATCACCTCGGCGGAATGGTGCACTTTGTGGAACTCCCACAACGCCGGGATGCGATGAAAGGCGTAGTGCGACGCCCAATAGCCCAATTCATAGGCCAGCAACTCGGCTAGCGTCGCGATCAGGATCGCCAGGCCCGGCGCAATCCCCAAGGGTCCATGCGCGCCGAAAGCGCCCGTCAGTCCCGACACCATCCGGTCGCGCCAGAAGAAACTGCCCACCACCAGCAGCCCATAGCCGCCTGCAAACACCAGCGTGTTGAGCGCCCACAACCGCATATCGACGAGCGAAGAAGGATGCAGCAGGATACGACGCGGGAAGATCGCGCGCACGAACATTTTCAGGTTCGCGCCGCGTCCGCGCGCGCGCCGGCGCAGGAAGAACCAGCCCAGCGCGAACACCAGCGCGCCGCAAAGCGAGGGCGCTCCGTAGGGCGAGCCGGCCGAAAAAGTCGCGATCAGTCGCGACACCTGATCGTTCGCCAGCCAGCGCAACGCATCCATCGGGCCAAGCCTCCGCGCGAAAACCGCGGAGTCAGCTTAAGACAGGCGCCGTGCAGGAAGCGTTAAGCCGATCAGCGCGCACAGCCCGAATCCGGCAGCCAGTCGAGCTTCTTCAGCTTCGCCGACAGCGCGAACGTGCCGTAATCGAGCTTCAGCGTGCCGGAGACGCCGTTTTCGTAGAGGTCGAACGACATCGTGTATTCCGGCGCGGAATCCTTGTTGACCTCGTTGAAATAGGACACCGTAACCGGCCAGCGCGGCACGTCGGCGAGTTTGGCCGCGACTTCCGAATCCGCGCTCGTCCCCTTGCGCTCCAGCCCGATGATGGCGAGCGTCGAATAGACCTTCTTGCCCGTGTCGGAGCCGTCGAATACGCGCGCGTCCAGCACCCGACCGCCCGACCGCGCCGTGGCGATGATGCGCTCGACATGCTGGGTGGGAAACAGGATATCGCTGCCCAGATCGACCTTTTCCTTGCCCGGCTTGACGAGACTGACGTCGATCGTCCCCTTGTCGTCGCGCGCCGCCGAGCCCGAAACCGGGGGTTGCGCCGATCCCGCGGTCTGAGTGGAGATTTCGAACCGCAGCGATTTGGCCTCGCCGTCCTCGAACGACACGGCGCTGATGTCGGAGGCCACCGCCCCGCCCTCTGCGCGTTGCAATTCGGTCAGTTGCCGGAAGTTGGAGGCGTAGCCTTCGCAGGCCGAGCCGCGAAACTCATAGGCGATCAGGCCGGTGGCGGCGACCGGCGCGTCGGCGCTGGCCCGGTGCTCGGTGTTGGTCGAACCCAGCGAAATTTCATAGCCCGCGCGATGCGAAGCCAGCGGCGCCGGCTCGGCGGCCCAAGCAAGCGAAACACCCGAAACGCCCAACGCGAGCGCAGCGCCCGCCAATCCCCACATCACTCGCATATTTCGCTCCGCCGCGCGTTTTCCATTGTCATAACACCATAACGGATCGTTTTGGTCGCTTTCGTGGCCGACTAGTCCTTCGCCTCGCGCCGGATCGGCCCCCACGCCTCAGCCAGCGCGTCAGACGAATCGAGCGGCTCCTCGTCCGGCCGCAAGG
>JANYIH010000343.1 GCA_025358745.1 Hyphomicrobiales bacterium | reverse complement strand
CGCCGCCGGCGGCCCACACGCAAACGACCGCCGCGAAAACGCGGCGGCCGCAGATTCCAGGGTTGGGATCAATCTTCAGTGGGGCAAGGACGGGCGGCGCGAACGTGCGTGACGTCATCGGAAGCGGCGCGCCCCTCATAGACGATCGTGCCGACGATCTCATGCGATTCCGGCGAGACGAACACGATCTCGTCGTCGCTGTCGATGAAGTAGTTGTAACCGCGATATTCCGGCGCGATGGAGATGACATCTTCCGGAAGTGGACGAATTTCGACCGTTTCGGGTACCCGAACGCCCACGCGAATATCGATGCCCGCATTAACGGGGCGCGCATCGCGATGCAGCGACTCGCCGACGCGGACCGCGTGTTCGTTCGAAATCTTCACTTTACCCATCACGCGAACGCGGTTGGGATCCTGCGCCGTGCGCGGCGCGTTCTTCTCGCCTTCCTTGGCGCCGGTTTGCGTGGCGGGACGCTGCTGCGCCCCCTCGGCGGCGCGATTGTCGGATTTCTGCGCGCCAGGCTTCATCATCTCCTTGCGCTCCTGCTCCTGCGCTGCCTTGGGAGCTTCCTTCTGCGGCTGGCCCTGAGCGGCTTTCGGGCCTTCCTTGCGCTCGGTCTCGGCCGCCTTCGGGGCTTCCTTGCGCTCGGTCTGCGCGGCCTTCGGGCCTTCCTTGCGTTCGGTCTCGGCCGCCTTTGGGGCCTCCTTACGTTCGCTCTGCGCGGCCATCGGCGCTTCAGCCGGCGCGTTCGCCTGGCCTTTCATATGTTCCTGCCCCTTGGGCTCCTGGCGCTCCATCTGAGCCGCCTTCGGCGCCTCGGGCGCCTTATGCTCCATCTTCTCAGCGGCGGCCGGCCGCTCCTTGTCCTTGGGGTTGTCCTGCGCTTGAGCCGCGACTCCGGTCGCGACGAAAGCGAATGTGGCCACTGCGGCCAGGAGTTTGTGCTTCATGGCGCTCTTCCTCTTCGAATGGTTGTGGACCCCAATAACGCCGCGCCTCGCGCAAGGTTCCGCCGAAGTTCCCCATTGACGCGCGAGCCGGCCCCGCGCATTTCGCGCAGATGTCCGAGAAAGATTCGCCAAATCTGGAAACCGCCCTGCTCGCGCTCTGCCTCGATGCAGGTCCGACCCGGACCATCTGCCCGACCGACGCGGCGCGCGCCTTCGCGCAAGCGCGCGGCGAGGATGCGCTGGGCTGGCGCAGCCATCTGCAAGAGGTCCGCCGCGCCGCCGTGCGGCTCGCCGGCGAGGGCCGACTTGTCATCTATCGCAAGGGCAAGCCCGTCGACCCGCAGGAATTTCGCGGCGTCTATCGGCTCGGCGCCCCGCGCGACGATTGAGTTCATGCGCCGGTCATGCTGACCTGCTCCGCTGGCTTGTTCCCCCCGGAGGATTCGACATGACCCACCCCTTCGATCTCACGCGCCGCGACACGCTGCGGCTCGGCGTCGCCGCCGCCGCATACGCGGCCGCGCCGGCTCTGGCTGACAGCCAGGCCACGGGTCTGGTGTTCGTCGATCATGAGGGAACCGGCCGGGCCGGGATTGCCGGCGTACTGGTCTCCAACGGCCGCGACGTGGTCGCAACTGACGCGGAAGGCCGCTGGCGCCTGCCCGCGCTCGCGCCCGCCGTTTACTTCGTCATCAAACCGCCGGGCTACACGCCGCCGCTGGACCCGCAAAGTGGCTCGCCGCGTTTCTACTATCTGCACAGCCCCGAAGGCTCGCCCGCCGATTTCACTTACGCCGGCCTCGCCCCGACCGGCCCCCTGCCCGCCTCGATCGATTTCGCGCTCACACCCCAGGGGGAACCGGACGCGTTCGAGGTCGTGCTGTTCACCGACCCGCAGCCGGAGTCCGAAGTCGAGGTCGATTTCATCAGGGACGACGTGATCGAGGCGCTGGCGGGGACGAAGGCGCGATTCGGCCTCACCGCCGGCGACATCATGTTCGACGATCTCTCGCTCTATGAGCGCTACAACCGCATCATCGGCACAATCGGCCTGCCGTGGTGGAACATCGGCGGCAACCACGACCTCAATTTCGAGGCGCCCGACCGCGCCCTGTCGCGCGAAACCTTCAAGCGCGTCTATGGCCCCAGCTACTACGCCTTCTTCTACGCCAAAACCCTGTTCCTGATGCTCGACGACGTCGATTACCTCGGCCACGACCCCGCCCGTCCCAAGGGCGCGGGCAAATACGAAGGCCGGATCGACCCGACGCAGGTGGAGTTCATCCGTCAGACGCTGGCGCGCACGCCCTCCGAGACGCTGATCGTCGTCGTCATGCACATTCCAATCACGAATGTGATCGACCCGCAGGAGAACTACGACCGCCTCGTCAACCGCGACGCGCTGTTCGCGCTGTTCGAGGGGCGCAAATACACCGTCAGCTTCGCCGGCCACACCCACACCACCGAGCACATCTATTTCGACGCCGCTCAGGGTTGGAAGGGCGAGGGCGCGCATCACCATCACATCCTCACCGCCGTGTCGGGCTCCTGGTGGAGCGGCCCGCTCGATCATCGCGGCGTGGCGGTGGCCGACAGCCGCGACGGCACGCCGAACGGCTTCCACATTCTCTCGGTTGACGGCCTGACCTACAAAACCCGCTTCGTCCCCGCCAAGGAGCCGAACGGCCGGCAGATGCGGTTGATGGTGGACAGCCGCTTCCATCGACCCAACAAGGAAATCGAGCGCGATTTCCGCCCCGGACAGTTGCTATCCTCGCCCATCGCCAAAGCGACGCTCGGCGCTGCGACCCTAATCGCCAATGTGTTCGATAGCGGTCCGAAATCGAACGTCGTCATGAGGATCGGAGATAGCGCGCCTTTGCCGATGCGGCGCCAGACCATGACCGACCCGTTCGTCGAAGAAGTGTTCGCGCGCAACGAGGCGATGAAAAAGCCCTGGGTGAAGGCGGAAGTCTCCTCCCATATCTGGACCGCCCGCCTGCCGGTTGATCTTCCCGTCGGCGCCCATCGCGTGATCGTCGAGGCGACGACGGAATATGGCGATAAAGTCAGCGGGCGGCTGGCGCTGGAAATCACGGGCTAGCCGGCTTGCGCGAACACCCGGCTGCGCCTGATGTCCTCCGCTTCGATCGTCACCAGCGCGTCCAGATCGATCTCTTGCCTCGCCTCGAAACACCGATTGGCCTGCCTGAGCCGGGCGCGGTCAATAGCGTTGCGCATCGAGCGCGCATTGGCGAAATGCGATTGGCCGCGCCGGATCGGGATATATTCGCTAAGCGCCCGCCGCGCTTCCGGACTGAGCTTGTAGTGCAATTTCGTCAGCATCCCCTCGGCGATCGCCAGCAGCTCGGCGTCCTTGTAATCGGGGAAGTCGATATGATGCGCCACACGCGAGCGAAAGCCGGGGTTTGATTGGAAGAACTTGTCCATCTTGTCGGCGTAGCCCGCAAGTATCACGACCAGATCGTCGCGGTTGTTCTCCATCACCTGCAACAGGATCTCGATCGCCTCCTGCCCATAGTCGCGCTCGTTCTCGGCCTTGTAGAGATAGTACGCCTCATCGATAAACAGCACGCCGCCCATCGCTTTTTTGAGGATTTCCTTGGTCTTGGGCGCGGTATGGCCGATGTACTGACCCACCAGATCGTCGCGCGTCACCGACACCAGATGCCCGCGCCGGACATAGCCGAGCTTGTGCAGGATCTCCGACATGCGGCTCGCCACCGTCGTCTTGCCGGTGCCGGGATTGCCGGTGAAACTCATGTGCAGCGTCGGCGCCTCGGCGCTGAGCCCGAACTTCTGGCGAACCCGATCCACCAGCAGCAGCGCCGCGATCTCGCGGATGCGCTGCTTGACTGGGGTAAGTCCGATCAGCTCGTCGTCGAGTTGTTTGAGCACGGGTCCGACGCCGGAGCGGTCGAACTCCTCGGCGAGATTGACCTTTGCCGGCGTCGGTTGGTCGGTCATGCGTAGCGCGTCCCTTCCGGGCGGTCGAGCGAATAGGAGCGCGTCGCGTAATGCTGCTGGCGCCCGCGTCCCTCGACGCGCTCCAGCCGGAAGCCGTCTTCGTTGGCCGGTCGGTTGACGATGAAGGAGATGCGGATCGATTCGCAGCCGTGGCTGGAGTCGAAGCCTGACAGCCGGATGTATTTGTCGCCGTGCAACTCGCGGCATTTGGTCAGCTCGATCAACACCCCCTTGGCGTCTTTCAGATCGAACATCGGCAGGCCCCACATCTCCCAATAGGTGTTACGCGGATGCGGATCGTCGGTATATTCGAGGTTCACCGCCCATCCCTGCTCCAGACAATATTGCACCTGCGTCAGGATTTGATCGTCGGTGAGGTCGGGCAGGAACGAGAAACAGCCTTGCGTGATGCGCATCGGGGAAACTCCTGTGGGAGGGACATTTCGAGGGGAGGCCCCAGCCTCCCCTCGGGCCTCGCACGCGCCTCGCCCCGCCAGGGACAGGCGCGCGCGAGGAAAAGATCACGCGACGCTTGGCGTGGCGATGTAGTCGAGTTGGTCGGTCGAGGCGTAGTTGAACGACACCTCGCCCCAGGTGTCGAGCGCCTGGCGCAGCGGCGTGCAGGTCTTGGCGGCCTCCGCCAGAATGGTCGGCCCCTCGCGCTCATAGTCGCGCCCCGCGTTGCGCGCGAACACCATCGCCTCCAGTGCGACGCGATTGGCGGTCGCCCCCGCCTGAATGCCGCCGGGATGACCAATCGTGCCGCCGCCGAACTGCAACACCACATCGTCGCCGAACAGATGCAGCAACTGATGCATCTGCCCCGCGTGAATGCCGCCCGAGGCGACCGGCATCACTTTGTTCATCGAAGCCCAATGCTGCTCGAAATAGATGCCGCGGTCGAGCCGCAACGGATTATGGTCCTCGCGCAGGATGTCGTAGTAGCCGAGCGTCGTCGCCGGATCGCCTTCGAGTTTGCCGACCACCGTGCCGGCGTGGATGTGATCGACGCCGGCGAGCCGCATCCATTTGGCGATCACGCGGAACGACACGCCATGCGACTTCTGCCGCGTATAGGTGCCGTGGCCGGCGCGATGCAGATGCAGGATCATATCGTTCCGGCGCGCCCACTTCGCCATCGATTGGATGGCGGTGTAGCCTATCACCAGATCAATCATCACGATGGTCGAGCCGAGATCGCGAGCGAATTCGGCGCGCTCGTACATGTCCTCCATCGTGCCGGCGGTGATGTTGAGATAGGTGCCTTTTATCTCGCCGGTCGCCGCCTGCGCCTTGTTGACCGCCTCGGTGCAGTAGAGGAACCGGTCGCGCCAGTGCATGAACGGCTGCGAGTTGATGTTCTCGTCGTCCTTGGTGAAATCGAGCCCGCCCTTCAGCGCCTCATAAACCACGCGGCCATAGTTGCGCCCCGACAGCCCGAGCTTGGGCTTGACGGTGGCGCCAAGCAGCGGCCGGCCAAATTTGTCGAGCCGCTCGCGCTCGACCACGATGCCGGTCGCCGGACCCTGAAACGTTTTCACGTAAGCCACGGGAAAGCGCATGTCCTCCAACCGCAGCGCCTTCAGCGGCTTGAAGCCGAACACATTGCCGATGATCGAGGCCGAGAGATTGGCGATCGAGCCGGGCTCGAACAGGTCGAGATCATAGGCGATATAGGCGAAGAACTGGCCGGGCGCATTCGGCACGGGATCGACGCGATAGGCCTTGGCGCGATATTTCTCAGTCGCCGTCAGCCGGTCGGTCCAGACAACCGTCCAGGTCGCGGTCGAGGACTCGCCCGCCACCGCCGCCGCCGCCTCGATCTCATCGACCCCGTCCTGCGGCGTGATGCGGAACAGCGCGATCACGTCGGTGTCTTTGGGCGTGTAGTCGGGCTCCCAATAACCCATCTTGCGATATTCCATCACGCCCGAGCGGTAGCGATCCTTGCCCTTGACGGTCTGCGAAGCCTGGATGTTCATGGTGAGGTCTCCTTCTACAGCGCGCGCCGGCGCTTCTCGATCAGCTTCAGGATCAGCGGGGTGAGAATGAGTTGCATCGCCAGCTCCATCTTGCCCCCCGGAATGACGATGGAATTGGCGCGGCTCATGAACGAGCCGTCCATCATCGACAGGAGATAGGGAAAGTCGATGCCGTGCGGATCGCGGAAGCGGATCACGACGATGGATTCGTCGGCGGTCGGAATCCAACGCGCGATGAACGGATTGGAGGTGTCGACGGTGGGCACGCGCTGGAAGTTGATGTCCGTCTTGGTGAATTGCGGACAGATATAGTTGATATAGTCCGGCATCCGCCGGAGGATCGTGTCGGTCACCGCTTCGGTGGAATAGCCGCGCGACGCCTTGTCGCGATGCAGCTTCTGGATCCATTCGAGATTGATCACCGGCACGACGCCGATTCTGAGATCGACATGTTTGGAGACGTCGAGGTCGCCTGATTGCACGCAGCCGTGCAGCCCTTCGTAGAACAGCAGGTCCGAGCCCGGCTCGAACTCGCGCCAGGGCGTGAACGTGCCCGGCGCCGCGCCGTGCTGCTCGGCCTCCACGGCGTCATGGATGTAGGTGCGCGTCAGCCCCGTCCCCGTCTTGGCGTAGTCGGCGAAGGTGCGGTCGAGGTCGTCGAACAGGTTCGCGTCGGGACCGAAATGGCTGTAATTGTTGTCGCCCTTGACTGCGGCTTCCTTCATCTTCTCGCGCATTTCAGTGCGGCTCCAGCGATGGAAGGCGTCGCCCTCGATATAGACGGCGTTGATCGTCTCGCGCCTGAATATCTGCTCGAAGGTGCGCTTGACCGAGGTCGTGCCGGCGCCCGACGAGCCGGTGATCGCGATGATGGGATGTTTGATCGACATGGCTTTTCCCTCACGCCCGCCACAAACCCCGGCGCCCGAACAACGGGGCTCGCGCGGCCGAGCGATGGCCGTCGAGGAAATAGTCGCGCACCGTCTCCACCTTGTCTGTCGCGCCGAAGATCAGCGGCGTGCGCGCATGCAGATCGGTCAGTTCGAGATCGAGAATGCGATTGACGCCGTCGATGGCGAGCCCGCCCGCCTGTTCGATCAGGAAGGCGACCGGGTTTGCCTCGTACAAGAGATGCAACCGGCCCTTGCCGTAGCCGGGGCGCGCGTCGTCGGGATAGAGATAGACGCCGCCGCGCAGCAGCACGCGATAGACATCGGCGACCATCGAGGCGATCCAGCGCATGTTGAAATCGCGCGCGCGTGGCCCTTCCGCCCCCATCAGCAGATCGTCGACATAGGCTTTCACGGGCGCCGGCCAATGGCGCATGTTCGACATGTTGATCGCGAATTCGTTGCGCCCGTCCGGCGCGCAGACGTTGATGTTGGTGAGGTGGAAACGCGCGGTCGCGGGATCGAGCGTGGCTACATGCGTTCCCGCGCCGGTGGTGAACACGAACGAGGTGTGCGGCCCGTACAGCACCAGTCCCGCCGCCTTCTGGGCGTGGCCGGGTTGCAGAAAGCCGCCCGCCGCCGGCAGCACCGAGAAGATCGTGCCGATGGTGATGTTGACGTCGATGTTGGAGGAGCCGTCGAGCGGGTCGAGGGCGACGAGATATTCGCCGCCCGCGTTCATCGGCGTGATCGCGTCGCGCTCTTCGGAGGCCAGCGCGCGCACACTGCATTCGCGCAGGCCCTGCTCGAACGCCCTGTCGGCGAAGATGTCGAGCGCCTTTTGCGTGTCGCCGTCGGAATTGACGCCGACCGAGGCGCCGAGCGCGCCGGCGATCGAACCGCGCCGGATGTGGGCGGCGACCGAGCGCGAGGTGTCGGCGAGGGCGCAGAGGAGGTCGGCGAGCTTTTCCGGCGCCGAGGCGCGCAGGAACGCCTGAAGTTCGACACCGAGGCCGGGCGTATCCATCATTCTTTCCTCCCGAACGTAACGATAAAGGCTTCCGCCCCCAAGAAAACTGAATTAAATTTCCGTTCCGTTAGATTGGATTGAATGGTCGCGATGATAAAGCCCACCGCGTTCGATCAGGCCCGCACCCGCCAGATCACCTTCGCCCAGTTGCAAACCCTCATCGCCATCACCGAGGCGGGTTCGCTGGTCGCGGCGGCAGAAGCGCTCAACATGACGCCGGCCGCGCTCACCGCGCGCGTGAAGGGCCTTGAGGAGGCGGTGGGCGTCACCCTGTTCGCGCGCACGCCGAGCGGGCTGAGACTCAACGCCGCCGGCGAGGTCGCGCTCGGCCATATCAGCACGATCGAGCGCGCCGTCACCTCCATGCTCGAGGCGATGGAGGATCTACGCAGCGGCCGCGGCGGCCGGCTGTCCGTCGCCGTGGTGTCGACCGCGAAATATTTCGCGCCGCGCTTGATCGCCGCCTTCGTCGCCGAGCACCCCAAGCTGGAGCTGAAATTCCTGATCGGCAACCGCGACGAGACCATGGCGCTGCTGCGCGCGCAGGACGCCGACGTGGCGCTGGCGGGCCGCCCTCCCGCCGATCTTGCGGTGGAGAAGGCGCTGATCGGCCCGCACCCCTATGTCATCATCGCCCCGCCCAACCACCGGCTCGCCGGCCGCCCCGGCCTCAAGCGCGAGGCGCTGGCGGGCGAGGCGTTCCTGTTCCGCGAAGCGGGCTCGGGCACGCGCTCGCTGTTTGATTATTTCCTCGGCGACACCGCCGTGCGGCAGGCCCAGCCCGGCATCGAACTCGGCTCCAACGAGACGATCAAGCAGGCGGTGATGGCGGGCCTCGGCGTCGCGCTGATCTCCGCCCACACCATCGCCGCCGAAATCGCCGACGGGCGCCTCGTCACGCTCGACATCGAGGGCCTGCCGATCACGCGGCAATGGTACGTCGTGCATCGCGCCGACCGCCCGTTGTCGCCGGCCGCGCGCGCGTTCCAGGATTTCGCGCGGCGGCGCGGCGCGGAGTTTCTGCCCAAGACGTAAGCCGCGCTTGCAAATAGGTCAGCAATGCTGTCTTATCTGCGGGGAGGAGACGCCATGATCCCTTACGCCCGCCGCATGGACGGCATGAAAGCTTCCGAGATTCGCGAGTTGCTCAAACTGGTGGACCGGCCGGAGGTCATCTCTTTCGCCGGCGGCATTCCCGATCCCGCGCTGTTCCCGGCGCAGGCCGCCCGCAGCGCCTACGACAAGGCGCTGCGCGATCCCGCCGCCGCGCTGCAATATGGCGTCAGCGAGGGCTACGCCCCGTTGCGCGAATGGATCGCGGCGCGGATGCGCGGGGAAGGCGTGCCGGCGAGCGCGGAGAACATCCTCGTCACCGCCGGCTCGCAGCAGGGGCTCGATTTTCTCGCCAAGGCGCTGATCTCGCCCGGCGACACGATCCTGAGCGAATATCCCACCTATCTCGGCGCCTTGCAGGCGTTCTGCGCCTACGAGCCGCGCTACGACCGGCTGCGGCTCGACGGCGGCAACGAGACGCCGGCCGCCTATTCCGACCGCGCCAGGGCGACCGGCGCGCTCAAGGCGCTCTATCTCGTGCCCGATTTCGCCAATCCCACCGGCCTCAGCCTTGCCCGACCGCAGCGAGAGGCGGCGCTGGCCCTGGCGCGCGAACTCGGAGCGCTCGTGATCGAGGACGCGGCGTACCGCGCCTTGCGATTCGAGGGCGACGCCCAGCCCAGCCTGCAAGCGCTCGACGTCGCCTCCTGCGGCGATCTCGAACAAAGCCGCGTCGTCTACCTCGGCACGTTCTCGAAGACCGTGGCGCCGGGCATGCGCGTCGGCTGGGTCTGCGCGCCGCGCGCGATGATCGCCAAGCTGACGCTGATCAATCAGGCGAGCGCCCTGCATGTGTCCTCGATCAACCAGATCGCCATGCTGGCAATCGTCGAGGCCGGGCTCGATCCGCTGATATCGGCCGCGCGCGCGCACTACCGCGCCAAGCGCGACGCTTTGCTCGACGCCCTGGCGCGATATGCGCCCGGCCTTGCCTGCACGATGCCGCAGGGCGGTCTGTTCTCATGGGCGACGCTGCCGCAAGGCATGGACGCCGCCGCGCTGCTGCGACGCGCGCTGGCTGAGGCCAAGGTCGCCTTCGTGCCGGGCGGCGCGTTTCATCCCGACGGCGGGGGCGCCAACACGCTGCGGCTGTCCTATTCGCTGCCCTCGATCGCGCGGATCGAGGAGGGAATCGGGCGGCTGGCGAAGCTGCTGTGAGGGAACACGCCGCGGAATTAAGGTAGCGCCGCCAGCCCCCTCATCCTGAGGCGCGAGCCAAGCGAGCCTCGAAGGATGATCCCGTTCGCACGACCGCTTGCGCAATCCTGGCGCACGGGCCTCGCGCCGCAAGAGAGTCTGGCGCGAGCCTTGCTGATTGCGGGAACGTCCTTCGAGGCCGCTGCGCGGCGCCTCAGGACGAGGGCGGTTGGTTGCAGCGACCGCTTCCCCTCACCGCGCCGACATGATGTGATTGCGCAGCACCGGATAGATCTGCGTCTCCCAGCGCCGGCCGTTGAACACGCCAAAATGCCCGACGCCGGCTTGAAGATGGTGCGACTTCATGTAAGGCCGCAGTCCCGAGCACAGGTCTTGCGCCGCCAGCGTCTGGCCAATCGAGCAGATGTCGTCCTTCTCGCCCTCTACCGTCAGCAGAAACGTCTTGCGGATCGCGCGCGGCTCGATTTTGCGCCCCTCG
>JANYIH010000244.1 GCA_025358745.1 Hyphomicrobiales bacterium | reverse complement strand
CTCCTACGCCGGGGCCGGCGCTGGCGCTCGGCGGCGCGATCGGCCTTGCCGGGCTGACCTTCGCCGCGCTGATCGAGGCGGCCGAGGCGGCGCTGTTCGCCAAGATCTTTGGCGCGGTCGCGGCTTTCGCGGCGCTTGCGGCGGCGGGGGAGCCCACGCGCGCCGGGTTGCCGTTCGCCTTCGGCTCGCTCGGACTGCTCGGATATGGCGCGTCGCGGGTTTTCGCGCGTCCTTCGCTCGGCCTGTCGGGTCGCGCGACGGCGGCGGTCGCACTCGGGCTGGTCGCCGCGCTGGCGGCGTTCAACGCCTGGTATGTCCTCGTCAGCCAAGACCTGATGATCGCCGATTTCATGTTCTACCGCATCGTCTCGATCGCGGTGGCGACGCTGGCGCGGGCGGGGAAAATCCTGCCGCTGGCGATCGACCTCGCGGGATCGATGGCGAAGGATTATTCCTGGGCGCCGGCGCTGCTGCCTGGCCTCGCGCTGGCGGCGTTCGGGCTGTTGAGCCGCGCCGTCTATCAGAGCGCGATCCTGGTTTGCTACGCCGCGCCCGCCCTGCTGGCGCTGGCCTGGGCCGCGCGCGAGATCGCCCGTCGCGGGCGCGACGCCTCGCCGACCGCGTTCGCTTTCGCGCTGGCGACGGTCGCGGCCGCCTATCCCTTCGGGATCGTGGTCGCCGCGCGCGGGATGCCCGACATCGGGGGGCTGGCGCTGGTTGTGCTGGCGCTGCGGCTGGCTGAAAAGCTCGCGCGGGCGCTCGCCTCCTCCTCGGGTCAGGACGCGAGGCTGCGAAGAATCGTGCGAAAGCTCGCTTTCGCGCTGGCGCTGACGCTGTTTGCGATGTTCCTGTTCCGACGCTGGTACGCCTTCGCCGCACTTGGCGTCGCCGTCGCGCTGGGGTTCGAACTGGCGCTCGCCGCGTGGTGTCGCGGCAGGCGCTTTCGCTGGCGCGAGGCGGCGCTCGGCGCCTCGGTCGGCGCGCTGACGCTGACGGCGCTGCTCGCGCCGGTGCTGGCGGATTGGCTGCCCAACCCGGCCGCGCATGATTACGGGCGGATGTATGCCGCCTATCGTAAGACCAACACCGTGCTGGCGGCAGCCATCGGCGACTGGTGCGGCTTCGCGCCGCTGGCGCTGGCGCTCGGCGGCGGGCTGTTTCTAATGGCGCGCGGCGCCGGCCGCTTCGCGAGGATGGCGTTCGTTTCCGGCCCGGTCGCCGCGGCTTTGTTCCTGCGCGTGCAATCGCCCTACCCGCACCATCTCTATCTGCTGGCGCCGTGGCTGACGCTGTTCATATCAGCGCCCTTGCTGTGGCTGTTTTCAAAATCGCGCCCCGCCGGGCTCGCGGGCCTCGCCGCGCTCGGCCTCATGACGCTGACCCCGGCCGGGGCGCTCGCGCCGAAAGGCTGGTTCCCCATTGCCGGCCGGCCGCATCCGCCCCGCGCCGACATGGCCGAACTGGTGCGGCTGAAGGACTGGGTCGACGCGCGTGCGACGCCCACGCATAAAGTCTGCGGACTCGGCTCAAGCTACACGTTCAGCGGCCAGTTGATCGGCGAACTGTGGCAGCTCAAGGCCGACAAGTCGCCGCTGACGGGCGACAAGGCGAAGGAGACCAGCGTCGGCATGACCGATGTCGATACGGTCGACGGGCCGCCCAATCCAGCGCTGAAGGATTGCGCCGTGATGCTCGTCGGCGATCCCGTGCAGACGCATGTGATTGCGTCCTATCAGCTCACCGTCACCCTGCCCTCGCAGGAAATGCTCGACGGCGTCGGCCTCGGCGCCCATTACCGGCGCACCGGCGAGGCGTTTCATCTGGAGCACGGCGTCACCGCAATCGTATTCGAGCAAACCGCCCCGCTTGTCGACGTTGACATGGCCGCGCTCGCCCAGCGCTGGCGGGCGGCGCGGGCGCGGGTGGAAGATCCGTCGCCGCGTTGACAAGTTCGCCGCGCTGAGGTCCGCTCCCGGCGTCAGTTCGAGAGGGCGAACATGTCGGAAATTCGCGAAGGACGATGGACGGCGCGCAGCGAGGCGTCTTTCGTCGTGTTCCTGATCGGGATGCGCTTCAACAAGCTCTGGAAGGTCCACAAATGGGCGCCGGTGTTCATGGCCATGCCGCGCATGATCGCGGAATTGCAGCGCCAGCCGGAACTCGGCTTTCTCGGCGCGGATAGCTGGTTCGGCCGCACTACGCTGATGGTTCAATACTGGCGCACGTTCGAGCAGTTGGAAGCCTACGCGAAGGCGCGCGAGGGTGCGCATCTGCCGGCCTGGGCCGCGTTCAATCGCGCGGTCGGGGCGAGCGGCGACGTCGGCATATTCCACGAGACTTATCGTATCGCGCCGGGCGAATACGAGAACGTCTACGCCAATATGCCGGCGATCATGTTCGGCAAGGTCGCCGGAGTGGTGGAGGCGTCGGGCGGCTTCCAAGGCGCGCGGTCGCGGATGACCCTCAGCCCCGCGCGCGCGGGTAGGCGGGAAGCGTCAGAAACAGCGCCGCCGGGATGATCTGCAACAGACCCAGCACGATCAGCGCGGGCTTGGGATCGCCCATCAGCGCGCTCGCCTTGGCGAGCGCGAACGGGCCCATCGCCGCGCCGAGCACGAAAGCGACGAGGAAGGCGCCGAGCACGCGCGACATGCGCTCGCGGCCGAAATAGCGGCTGGCGAGATAGGGCATCAGATCGCTCTCGCCGCCGATCGAAAGGCTGCCCGCCAACACCGCCGCCAGCGCCGCGATAAACACATGCGTGCCCGCCAGTCCCCAGCAAAAAAGCGCCGCCGCCGCGAACGCAAGCATGCCGACGCGGGCCGGCGCCAATCGGTCGAGCAGTTGGCCGAACGCGATCCTGCCGACCAGCACGCCCAGACCCGACAATGCCTGCACGCGCGCGATCTCGACCGGATTGAGCCCGGCGCCGGAGAGTATGAAGCCGATATTGGCGACGATGGCGTAGAAGGTGAACCCCATCACCGCGAATGCCGCCGCCAGCTTGGCGAACACGAGGCGTGGCCGCGCCAGCGGCTCCGTTGCGATAGCCGCGTGTGGGCCGCCCTCGACGATGATCCCGCGCGCCGCAGGATCGTCCTCGACCAGCGCCAACACCAGCGGCAGGCAGACCAGAATTTCGATCGCCGCCAGGACCAGCACCGCGCTCGGCCAGCTCGTCGCGGCGATCAGCTTTTGCGTTGAGAGCGACAACGCCACCGCGCCGAGCGCTTGAAACGAGGCGGCGACGCCCAACGCCAACCCGCGCCGGGCGACGAACCAGAACGAGATCGCGCGCGCGTATCCCACCACATTCGTCGCGGCGGCGAACAGGCCGATCATCGCGCAGGCGAGGAGATAGAGAGCGTAGGTTCCCCCCGACGCCGCAAGCGCCGCCAGCGCTAGCGCGAACAGAACGATGCTGCTCGCCGCCGCCGCGCGCGAGCCCCATCGGTCGACCGCGTAACCCGCTGCGAAATAGCCGAGCGCCTGCAGCAACAGCGCCAGACTGGCGCCCTTGGCGACGTCGGTCTGCGACCAGCCGTAGCTTTGCGCGATCGCCACCGCGAGCAAGGGAAAAGCGACGCTGATGAAAACCGCCGAGCCGAAACCGATGCCGACTCCCGCGCCTGCCACGACGCGCCAGCCGCGATAAATCCGCGTTTGCCCCATTGCGCGCCCCTTGCACCGGCCGCGGCGTGGGAACGCCGATGGTTCGGCGCTCCCCCAGACCGCGACGAGGCCGGTCGACGAAGAATTGCACGCGCACGAAATGGATTGCAAGAAAAATCGCAGAATTAGTGTTTTCAGAAAATTTATTCGTAATTGACGTTGGGTGATTGACTTGGAATTGCGAGTATTCGGCCGGCCTCACAGTTGTAAATGGCAAAGTTTCAACTTGCGATTCTGTTGGCGGCCGCCGCAACCCAGGAGTGCGAGGCGCTCCCAGCCGGCCGCGCCGCATGACGAGCGACATTTCGCCTCCTTTTCAGCAGAAACTTCCCCTAAGGCGATTCGGTGAATTTGGTCTGAGTGGGGGACGACCGTTGCGAGTCATCAGATATATCAGCGCCGCTATGGTGGGCGTGGCGCTTGCCGCGTGGGCCCAAACCGCCGACGCGGCCAACCCGCGCATCGCGCTCGTGATTGGCGAATCGACTTATGCCGATGGCGCGTTGCCGACCACCGCCAATGACGCAGGGCTGGTGGCGCAGGTGCTGCAAGCCGCCGGCTTCGACGTCGTGGGCGCGCGCGACCTCGACCAGAAGTCGGTGCGCGAATCGTTGCGCGACTTCCTCGACAAGGCCAATTCCGCCGGCCCCGACATGCAGGCGTTCGTCTATTTCTCCGGCCGCGCCTTTCAATACGCCGGCGACAATTATCTAGCGCCGGTTGACGCCCGCATCGCGCGCGCCAGCGACGCGCCGCTCGAGGCGGTCAAGCTCTCCGATTTCACCCACGCGCTGGCGGCCGCGCCGGGTCTGGCCCGCGTGGTCGTGATCGACGGGGCGCGGCCCAATCCATACGTACAGCAGGGCGATCCGCTCGCGGGCGGTCTGGCGCTGGTCGATCCCGATCCGAACTCGGTCATCGCCTTCAACGCCGCGCCCGGCGCGATCGGCGTCGACGACAGCGGCGATTATGGCGTCTACGCCAAATCGCTGGCGGGGTTGTTGCGTCAGGGCGGCGTCGATATCAACGACATTCTGGCACAGGTCCGCATCGACGTGAACCAGAAGACGCAAGGGGCGCAGATCCCCTGGAGCGCCGGCAAGCTTAACGCCCCTTACTTCCTCTTCGAGCGCGCCGCCGATGCGCCTCCGGTCGTGGTCAAGCGCGCGCCCGCCAAGAAGCCGCTGAAGCAGCTTTCGGCGGAAGACGCCTATGTCGCCGTCGTCGAGCGCGACCGGCTCGAAGATTACGAAGAGTTCCTGCGCGATCACGAGCGCTCGAAGCAGGCCAAGCGGATCGAGGCGATTGTCGCGGCCCGCCGAGAGGCGTTGTTCTGGCGCCGCACGCTGGAGCAGAACAGCCCGCGCGCCTATTGGACCTATCTGCGCCGCTATCCCAAGGGCCCGCATTCATGGGACGCCGACCGCCGGCTCGACGCGATCTCGTCCCGGCGCGAGGCGCCGCAGGATTTCGTGGTGATCGAATACGAGGATTTGCCCCCGCCCCCGCCGCGAGAGATCATTTACGCCGACCGCCCGGTCTATTACTTCGGCGGCGACGATTTCGGTCCGCCGCCGCCGCCGCCGCCGCGCGAATATTTTGTCGAGGAGGAGGACGACGATTGGCGCGACCTTCCCCCGCCGCCGCGTCCGACCCTGGCCGGCGTCTTGCCGACGCTCGCCATCGCCATTCCCTTGATGATCGCCGCCCGCGCCTTTCAGGACCGCCCGCACGCCGATGGCCGCGCCCCGGCCGCCGCGCCGCCGCCGCCGCGCCAGCCGATTGCGCCGCCGCCGCTTCCGCGCGGCGTAAAAATTGTTGCGACGCCCACGCCGGCCGCCCCGGCGACCCCGGCCGTGGCGCCGAAGGGGGCGGGTCAGGTGAAGTTCGCGGCGCCGCCGACGACGCCGGTCAACGGCCGGCCTCCGGCGCCTGTAAACCCGTCCGTGACGCCGACCCCCGTCCCCGGCAAGACGCCGGTTCCGACCCCGGCCGCGACGACTGCGCCCGCCCCGGTCAAGACGCCATTGCCGACACCATCCGCGACGCCTGCGCCCGCCCCGGTCAAGACGCCATTGCCGACACCGGCCGTGACGCCTACTCCCGCCACGGGCAAAACGCCATTGCCGACCCCGGCCGCGACGCCTACTCCCGCCACGGGCAAAACGCCGTTGCCGACCCCGGCCGCGACGACTGCGCCTGCCCCGGTCAAGACGCCGTTGCCGACACCATCCGCGACGACTGCGCCTGCCCCGGTCAAGACGCCGTTGCCGACACCATCCGCGACGCCTGCGCCCGCCCCGGTCAAGACGCCGCTGCCGACCCCCTCGGCGACTGCGGCGCCGCCCAAACCCGTCGTGACGTCGCTGCCCAAGTCTGTGGCCCCGCCGCCGGTCGTAGCCGCGCCGCCTAAACCCGTCGTGACGGCGCCGCCCAAACCTGCGGCCCTGCCTGTCGTGACCGCGCCGCCTAAACCTGTCGTGACGGCGCCGCCCAAACCTGCGGCCCCCCCGGTCGTAACAGCGCCGCCCAAGCCCGTGGTCGTCGCGCCGCCCAGGCCCGTCGTCGTCGCGCCGCCCCGACCCGTCGTCGTCGCGCCGCCGCCGGCCCCGAAGCCCGCCCCCCCGCCGGCGCCCAAGCCGGCGGCCCCGCCCCCGGCAGCTGGCGCGGCTTGCGGCCATCCCGGCCAGCCGCATTGTTGAACCAACGGCGATCCCTATGGGATCGCCGTATTCATCACGGCTCGGGCTAGCGGGTGAGGCGGGCGATCAGGCTCGACGTGTCCCAGCGTCCGCCGCCCATCTGCTGCACGTCGGCGTAGAACTGATCCACCAGCGCCGCGACGGGCAATTGCGCGCCGTTGCTGCGCGCTTCGTCGAGGCAGATGCCGAGATCCTTGCGCATCCAGTCCACCGCGAAGCCGAAATCGAACTTGCCCGCGATCATGGTCTTGTAGCGGTTCTCCATCTGCCAGGACTGCGCTGCGCCCTTGGATATGACCTCGATCACCAGCGCCTGATCGAGCCCGGCTTTCTGCGCAAAATTCAACCCCTCCGAGAGCGCCTGGACCAGCCCGGCGATGCAGATCTGATTGACCATCTTGGTCAGTTGGCCCGCCCCCGCCTCGCCCATCCGCTTGCAGGATTTGGCGTAAGCCGCGACGATTCCCTCGATGGCGGCGTAGTCCGCCTCGGCGCCGCCGCACATGATGGTGAGTTGCCCGTTCTGCGCCCCCGCCTGGCCGCCCGAGACCGGCGCGTCGACGAAACCGAGGCCGCGACGCTTGGCCTCCTCAGCCAGTTCGCGCGCGACATGGGCCGAGGCGGTGGTGTGGTCGACGAAGATCGCGCCGGGCTTCATGCCGGCAAAGGCGCCGTCCGGACCCAGGGCCACCGCGCGCAAATCCTCGTCGTTGCCGACGCAGGCCAGCACGACCTCGCGATCTTTCGCCGCCTCGCGTGGGCTCGGGGCGAAGGCGCCGCCGTGTTGGGCGACCCAGTCCTTCGCCTTGGCCTCCGTGCGGTTGTAGACGACGATCTCTTGGCCCCCCCGCCCGGCCAGATGCCCGGCCATGGGGTAGCCCATCACGCCCAGGCCGAGGAATGCGACTTTGCTCAACTTGCTTCTCCCACAACGAATCTGTTTCACGCTTTTAGCAAATCCGCGCGCGCCCGCGCCTCCGCGCGCGCAAAATCTTCGCGCGTGTTGAGATTGGCGAATACGTCGCCGGCGAAGGCGACTTGCGCCGCCCGCAGGCGATCCAGCTCGCTGCGCGGCGAGGCGCGGCCCGCCGCCAGCGCCTGCTCGACCGCCGCCAGCGCGTCCACCGGCCACAGCGCGAACATCGGCTCCAGCCCGAAATCGGACACCGCGACCGCCGCGACCGCGCCCGCCCGGACCGGCTTGAGCAGCCGGGCGACGAGATCGCGCGGCAGGAACGGCGCGTCGCAAGGCGCGGTGGCGAGATAGGCGAAACCGTCCAATTGCGCGCGGGCAAGCCCGGCGGCGACTCCCGCCAGCGGCCCCGCGCCGCGCCAACGCTGCGGATCGGGCACGAGCGGGGCGCCCAGTTGCGCCAATTCCGCATCATCCTCGCGCGCATTGAGATAGACGCGCGCGACCTGGGGCGCGAGCCGGCGCAGGACGCGGGCGGCGAGCGGCTCGCCCAGAAACGGCGCCGAGGCTTTCGGCCGTCCCATCCGGGTCGAAGCGCCGCCGGCCAAAATCACCGCCGCGACGGTTATTTCTGATTCCGCCATTTCCGCTCCGCGCTGCCGCCGCAATCGGGTTCATGTATAGTGCGGCCCGGGCAAAAAATCCGCTGGGCTGGCGAAGGGGCGATACATTGAACGCGCGGCGCAATTTTCTCAAGGGCATAGGTGCGGCTGCGGCCGTGGGTGCGGCTGCGCCGGCGTTGGCTGAGACGTCGCCCGACGTTGAATGGCGCATCGCCTCCAGCTTCAGCCCGGCGCTCGATCTGATCTATGGCGGCGGCGAGACGCTCGCCCGGACTCTGGCCGATCTCACCGACGGCCATTTCAAACTCAAAATTTCGCCGGCGGGCGAAATCGCGCCGGCGGGCGAGGCGCTCGACGCGGTGGAATCGGGCAAGGCCGACGGCGCCCATACGGCGCTCGCCTACGCCTGGAACAAGGATCCGAGCTTCATCTTCGCCACCGCGACGCCGTTCGGCATGAACGCCCGCCAGCACACGGCCTGGCTCGCCGAGGGCGGCGGGGGCGGGCTGATCGACGACTTGCTCGCAGAGCACAAGTCAATGGCCATTCCCGCCGGCAACACCGGCGGCCAGATGGCCGGCTGGTTCCGCAAGGAAATCCGCAACGTGCAGGACCTTCAGGGCCTCAAGATCCGCCTCGGCGGATTCGCCGGCAAGATCCTTCAGTCGCTCGGCGCCGAGCCGGTCGCCATGCCCAAGGACGGGGTCTTCAACGCGCTGCAAAGCGGCTCGCTCGACATGTTCGAGTGGCTCGGCCCCTATGACGACGAGAAGTTCGGCCAACCCATCGCCAAGGCCGCGCCGAATTATTATTATCCCGGCTGGTGGAAAGGCGGGATGCAGCTTCACCTCGTCGTCGCCAAGGACAAATACGAGGCGCTGCCGCACACTTACAAGAGCGCGCTGCGGGCGGCCTGCGCTGTGGCCGACCGGGACATGCTCGCCAAATACGACGCCGCCAATCCCGCGGCGGTAAAGCGGCTGGTGGTCGGCGGCGCGTCGCTAAGACTGTTCCCGCAGGATGTGATGGAGGCTTGTTACAAGACGGCCAGCGACCTTTACGAACAACTCGGCGCGGACAATCCCCACTTCAAGAAGCTCGCCGATTCCTACCTCGGTTTCCGCGCCGATCAGTATTTGTGGTGGCAAGTGGCGGAATATTCGTTCGACAATTTCATGATCCGCCAACGCCACGCCAAGACCTAATCTCTTTCGCAAGCCTCGATCCGCGACCAGCGCGCGCCGCCGGCCGAGTCCAGCACTTCGCGCTCGCGGGTGGCGTATCGGGCGGGAATCGTGTGGACGACCATGTGGGCGGGCTCGACGATTTCGGTGCGAAGGCGGGTCGCGGTCTCGGCCGGGATCGTCTCGCTCACCTCGCGTGGCGGACTGACCAGCACGCGGCGCAGGCGTTCCCCGTAACGGGCGGGGACGCGCACCCAGCAGCCGATCACCTCGCCGTTCTCGCGCCGGGTCCGCCATTCCGCGTGGGCCGGGCTGACCTCGACGCTCTCCCGCTCGACGCCGTATTGCGCGGGGATGACGCGCACCACCGTTTGTTCCGGCCGAACGACGACGCTCTCCTCGACCTGACGCGTCACCGCGGGCGCATATTCGCTCACCTCGCGCTCCGGCGACACCAGCACCTGTTCAGCGACCGTGCTGTAGCGCGCAGGCTCGACCACGCGGCGGTAGCATTGATGCGCCTGCGCGGCGACGCCGAGCGCGAGGAAACTTGTCAGACTGGACGCGATGAGGCGCATGTCTTTCTCCGTGCGGCGCCCATCGCGCCTGACGAGGGGTTAGCATCGTCCCAGGAAGGAACAAGTTAGATCGATTTTTAACGTAAACTTAAGCTTTTGCGCGCGCGCAACAACAGATTGAACGCCGCAGGATTCAACTCCCTGCGTCCAGCTACTGTAGCAACCACGGACACGCAGCCCGAGCCGAAGCAAGGGAAGGCATGGCGACAACGCTTCACTTTCTCCCGCCTGCCAGCGCGGCGAGTTCTTTGGTCAACGGGTCAACACGATAGGGTTTTTGGAGGTACAGGGCTTCTGACAATTCGGTTGGAAGCTGTTCGCGCGCGTAGCCCGACAAAACAATGGGCTCCTCGCTAAAACGAGTGGGTAAGTTCGGTTTTTTTCAGGGCTCTTGGAGCTTGGCTGTAGGGTCGCGAATATGGTGTCGGGATGCGAGACACCGATCTTTTCCAGTTGGCCCTTGGCCTTT
>JANYIH010000251.1 GCA_025358745.1 Hyphomicrobiales bacterium | reverse complement strand
ATCTCGCCCCGATGCTCGCCGGCAAGGGTCAGCTCTATGCGACCGACGACGACGGCCGCCGTCTCGCGCCGCTCTATGCGCGGCTGGAGCGCTCCGGCGCGCGCAACGTGCAGGTGCGCTCGCCGCGGGGCAAGGCCGATCCGGTCGCCGATCTGCTCGGCCGTTGCGATCTGGTGCTGATCGACGCGCCCTGCACCGGTTCGGGCGCGTGGCGACGCAGCCCCGACGCGAAATGGCGCATCCGCCCCGGCGCGCTGCAAGAACGCATCAAGGATCAGATCGAAATCCTTGAACGGGCGGCCAAATACGTCAAACCGGGCGGCCGGCTGGTCTATGTCACCTGCTCGGTGTTGAAGCCGGAGAACGAGGATCGCGTCGCCGCCTTTCTAGAGGCGCATCCCGAGTATCTCCCGCTCGACGCCGCGACCATGACGCGCGCCGCCGGCTTGCCCGCGCTGGCCGATTTCGCCTCGAAGCTCGGGCCTGGCCTGCGGCTCGATCCGCTGCACACCAACACCGACGGTTTCTATGTCGCGGGGCTGGTCAAGGCGGGGGCTTGAGCTTTGCGCGCGGCGGGGGCATTTTGGATTGAGGAGCGCCCGCTGATGTCCGCCTTGCCAAAACCCTTGTCGCTGGATGAGTTTATCGCCTGGGAAGAGCGCCAGGAACTACGCTACGAATACGACGGCGTTACTGTCGAAGCGATGACGGGGGGCACGCTGAATCACGGCTTGATCCAGGCCAATCTTTTGATGGCCTTAGGGCCGCGTCTGCGCGGCGGCCCCTGCCGGATCATCGGCGAGATCGTCAAAATCAAGACCTCGACGGGCATACGCTATCCAGACGCGATGGTCATCTGCTCGCCGGTGGACGGCCGGGCGACCTGGACGTCGGAACCGGTGGTCATTTTCGAGATCGTCAGCCCCTCCACTGCGCGCAACGATCTTGGCGCGAAAAACACGGAATATCAGACGCTTCCCTCGCTACGCCGCTATGTCGTGCTGCACCAGAACGTGGCGGCGGCGGAGGTGTTCTTCCGCGACGAAGAAGGCGAATGGGCGCATGAATTTGTCAGCCAACACGGCGCGCTCATCATGCCCGAGATCGGCGTCTCGATGCCGCTGTCGAACTGCTACGAAGAAATCGAACTGACCGACGCGCATCAGCCCTGATAGCAACGCAGAGCGGAAGGCATTCTCCCCCCGCTGTCTCCGTGATACATCCCCGCCATGACCCGCGTCCTCGATCTCCTGGAAGCCGACCCGCGCCCGCGCCATCCCGAAAAGGCGCATCGGCCGGATAATCCGGTCGCACGCAAGCCCGACTGGATTCGCGCCAAGGCGCCGGGCTCGCCGGGCTATAACGCGACGCGGGCGCTGGTGCGCGAACACAAACTCGTCACCGTCTGCGAGGAGGCGCGCTGCCCCAATATCGGCGAATGCTGGGAAAAGAAGCACGCCACGTTCATGATCATGGGCGAAATCTGCACTCGCGCCTGCGCGTTCTGCAACGTCGCCACGGGGCTGCCGCACGCGCTCGACGCCGATGAGCCGGCCCGCGTCGGCGACGCCACCGCCAAGCTCGGCCTCTCGCATGTCGTCGTCACCTCGGTCGACCGCGACGATCTCGCCGACGGCGGCGCGGCGCATTTCGCTGCGGTGATCCGCGCGATTCGCGCCGCCGCGCCCGCCACCACGATCGAGGTGCTGACGCCCGATTTCCTGCGCAAAGCCGGCGCGCTGGAGATCGTCGTCGAGGCCCGCCCCGACGTGTTCAACCACAATCTCGAAACCGTGCCGGGCAAATATCTGTCCGTGCGCCCCGGCGCGCGCTATTTCCATTCGCTGCGCCTGTTGCAACGCGCCAAGGAGCTCGACCCGACGATCTTCACCAAATCCGGCCTGATGGTCGGCCTCGGCGAGAGCCGCACCGAAGTGCTTCAGGTGATGGACGACCTGCGCTCCGCGGAGGTCGACTTCCTCACCATCGGCCAGTACCTGCAACCGACGCCGAAGCACCACGCGGTGGAAAGCTTCGTCACCCCGGCCGAGTTCGAAGCCTACGCCGCCGTTGGCGCGGCGAAAGGCTTCCTGCTGGTCTCGTCCTCGCCGCTGACGCGCTCCTCGCACCACGCGGGCGAGGATTTCGCTAAATTGAGGGCGGCGCGGCTCAAGTCGCTTTAACCCGCCCTTCTTTCGCCCGGCCCGGTCTGCTAAGCGCCCGTAGAGACGATTCTTCTCGGGAAGCGAACATTATGCGCGTGATTTTGCTGGGTCTGTTCGCGGCGCTCGCCCTGGTCGTCGGCCTTTACGAGCGCGACGGCATGACGATCGGCCTCGCGATTGCCGCCGCGCTGGCCGCCGGCGCCGCCTGGCCGAAAATCCAGATCCCGACCTTCCTGAAAATCATGTCGGAGTTGTTCGCGGTCGAGACGGTCGTGTTCGGCTTGGTGACGCTGGCCAGCGTCGTCGGCGCTTGGCCGGCCTCGCTCGCGGAATATGCGCCGCCGCGCTATTTGCCCATCGCCACCGCACTGTTCGTCGTCGCGATGACGCTGCTTTCGCGGATTGCGTTCGTGCAGCGGATGATGCGGCTCGCCGATCCGTTCTTCGAGGCGCGCACGCCGATCTCGCTCAAGATCCCGCTCATCGGCCGTCGAATCCTGGCGCAGCATGTCTATGGGCGCGTCTGCGTGATCTTTCTTGTCCTGGTCAACCAGTTCCAGGTCGCGCTCGGTGTGCGGCTCAACTATTTCCAGATGGCGTTTGGCAATGCGATCCAGGTGGCCGACGAGGAGCACAGGATCGCGTTCTGGTATCAGCTCATTTATGTGTTCCTGCCGCTGGCGCTGGTGTTGATCACCTCGCTGATGATCGAGTTTTACATCGCCTCGAACTTTGTGCTGCAATGGCGGCGCTGGATGACGGCCTCCTATACTTCGCGCTGGCTGCTCAATTCGATGCACTACAAGCTGGCGCTGAGCGGCCACACCGCCGACAACCCCGATCAGCGTATTTCGCAGGACGTCGGCGCCTTCATCAACGGCTCGGGCACCGGCTCCAATTCCGGCAACGTCGGCATTTACAATTACTCGATTTCGATGATTTCCGCCGCGACCAATCTGGTCGCCTTCTCCATCATCCTTTGGGGACTCTCGAAGGGGATGAGCGCGTCCGTGCTGGGCGTCGACATTCCCGGCCTTCTGTTCTGGGTGGCGACCCTCTATGCGTTGTTCGCCACCGGCGTGACCCAGCTCATCGGCCGCAAACTGTCGGCGCTCTATTTCAAGCAACAGGCGGTCGAGGCGAATTTCCGCTTCGATCTCGCCCGCATCCGCGAATACGGCGAGCAGATCGCGCTGCTGAAGGGCGAGACGCGCGAGATTGCCCATGCCGGCGAGGTGTTCGAGGATGTGTTCCACACCATCCAGCGCATCATCCGGCTGCGGGTGCGGCTGATCGCCTTCAATCAGTTCTACTCGCAGATTTCCGTTATTATTCCCTACGTGATCATCGCCCCGTTCTATTTCGCCAAGAAGATCACATTCGGCGCTTTCAATCAGACGGCCGACGCGTTTAGCAACGTCAACAGCCAGATGAATTTCTTTGTCGACCGATACATCGGCCTGGCCGATTTCAGCGCGACGATCACCCGTCTAACCTCGTTCGACGAGGCTTTCGTGCGCACGCAAGCGGCCTGGAGCGCCAACCCCCGCGTCGAGGCCAAGCCCGGAATCGGCGAGGCGCTCGCCATACCCAATCTTCAACTCGCGCTGCCGGACGGGCGCAATCTCGCCCGCGTCGGCAATCTGGTGCTGGCGCCCCAGGAGCCGACTTTGGTGGTCGGGCCGAGCGGGTCCGGCAAATCGACGTTGTTTCGCGCTATCGCCGGCCTATGGCCCTATGGTCAGGGCGAGATCCTCCAGCCCGCCCACGCCAAGTTGATGCTGTTGCCGCAGCGGCCCTATATCCCGATCGGGCCGCTGAAGGAGGCCATCGCCTATCCCTTCGACGCCACACATTACACCCCCGGGCAGCTTGTCGCCGCGCTGGTCGATGTCGGCCTGCCCGCATTCGCGGAACGGCTCGAGGAAAGCGACAATTGGCAGATGCGGCTGTCGGGGGGCGAGCAACAGCGCCTCGCCGTGGCGCGCGCGCTGCTCGCCAAGCCGGACTGGCTGTTTCTCGACGAAGCGACCGCCTCGCTTGACGAGGAGAGCGAGAACGCGCTCTATCGCGTCATCGCGAGCGCCCTGCCGCAGGCGACCGTCGTCTCGATTGGCCACCGCTCGACGCTGAAAGCGTTCCACAAGCGCCAGATCCAGCTTCAGACCCACCCCGGGGCGCCCGCGACGCTCGTCACTTAGGCGGAACAACAGGCGCAGTCTTGCGTTCTCGTCTTGTGGAGTTGAGCTGACGCAAGGCGGATTTGGACGTCGGCGGCGAAACTTCGGCAGCGGGGGCCCGAAATGACCAGCGCAATTCCAGAGATCGGCGACAACTTTCCCGCCATCGATCTGCCGCCGCCTCGCCTCGACGATCTCGCCCCCTTGCGCGACGCGTTCCGCCTGCGCCGCACGGAGCACAATTTCTCCTCGCGTCCCTTGCCGCCGCAAACTCTGTCGGACCTTCTTTGGGCGGCGTGCGGCGTCAATCACCACGGCGGCGCCAACGGTTCTCACGCCGGCGCGCCCGTCGTCACCGACGCCACCGTCAGCAACGCGCAGGAAATCGACGTCTATGTCGCGATGGAGCAGGGGCTCTATCTCTACGATCCCGAGCGCGCCCGACTGGCGCCGGTGCTGCTCGGCGATCTGCGCCCGCTGGTTGCGGACGAACATTTGCCGCGCAGCGGCGACGAAGCGCCGGTGCGGCTGATCTATGTCGCCGACGTCGACCGGCTGGAGCAGGGCGGCCTGAAGGACGCGCCCGGCGTGCACGATCCGGAAATCCAGAAATCCTATTACCTCGTGGATTGCGGCATCGTCGCCGCCAACGTCTATCTGTTCGCCGCCGCCGCCGGCCTCAACGCGTGGTTCCACGAGTGCGACCGCGCGGCGCTGGCCAAACGCCTGCCGCTGCGTTTCGGGCGACGGGTGTTGTTCGGCCAAACCGTCGGCTATCCCGCCTGAGCCTTGCCTGTGGCGGGGAAACCTGCCAATTCCGTTGCGCTTTTCGCTCGGAGCGTCCCCACCATGAAGCTGCGCGTTCTCTTCCTCGCCTTGGCCGTCGCTATCGGGTCCGTCGCCGCCGCGACGGCCGCGCCGAAGCCGGAGCAGACCGTCGACATGGCGGCGGTGCTCCAGCCCGGCTCGCTGCCGGAGTTGAGCTTCGGCCCCGGCACGGGCGTTCCGATCGTCGAATACGGCTCGGTCACCTGCCCGCATTGCGCCGCCTTCGACAAGGACATCTGGCCCAAGTTGAAGGCGACCTATGTCGACACCGGCAAGGTGCATTACATCTTCCGCGAATTCTCGCGCAATCCGCTCGACGTCGCCGCCTTCACGCTCGCCCGCTGCGTCGGCGACGACAAGGCGATGGCGACGATTGAATTGCTGTTCGCGACGCAGGACAAATGGGCCTTCACCGACAACCCGCTGGAGCCGCTGCTCGCCGCGCTGCGCCCGACCGGCCTTGGCCGCGACAAGGCAATGGCCTGCCTCAAGGACAACGCCATGATCGCCAAAGTGCGCGCGATCACCGAAACCGCGGACAAGGTGGTGAAGTTGCAGGGCACGCCGACCTTCGTGATCGACGGCAAGTCCTACGGCGGCGAATTGTCGCTCGCCGATTTCGATGAACTGCTGAAGCCGCTGGTCAAGTAGCGGCGCCGAGCAGCGGCGCGAAGCCGGGATCGCCTTTCTCCATCGCCCGGCGGTACGCTGGGCGCGCGCCGATGCGCTGGAGATAGGAGAGAATGGCGGGGTAGGGCGAGAGGTCGTATGGGTAGAATAATCGCATCGTCGTCAGCGAAAACACGCTCATGATGTCGGCGGCGCTGAAGCTCTCCCCGGCAAGATACGGCGACGCGGCCAGCCGCGCCTCCAGCAAACGGAGCGCCCGTTCGAGCCGCGCCAGGACGGCGACCAGCATGGCGTTGTCGGCGGGCAGGTCGAGCCGCCGCAACAGAAAGGCGCGCCCCACGAGAGCTTGCAGCGTGCCGTTGGCGAAATGCAGCCAATAGAGATAAGTGGGAAATTCCCGCGCCTCCGACCCGAAGCTTAGCCGCCCGTCGCCGTATTTGCCCAGGATATATTCAACGATGGCGCCGGATTCGGCCAGCAGCACGCCGTCGTCTTCGATGACGGGAGCGGAGCCCATCGGATGCAGCGCCTTCAGTACGGGCGGCGAAAGAATCGTCTTCGTGTCGCGGGTATGGCGCACGAGGCGATAGTCGAGACCCATTTCCTCGCAGAGCCAGACGATACGTTCGGACTGCGAGCGGCCGAGGTGGTGGACGGTCAGCATAAGTGTCACCCGTTCTCATGGAAAAAATTATAGACCAGCTTCGCCGTCGCTGCGTTGAACCCCGGCGTCTTTTCCAGATCGGCCAGCCCCGCCTGCGCCACCGCCTTGGCGGTGCCGAACGCGTGCAGCAGCGCGCGCTTGCGCGCCGGGCCGATGCCGGGGATTTCGTCGAGCGGGCTTTTCACGAAGTCCTTCTTGCGCCGCGCCCGATGCGTGCCGATG
>JANYIH010000238.1 GCA_025358745.1 Hyphomicrobiales bacterium | reverse complement strand
AAACGCCATCGAGCGCATGTTCTGCCGCCTTAAGGATTTCCGCCGCATCGCTACCCGCTACGACCGAAACGCAGTCAATTTCCTCGCCGCCGTCTGCATCGCCGCAACAGTCAGCTATTGGTTGTGAGTCTGGACCCTAGGAAAATGGCCAACATTGACAATCGTCGCATGGGGTTCCCTTTCGTTGCTTGACTCCGCGTTGCAGTTTGTCTGCAATGTTTACATTTTCTTCTTAAATCAGTTTGCCGCTGACGGCAATTCGGTCCGACCATTCGTCTCAACCGCAGCAGCAAAATCCCCAATTGCAGTGTCCGAAAGCCAAGCTAAGGTGACATGCCGACGGATTAAGTCTCAGCCAAATCGCGCCCACTGGCGCCGGCGCGCGTAAGTCTGTAACTCCAGCGCAAAAGCCCGCGCAATTCGAGGAACGCCCTTGTCGCAGATCGCCTTTCCCACCCCCGACCCCGCCATTCTCGCGCGCGCCGACGCGATCCGCACGGCGTTGCGGGCGCTGCTGCCCAGGGAATGCGTCGTCACCGACGAAGCGGGACGACGCGCGTTCGAAACCGACGCGCTGACCGCCTATCGCCGCCTGCCGCTGGCGGTGATCCTGCCGCGCACGACGGAGGAGGTGGCGACTGCGCTGCGCTTCTGCCGCGAACAGGGGGTCAACATCGTGCCGCGCGGCGCGGGCACGTCGCTGGCGGGCGGCGCGGTGCCGCAGGAGGACGCCATCGTCATCGGCCTGTCGAAGATGAACCGGGTGCTCGAGATAAACTACGCCGACCGCTACGCGCGCGTGGAGGCCGGTGTCACCAATCTCGCCATATCGGAGGCTGTCGGGGAGAAAGGGTTCTTCTACGCGCCCGACCCGTCCTCGCAGCTCGCCTGCACGATCGGGGGCAATATCGCGATGAATTCGGGCGGCGCGCATTGCCTGAAATATGGCGTCACCAGCAACAATCTGATGGGCGTGCGGCTGGTGATGTTCGACGGCGACATCCTCGATCTCGGCGGGCCGGCGCTGGACGCTGACGGCCTCGATTTTCTCGGCCTCGTCTGCGGCGGCGAAGGACAATTGGGCATCGTCACCGAAGCCTATGTCCGCATCCTGCCGCTGGCCGAAGGCGCGCGCCCCGTGCTGTTCGGCTTCGACAGCGCAGAAGACGCCAGCCGCTGCGTGGCGGCGGTGATCGGCGCCGGCATCGTGCCGGTGGCGATGGAATATATGGACCGGCTCGCCATCGAGATCACCGAGAATTTCGCCCATGCCGGCTATCCCCTCGATGTCGAGGCGATGCTGATCATCGAGTCGGAGGGCTCCGCGCCCGAGATCGAGGCCGAACAGAAACGCATCCTCGACATCGCACGCGCGCATAACGTGCGGGTGGTGAAGGAATCGATGTCGGCGATGGAGAGCGCGCAGATCTGGAAGGGCCGCAAGTCGGCGTTCGGCGCCACCGGCCGGATCGCCGATTACATCTGCATGGACGGCACCGTGCCGACCGGCCAGTTGCCCGAGGCGTTGCGCCGCGTCGCGAAAATATGCGCTGACGAGGGCCTGCGCGTCGCCAATGTGTTCCACGCCGGCGACGGCAACATGCACCCGCTGATCCTTTACAACATGAACGACCCCGCCGAGCAGGAAAAAGCCGAGCGCGCCGGCGCGCGCGTGCTGGAAATGTCGGTCGAGCTTGGCGGCTGCCTCACCGGCGAGCACGGCGTCGGCGTCGAGAAGCGGGACTTGATGAGCAAACAATATACGCCGCAGGAACTCGCGCAGCAGAAAAGCGTGCGGGCGGTGTTCGATCCCGACGGCCGCTTCAACCCGGCCAAGGTGTTTCCGCTGACGGGGCGCGCGGCGTGAACAATACGCTGTCGCCCGCCGACGAGCGTGAAGCCGCCGAGATCGTGCGCGCCGCGCAGGCGCCGTTCGACATCGTCGGCGGCGCCACCCGCCCCGGCCTCGGCCGCCCGCGCCAGGGCGATCCGCTTTCCAGCGCCAAACTGACCGGCATCGTGTTTCACGAACCCGCCGAGATGACGCTGCGCGCCCGCGCGGGCACGCCGCTGGCCGAGGTCGAGGCCTCGCTCGCCAAAGCCGGCCAGATGCTGCCGTTCGAGCCGCTCGACCCGCGCGCGCTGTTCGCGAGTTCAGGCGAACCGACCGTCGGCGGCCTCGTCGCCACCGCGATTCCCGGCCCCCGCCGCGTCAGCGCCGGCGCCGTGCGCGATAATGTGCTGGGCGTCCGGCTCGTCAACGGGCGCGGCGAGATCGTCTCCGCCGGGGGCCGTGTGATGAAGAACGTCACCGGGCTCGATCTGGTCAAGCTCATGTGCGGCGCACAGGGCACGTTGGGGCTCATCACCGAGGCGACCTTCAAGCTGCTGCCCGCCCCGCCGGCCGAGGCGACCGTGGTGATTCGCCGGCTCGACGACGCGCGCGCGGTCGAGGCGATGGCGCGGGCGTTGAGTTCGCCCCATGGCGTCAGCGGCGCGGCGACGATCCATGCCGGGATGGGCCGCGAATTCCCGCGCACGCTGCTGCGGGTCGAGGGCTTTCCCGAATCGGTGACCTATCGCGCCGAACGGTTGATCGCGCTGCTGGCGGACTTCGGCGCCAAACACGCGCTTGAGGGGGAGGATTCCAAACGCATTTGGCGATCGATCCGCGACGGCGCGTTCCTCGCCGAGCCGCGCGAGCGGGCGGTGTGGCGGGCGAGCCTGAAGCCCTCCGACGCGCCGGCCGCGCTCGCAGCGCTTGGCGAGACCGCCCGCGCCGCGCTGATGGACCACGGCGGCGGCTGTTTGTGGTTCTCGACCGATCCGACCCCCGCGGCGGCCACGGCCGTGCGCGCCGCACTTGGCCGCCTCAATGGCCACGTCCATCTCATCCGCGCCCCCGAGGATCTTCGCGCGCACGCAGATGTGTTTCCGCCGCTATCGCAGGCGCTCGCCCGCCTGACGCGCGGCGTCAAGGCGAGTTTCGACCCCGAGGGCCGCTTCAATCCCGGCCGCATGTACGCGGAAATCTGATGCAAACCCATTTCGACGCCGTCCAGCTCGCCAACCCGCATGTCGCGAGCCTGGAGAAGATCCTGCGCTCCTGCGTGCATTGCGGCTTCTGCACCGCGACCTGCCCGACCTACGTCGTCGGCCGCGACGAGCGCGATTCCCCGCGCGGGCGGATCTATCTCATCAAGGAACTGCTGGAGACCGGCCGCGCGCCCGACGCCTACGACGTCGAACCGCTCGACCATTGCCTGTCCTGCCTCTCCTGCATGACGACCTGCCCTTCCGGCGTGGATTACCGGCGCCTGATCGACCACGCCCGCGTCGAAGTCGAAACGCGTTATGCGCGCGACCCCTGGGATCGCGCGTTGCGGCGGCTGCTGGTCTGGTTGCTGCCGCATCGCGACCGGTTCCGGCTCGCTCTGGGTCTGGCCATGCTCGGCCGGCCGCTGCGACCGATCCTGGCGCGCCTGCCCCGGATCGGCCCCCAGCTTGAAGCGATGCTGCGGCTCGCGCCGACCCGCCTGCCCGCGCGCGACGTGACCGAAGGGCCGGGCGAGTTCAAGGCGGCGCAAGCGTCAACCAAGCGCCGCCGTGTCGCGCTGTTGACCGGCTGCGCGCAGGGCGTGCTGGCGCCGCAGATCAATTCCGCGACAATTCGCGTGCTCAACCGCGCCGGAATCGACGCCGTGCTGGCCAAGGGCGAGAGCTGCTGCGGTTCGCTCGCCCATCACATGGGGCGCGAGGCGTCGGCGCTGGCGTCGGCGCGCGCGAATATCGACGCCTGGACGCGCGAGATCGAGGGCGAGGGCCTGGAGGCGATCGTGGTGACCGCTTCGGGCTGCGGCGCCACGATCAAGGACTACGCCGCGATGCTGGCCGACGACCCCGCCTACGCCGACAAGGCGGCGCGGGTGGCCGCGCTCGCCAAGGACCCGAGCGAATATCTGCTCGGGCTCGATCTGACCTTCGCCGCGCCGCGCCGCCTCGCGGTCGGCTATCACGCCGCCTGTTCGCTTCAGCATGCGCAGAAAATCATCGAGGCGCCGAAAGCGCTGCTGCGCGCCGCCGGCTTCGAGGTGCGCAGTCCCGCCGAGCCGCATCTGTGCTGCGGCTCGGCCGGCGTCTACAACATCCTGCAACCGCGCATCGCGGGCGAATTGCGCGACCGCAAGACGGGCCATCTCGAGCGGCTGCGGCCGGACGTGATCGCCACCGGCAATATCGGCTGCATGACGCAGATCGGCTCGGCGACGGCGATTCCGGTCGTGCATACCGTCGAGCTTCTCGATTGGGCCCAGGGCGGCCCGGCGCCGGCGGGCGTCGTCGGTTGATCGGCGTAGCGATTGCGGCGACGGGGGACTGGCCCACGCGCAAGCCTCACGTGGCAAATCAGGGCGGCGGCAGCGCGCCCGTCGCGCCGCAGACTTGCCAGAAGGAACGCAGCGCAGATGAATCTCGACGACGCGATCACAGCTCACTTGCAGTGGAAAGTCAGGTTTCGCACGGCGCTCGCCAACTCAACCACAGTGGACGCGAGCGCCATTGCCAAGGACAATGTGTGCCCGTTGGGCCAATGGCTGCATGGTGAAGCTAAAGCGAAATACGGCAAGTTCGCCAATTATCATCAATGCGTCAGCGCGCATGCGGCGTTTCACTGCGAAGCCGGCAAGGTCGCGCAGTGGGTGAACGCGAAGGACGCCGCGAAAGCCAATGCGGCGCTCGACACGCAATCGCCCTTCAACTCGGCCTCCCAATCTGCAGTGGTGGCGATCGGCAAGCTGAAGAAGGAGTTGTCGGCTTCCCACGCGGCCTGAAGCCCGGACGAGGCTTACGCGGTGACCGAAACAGCGACGCCCGTTCCAACCCCGCCGAGCGCCGCCGCGACCCAGCGCGCCAACCGATCCCCCCAAATCTGCGCTCCTTCCGGCGTGGCGATGAGGTCCTGCCGCACCTCGATCAGCACGTTGGGCAGTCCGCGCGAGGCCGCCACCGCGTCGATCGTATCGCCCTTCAGACCGCCGCTGTAGGGCTCGTTATCGCCGATCTCCTGCACGCTCAGTCCGTCAGCCAGTTCTCGCAACAGCGCGCGGGCCAGCCGCGCGTCGTCGTCGTACAAGACGCCGACCTTCCACGGCCGCGCGAAGCCGCGCCAGTCCGGCGTGAACGAATGGATCGACACGATGGCGGGCGGTCGGCCCGACGCCAGCATCGCCTCCGTCGTCGCCTGCACGGCGTCGCGATAGGGGCTCCAATAGAGGCGGACGCGGCGGTCGATTTCGGCCTCGTCAACGCGAGCGTTTCCCGGCACGATCGCGCCGTCGGAATAGCGCATCACCAGGGTCGGGTCGTCGGCGCCGCGATTGGGGTCGATCAGCAGGCGGGAGAACGTCGACAGCGCCGCGGGCGCGTTGAGCCGCTGCGCCAGTCGCAGCGTAAGCCAGCGCGCGCCGATGTCGTAGGCGATGTGGCGCTCCAGCGTCGCCTCGGTTAGCCCCAGCGCCCCATAGCCTAGGGGCAAGGCGTTGCGGGCGTGGTCGCATAGCAACAGCACGCCGGCGTCGAGCGGACCGTCGATCCGCTCGACCGGTTCGAAATCGTCCGCCTCGCGAAATCCCGCCGCCCCGCTGTCCATTGCCGCACCCTTGCCCCGCGCATGCGGCGGGAATATGGACGCAATATCTCCTGGAGTCTCACCTATGTCCGAAGCCGCCTCGCGCGTCGGGGGCCGCGGCGCGGCTGCGTTCGTCGCCCTTGTGATGGGCGCGTTGGCGATGGGCGTATCGCCGATTTTCGTGCGCGCGGCCGACGTTGGCCCGTTCGCCAGCGCGTTCTGGCGCGTGTTGCTCGCCCTGCCCGCGCTCTGGCTCTGGATGCGGTTGAGCGAGCGCGGCGGCGCGCCGCAGCGGCGCTTCACCCTGCCGGTCGTTCTCGCCGGCTTCGCCTTCACCGGAGACCTCTTGTTCTGGCACTCCGCGATTCTGCGCACGAGCGTCGCCAACGCGACCTTTTTCGCCACCACCGCGCCGATCTGGGTCGTCGCCTTCGGCTGGATGCTGTTCGGCGAAA
>JANYIH010000027.1 GCA_025358745.1 Hyphomicrobiales bacterium | reverse complement strand
CTGACGATAGAAGCCGCGCCAATGCTCGCGCGTGCCCAACACCTCGGCGCGCTTGAGGCCGGTGAGTTGTTCGCACGCCGGGTTCCACGCCGCCACCCTGCCCTCGCGGTCGAGCACGAAAGCCGGCACCGCGAGCGCCGCGAACAGCGATTTCCAGACCTCCGCCTTGGCGAACGTCTCGGCGCGGCCCCAGCGGAAGAACCCGGTACGACGATTTTTTTCGTTCATCGCGGGCGGCGTCCGTTCATGTGCTCTGCAAATGCGGAATTCTGGCTATAAATGAATTGGGTAAATGGAGTGTTGCGGTCGGCACGGACAAGTCCCGCTTCGCACAGCGCGCACGACCGTGATAGGAGGGGCCACTTTCGCCGCCGAGTGTTAAAATGTCCGTCGCCCTCTCAGCCGAAACCGACGTGCGCGCCGCCATGCGCGAGATAGGCGTGGCCGCCCGCGCCGCCGCCCGCGTGGTCGCCAACGCCCCGTCAGAGCAGAAGACGCGCGCTTTGACCGCCGCCGCCCGTATTTTGCGCGAGCATACGCCGGACATTCTCGCCGCCAATGCGCGCGATCTCGCAGAGGGCGGCGCGCGCGGCCTGTCAGCGTCATTTCTCGATCGATTGACGTTGAACGAAGCCCGGATTGAAGCCATCGCAAAAGCGGTCGAGGACATCGCCGCCTTGCCAGACCCCGTCGGCCGGGTGCTGGCGAGTTTCGAGCGCCCCAACGGCCTCACGATCGAGCGTGTAGCGACCCCGCTCGGCGTCGTCGGCGTGATCTACGAAAGCCGGCCCAACGTGACTGCCGACGCCGGCGCTCTGTGCCTGAAGAGCGGCAACGCGGTCGTGCTGCGCGGCGGCTCCGACAGTTTCCATTCTTCGGCGGCGATCCACGCCTGCCTCGTCGCGGGCCTTGGGGAAGCCGGCCTGCCGGAAGCGGCGATCTCGCGCGCCCCGTTCGCCGCGCGCGAGGCGGTCGGCGAGATGCTCGCCGGGCTCGACGGCGCGCTCGACGTGATCGTGCCGCGCGGCGGCAAGAGCCTGGTGGAGCGCGTGCAGCGCGAGGCGCGCGTGCCCGTGTTCGCCCATCTCGAAGGCATCGTGCACATCTACGTCGACGAGACCGCCGATCTCGACAAAGCGGTCCGCATCGTCGTCAATTCGAAAATGCGTCGCACCGGCATTTGCGGCGCCGCCGAGACGCTTCTTATTGCCCGCGCCGCTGTTCCCCGTTTCGCGCGGCCGCTGCTTGACGCCCTGACAGCAGCCGGCTGCGCTCTTCGCGGCGATGACGAAATTCGTGCTTTGCGCCCCGACGTCGCTCCCGCGACCGAGGAGGACTGGCGCACGGAATATCTCGACGCGATCCTCTCCGTGCGCGTCGTCGCCGGCCTCGACGAGGCGATCGCCCATATCGAGAACTTTGGCTCGCACCACACCGATTGCATCGTCACGCAGGACAAGGCGGCGGCCGAGCGGTTCCTGTGCGAAGTCGATTCCGCCATCGTGCTGCACAACGCCTCGACTCAATTCGCCGACGGCGGCGAGTTCGGCTTCGGCGCCGAAATCGGCATCGCCACGGGCCGGATGCACGCGCGCGGGCCGGTCGGCGTCGAGCAGCTCTGCACGTTCAAATATCGGGTGCGCGGCGAGGGGCAGATCAGGGCGTGAAGCGAAGCGGCGGCCGCGACGGCGCATGCTTCAGGAGTTACGCTCGGAGATGTCTTTTGGAGCCCGAACGGGTTTGGCCCCCGATCTTCTGCGAGTCAGTCTGAAACCGTCGCGCATGTTGAGGCTGAGCAGAACGACATTTGTCGCGCCCGCCGTCAGTTCGAGCGCCTGCACCAGATAGAAAGAACTGTCGAATTCGCCAGCCTTCGCTTTCGCGGCGAGAAACAGCGCGGACGGGATGAGAATTAGGAGCCCATTGCCGGCGATGAACGGCATCCGTTTGAACTTGGCGCCGACGAGCCCGATTCTGGACCCCTTCGACATGTCGACACCGGAGCCGCCGGCCAGCGCCAACGCCGGTATCAGCAGAAGAAATGCCCAGGGGATCGTGGACTTTACGCTGACGACGAGCGCGAGTGAACCGAACAATTCGGCCCATAACGTCGAGAGCCAGAAAATAGCAATTGTGGCGAGGCCGACCGCGCCGGCGATGGGGTGAATAGTTTTGATCATGGCTGCGCCTTTCCATCGGCCCCGGGCGACGCGCACGCACGGTTCGTCGAGCCACTGCGCGGCGGTCGGGAGCGGGGCGTTACATTTTCGGTCAATTCGGGTAGGCAATGTCATTGCGACCAGACTTGAATCGCATATTGACACTATATTGTCAATAGGGGTTTATTGAACCATATGAGCAATACGGACCTGACAACGCCGGGCATGGCCTTGACCGACGTCATTCTTGACCTGTTCCGCGTCAACAGCCTGTTGCAGATGCGCGGCGACAGGTTGGTCGCCAACCTGGGGCTGACAAGCGCGCGTTGGCAGGTTTTGGGCGCCATCGTCTATGCGAAACGGCCGCAGCCGGTCGCATGGCTCGCCCGCGATCTCGGAAGCAACCGACAAAACGTGCAGCGGATCGTAAACGATCTGCAACGGGAGGAGTTTGTCGAGTTTCAGCCCAACCCGCATCATCGGCGCGCGCAACTCGTCGTGCTCACCGACAAGGGGAATAAAGCCTACCTGGACGCCTTGAAACTATGGACGCCATGGGCCAACGAACTCGCCGACGGTCATTCGCTACAAGACATTGCGACCACGGGCGCGTTGGTCAAGGCGTTGCGTCGAAGGCTGGAGGAGGGCGATGTTGCCGTGGAATGAACCGCGATCGCCCGCGCCGCAACGCGCGCAATCCAAACGCGATCGTGACGACGGCGCGAGGCCGCACGGCGGCGGCGCGAGCGCGCGCGACGCTCTCCCGCGCGCCCTGTGTACGAGCGCGCCAAGTCCCAGAGCGTGGCGGGCATTCGCGCATGTGCAAGCACCAGTTGAAAAACGCGCTCGGCCTGCGCTGAACCGTTATTTGATGACCGAAAACTCCGTCGCCTCGATATCCAGCACGCCGACCATGGTCTTGATCGACACGCGATAGGGCGCGAGCAACGACAGACCCGCGACGGGGGCGAGCCAGATCTGGATGTCGCGGTTCTCTTCCATGAATTTCGTCGCCGGCCTGTCCTTGCGATGGCCAGCGATCGGCGAATAACGCACCGAACAGATTGCGACCGGGCCGCTGTAGCCCTTCGCTTTCACCTCCTTCTCGCCCGAGTAACTCAACTTGAGATCGAAACGGGTGTAGCCGTCAAAGATCGGCACGGTGCGATCGCAGGCGGCGGCGGAGACCGGCGATCCCGTCTTCGGCGCGGTGAACACATAAGCGCCGACGGGATCGACGACGTTCCTGAGGTCGCCGGGTCGCAGCGGGGTTCGGTCCGGGCTGTCGCCGAACGGGGGCGAGATTTCGACCCCGGCGACCGCATTGTTCTTCAAGGCCATGCGGATTGTGCGCGTCGCCTTCGAACTGGCCGCCGTGGTCGCGAAAGCCGACGGCGATACGCGTCCATCGACGATGGCTCCGTGTCCGTTCGAGGCGCCGCGTGAATTGTTGACGAGCTGGGCCAGCGCATTGAGCTTGGCCGAGCCGTCGACGGCGTAACTGGTGGACGTGAGCTTCGCCTCGACATGGCCGGTTCCCAGCGGCAGGCCGAGCAGCGAGATGTCGTAGACGACGCGCAAGGTCTCCGCGGGCGCAGCGTTCGCCAGCGCGCATAGCGCGACGAACGCCACGACGGCGCCGCCACAAGGACGTCGCATAGGCGGTGTCTCCCGTGATTCGAATTCCAGCTTGCCCATAGCATTGCCGCGCGGAAAATCCGAAGCGAGGCGGCCTCACGAAAAAATTCGCGTCTCCCCTCCTGTCAAGACCTTGCGGCTGGGGCGGGGCCGGACGTAACTTCGCTCCATGGTGGAGACCCTCATATCGGTCAGGATGGCGCGGCCCGGCGACGAGGCGGGAATTGCGCACGTTCACGATGTCGCCTGGCGCGAGGCCTATCGGGGCGTGATTCCGGGGCGCGAGCTGGAGCGTATGGTGCAACGGCGCGGTCCGGCCTGGTGGCGTCAGGCCATCCGCGCCGGCACGCGTCTGATCGTGCTCGATTTCGCCGATCACATCGTGGGCTACGCCAGTTACGGTCGCAACAGGATGCCGGCTTTGCTGTTCGGCGGCGAGATCTTTGAACTTTATCTCACGCCGGAATATCAGGGCGTCGGGCTCGGCAAGCGGATGTTCGAGGCGGCCCGCGCCGATCTTTCCGCGCATGGCTTCCCCACTTTCGTCGTATGGGCGCTCGGCGGCAACGATCGTGCAATAGAATTCTATCAACGTAGGGGCGGTGCAATCGTGCGCCGCGCGCGCGAACGATTCGGTGAAGAAACCCGCGAAAGGGTCGCCTTCGGTTTCTAATAGCGTGCATGAACTCTTGAGGCTGTCACAGTGAATCTGGACGCGATCAGCTATGGCGACAAGGCGCCCGACGAGGTCAATGTCGTGATCGAGGTGCCGATTGGCGGCGAGCCGATCAAATATGAGATGGACAAGGCGAGCGGCGCCCTGTTCGTCGACCGTTTCCTTTACACCTCAATGCGCTATCCCGGAAATTACGGCTTCATCCCCAACACCTTGTCCGACGACGGCGACCCGTGCGACGTCGTCGTCTGCAACACCCGCGCGATCATCCCCGGCGCCGTGATGAAATGCCGCATCGTCGGCGTGCTGGTCATGGAGGACGAGGCGGGCGGCGACGAAAAACTGCTGGCGGTGCCTGCCAACAAGCTCACCCAGCGTTATGCCAAAGTGCAGAACTACACCGACCTGCCCGACATCACGATCAAGCAGGTCGAGCATTTCTTCGCGCACTACAAAGATCTGGAGCCCAACAAATGGGTCCGGATCGTGCGCTGGGGCGACGCCGAGGAGGGGCGCCGCCTTGTGATGCAGGGCATCGAGCGAGCCAAAGCGGCCAAGGACGCGGCGGTCTGAAGCGCCGGCGCGAACCGCGCGCGGGAGGATACATGAACCGGTCGTTCATCGATGCGCGGATCGACGAGATGCGCGCGGCCTGCGAGCGCCACGGCGCCCTGCTGCCGCCTTTCGCCCTCTGGGGCGAGGCGGAATATCGCGACGACCCCGCCGCGGCGGCGCGCATCCTCGAAGGCGGCCTGGGCTGGAACGTCGTCGAATTCCAACCGGGCCGCTTCGCCGAGGCCGGGCTCTGCGTGTTCACGCTGCGGATGGGGGACTGGCGCCACCTCAACAACGGCCGCGGCCGCCTCTATGGCGAAAAAGTGCTGCTGGCGCAGGACGGTCAACGCACGCCGCATCATTATCACATCGTCAAGACGGAGGACATCGTCAACCGCGGCGGCGCCAAATTCGTGGTCGAACTCGTCAAGGTCGATCGCGCCGGCGCGCCGCTGAAGGAGCGGTTCCGCGTGCTGAAGGACGTGAAAACGCTCGATCTCGGCCCCGGCGCCCAGGTGGCGCTGGAGCCCGGCGAAAGCCTGACGCTGGACCCCTTCGTCGCCCACGCCTTCTGGGCCAAGGGTGGGCCAACGCTGGCGGGCGAGGTGTCGCTCGCCAATGACGACCGCAGCGACAATTACTTCCTGCCCCCGTTGGCCCCGCCCGCGCCGATCGCCGAGGATGCGCCGCGGCGCTACATCACCGTGCGCGATCACGCCAGGCTGGCGCCTCTGGCGTGAGACGCAAAGGACATGCGCATGGCGGAATTGGCGGTTGAGATGCGGGGCGTGCACAAATGGTTCGGCGCGTTCCATGTGTTGCGCAACATCGATCTCGACGTCGCGCGCGGCGAGCGCATTGTCGTCTGCGGTCCCTCGGGATCGGGCAAGTCGACGCTGATCCGCTGCATCAACCGGCTTGAGGAGCACCAGAAAGGCGTGATCCGCGTCGATGGCGTCGAACTGACGCCCGACGTGCGCTCCATTCATGAGGTGCGGCGCGAAGTCGGCATGGTGTTCCAGAACTTCAATCTGTTCCCGCATCTGACGATCCTCGAAAATTGCACGCTGGCGCCGATTTGGGTGCGCAAGGCGCCTAAGCGCGAGGCCGAGACGTTGGCGATGCGCTTTCTCGAAAAGGTCAAGATCCCGGAGCAGGCGGCCAAATATCCGGGCCAACTTTCGGGCGGTCAGCAGCAGCGCGTCGCCATCGCCCGCGCGCTGTGCATGAGCCCGAAGATCATGCTGTTCGACGAACCGACCTCGGCGCTCGACCCCGAAATGGTCAAGGAAGTGCTCGACACCATGGTCGAACTCGCCAGCGAAGGCATGACGATGCTGGTCGTCACGCACGAGATGGGCTTTGCGCGCCAGGTCGCAGATCGCGTCGTGTTCATGGATCGCGGCGAGATCGTCGAGACCAACGCGCCCGAGCCGTTCTTCGCCGCTCCGCAGCACGAGCGGACGCGGCAGTTCCTCAGCCAGATCCTTCACTGAAGTTGTTCTGCGGCGCGCCCGCGGCCGCCGCACCGACCGCGTGGCGAGCCGCCAGCGCGAGGGCGACGGCTCGCCGCAAATTTTACGTCGTCGTGTGCGACGAAGGGGCGATCGAATATTCCAACGCCGGCGCGAGCGAACCCGTGGACTCCGGCTTGGGGTGGGACTTCATCCAATAATAATACACGGCCACGGCCGCCACGACGATGATCAGCACGACCAGCCATGTCGGGAAGCCGCTTGACGCCGCGACGGGCGGCGGCGGCGGGGCCGGACGGGGCGGCGGAGGCGGCGCAGTTCGCGGCGGCGGCGCGACAGAAGACGCCGGCGGGGCTGGCCGGGCCACTGGAGGAGGAGGAGGAGGAGGAGGAGGAGGCGGCGGCGCGGCGGAGGCGCCGACAAGTCCCGCCAGGGCAGCGGGCACGCCGGCCATGATCGAGCCCCTCTGGCTCAGCAGGAATTTTTTCAGCGAGTCGCCGTCCGACCACAGCGACGGGTCCATCTGGCCGATCACGGCGACGACGGCCTGCTCGACCGCGCCCAGCGCCGGCATCGCCGCCTCGATCGGCGTCTCGATGAAATCGGCCAGACCATTGGCGAGCCGGTCGCGTGGGCCCTGCCCCAGCACCGGCGTCAACGCATTGGCGCCTTCGTTGAGCGGCTGGAAATCATGCGCCGCCAGCGCGCGGCGCAACCGCTCCATGGCGTTCGGGTCGGAATTGGAGATCGCGTCGCTCAGCGCCCGCGCCCCGTCGCCGTGCTCCAGCGAACTGAGGAAGGTCGCGAGCAGCGCGGGAACGGCGGCGGCGACGAAGGTCTTGCCCTGGCCGTCGTCCATGCCGACGGTGGCGGCCAGTTGCCGCGCCACATCGGGCGACAAGACCTGCGCGATCTGATCCTTGAGATCGACGTCCATTCGAACTCCCCTCCCGGCAATGGCGCCGCCGCCAAATCATAGCGGCGACGCGCGACAATGCAATGCAAGCGTTACGTCAGGCCTGAGTATAGGCCGTTTTGACCGTGGTGTAGAACTCGGCGGCGTAACGCCCCTGTTCGCGCGCGCCGTAGCTCGACCCCTTCCGGCCGCCGAACGGCGCGTGATAGTCAACGCCGGCGGTCGGCAGGTTGACCATGGTCATGCCGGCCTCGATATTGCGCTTGAAATGGGTCGCGTGCTTGAGGCTCGTGGTGCAGATGCCCGCGCAAAGCCCAAATTCCGTGGCGTTGGCGAGTTCCAACGCGTGCTCGTAGGACTTGGCCGGAATCATCGCCGCGACGGGTCCGAAAATCTCTTCGCGCGAAATCCGCATCTCGTTGGTCGCATCGACGAACAGAGCCGGCGCCATGTAGAAGCCGGGCGTTTCGCGGTTCAAGCGTTCGCCGCCGAGCTTCAGCTTGGCGCCTTCGCTCTTGCCGATGGCGACATAGCTCAAGTCCTGATCGAGTTGGTTCTGGTCCACCACGGGGCCGACATGCACGCCCGGCTTGACCGCGTCGTCCACCACCAGCCCCTGCATCCGCTGCGCCAACGCATCGGCGAAGCGGCTGTAGATTCCCTCGGTGACGATCAGCCGCGAGGAGGCGGTGCAGCGCTGTCCGGTCGAGAAAAACGCGCCGTTGACGGCGCTCTCGACCGCGACTTTCAGTTCCGCGTCGTCGAGCACGACGAGCGGGTTCTTGCCGCCCATCTCCAACTGGAATTTCCGCATCTGGCCGACGCAGGCCGCCGCCACCCGCTTACCGGTCGAGACCGAGCCGGTGAACGAGATCGCGTCGACTTTTGCGTGGTCGAGCATCGCCTGCCCGACTGAAGAGCCGCGGCCCATCACGAGATTGAACACGCCCTTGGGCGCGCCCGCGCGCACGATGATCTCCGCCAAAGCGTGAGCGGAGCCCGGCACGAGATCGGCCGGCTTGAACACCACCGTATTGCCGTAGGCGAGCGCGGGGGCGATCTTCCAGGCGGGAATCGCGATCGGGAAATTCCACGGCGAGATGATGCCGACCACGCCGACCGGCTCGCGCGTAACTTCGATGTCGACACCCGGGCGCACAGAGGCGAATTTCTCGCCGGGAATGCGCAAAACCTCGCCGGCGAAGAAATCGAAGATCTGTCCCGCCCGCGCGACTTCGCCGATCGCCTCCGGCAGCGTCTTGCCTTCCTCGCGCGCCAGCAGCCTGCCAAGCTCTTCCTTACGTGCGGCGATCTCCATTGAAACTTTCAAAAGCACGTCGTGGCGTTCCTGGGGCGTCGTGCGCGCCCATCCATGCAGCGCCGCGCGCGCCGCACCGACAGCCGTGTCGAGTTGGGCGGCGCTGGCCTGCGCAAATTCGCCGATCACGTCGTCGGTGTTGGACGGATTGACGTTGCGGGTGACGGAAGCGCCCTCCACCCATTCGCCGGCGATGTAGTTCTTGCGCAGATCGGTCATGGCGTTTCCTTTGGGCTGGATGGCGGCGATATAGCGGGTTATGCAGCGCGCGTCTAAGCGTCGAGATCGTCGGGCGTATCGATGTCCTTCGTCACGCCGGACGCGGCGACCTGCACGGCGACGATCCGGCCCGGCAGTTGGGCTTGCAGCAATCGACGCGCGCCCTCGTCGCCCTGCAACCCGGCGACTTCGACGAACAGCGCGCGTCCGAGCAGGACCGGATTGCCGCGCCTCTCTCCTGACATGGGAACCGCCGCCAACGCGCCCGTCGCGGCGCCGAACGCTGCGATCAACGCGTCAACCACCGCGCCCGACGCCTCCGGCATATCCGCCAGCAAGACCACCGCCCCTGCGATGTCCGCAGGCAGCGCCGCGACGCCCGCCTTCAGCGATGTCGCCAGCCCCTGTGCGAAATCGGGATTATGCGCGAAGCGCAGGTCGAGCCCGGCCAGCGCCGCCTCAACTTCGCGCCGCGCATGGCCCGTCACGACCACCACCGGCCGCGCCCGCGACGCCAGCGCGGCTTTTGCGGCCCAGCGCACCAGCGGTTCGCCACGCCAGTCCGCGACGAGCTTGGTCGCCTCGGCGCCGCCGGCCGCGCGATAGCGTGACGCCTGCCCCGCCGCCAGCACGAGGGCGGCGATCTCAGCCATCGCCCTGTCTCGGCTGCGGCCGGCTCTCGATCTCCATCAACAGCCCGCCGACGCCCATCGCCTGAATGTCCGCGCGCGTCACCGGCACATCCGCCAGCACGCGGCCGAGCACCCAGTCGAATCCGTTTTCCTTGGGCGAACGCGCGCAACCCGGCGCGCCGATCACCGGCCTGCCCCCGAGTTGCCCGTAAAGCAGCAGATTGCCGGGATCGACCGGCATGCCAAAATGCTCGATTTGGCCCCCGGCCTGCTCCAGCGCGGCCGGGATCACATCACGCCGGTCGGTGATGGCCGAGGCGCCGAACACCACGATGAGATCGCAGCGCCCCCGCAATTGCGCCAGCGTCGCGGCCAGCGCCGCCGACTCGTGGCCGACGCGCAGATCCTCCGCGATGCGCGCCTTCGCCGGGGCGAGCCGCGCCTCCAGCACGCCGAGCGTCTTGGCGATCACGCTGGGTTTCAGCCCCGGCAGCAGCGTGGAGACTACGCCGACCCGCAGCGGCCGGTAGGGCGCGACGCCGACCGCCGCCTCGCCCGCCGCCGCGCAGGCCGCCGCCAGCGCCGCCGCGTTTGCAGCGAACGGGATGATCTTCACCGTCGCCGCCATGTCGCCGGCGACCACGGGGGCGTATTCGGCCAGCGTCGCCACGGTGATGGCGTCGTCGATCCGGTTGATCGCGTCGATGCGCGGACGCGAAACCTTCAGCAGACCATTGGCCGTCGCGAACAGATTGACCCGGCCGGTGAAGGGCGGATCGAGCCTGAGATGCGGCCCGGCGATCGCGCTGGCCAGCTTCTGCGCCGCATGGTCCTCACCAATGTCGGCCGACTCCAGTAGCGCGACGATCACGCTTTCGACACCCGCCGCGCGCAGCGCCGCCTGCTCGCCCGGCCCGATGCGCTGGCCTTTCTTAAGGCGCGTCTCGCCGGCGCGAACCGCGTGGGCGGAAATCGCGCCGAGCGCGTCGGCGACGTCAGCGGGACCGAATTTCACGCGCGCTCCGTGCGCTGCGGCTTCTTACGCAGGGCGTCGACGATCTCGCCGGCGATGGACACCGCGATCTCGGCCGGGCTGACCGCGCCGATGTCGAGCCCGATCGGCGCGTGGATGCGCGCCAGCGCCGCGTCGTCGAACCCCTCCGCCTTCATCCGCTCGATCCGCTTGGCGTGCGTCTTCCGTGAGCCCAGCGCGCCGATATAGAAACATTCCGCGCTCAAGGCGCGCGTCAGCGCGCGGTCATCGATCTTGGGATCGTGCGTCAGCAGGCAGATCGCGGTGTAGCGGTCGAGCGGGCGCGCCTCCAAGGCCTCGTCAGGCCATTGCGCCAGCACGGGCGTATCGGGGAAGCGTTCGGGCGACGCGAAGGCCGTGCGCGGGTCGATCACCACAGGGTCGAGCCCGGCGATGCGGGCGATGGGGCCGAGCGCCTGCGAGATATGCACCGCGCCGATCATCACCAGCCGAACGGGGGGAACCTGCACGGTGAGGAAATAGGCGGCGCCGTCCCGCTCCACTGTCCCGCTCTTGCCCGCGCGCAGGGCGGCGTCGATTTCTTCCGCCAGCGGGTCGCCGGCGAGCGTTTGCGCCGCGACAAAGCGCTGCGCGCCGTCGGCAAGCTCCGTCACCAGCACGCAGGCGCGCCGTTCGCGCCTGGCCGCGTTCAACTGTTTGAGAAGTTCGAGCTTCATCGCTCGACCCGCTCGACATAAACCTTGATGCGGCCGCCGCAGGACAGGCCGACCTTCCACGCCGTCTCGTCGGCGACGCCGAACTCCAGCGTTTTCGGTTTGCCCGTGGCGATCACGTCGAGCGCCTCCTCCACGACGGCGCCCTCCACGCAGCCGCCCGAGACGGAGCCCAGAAACCGGCCATCCTGGTCGATGGCGAGATGCGAGCCGACCGGGCGCGGCGCCGAGCCCCAAGTCTCGATCACGGTGGCGATCGCCACCTCTCGGCCTTGCGCGCGCCAGCTTTCGGCCGCGGTGAGAATATCGTCGTCGGCGCCGATCATGGGCTTTCCCGCCTAGCGTTGTGCATGACGCAATATAGGGGCTAGGGGACCGCAAGCGCAACCGCGGTTGACCCCATCGCCGCCCGCTGCCATCACTCGGCGCTCGGGAGCCCCACATGCATGCGCCGTTCAAGAACTCCATCGCCGCCCTCGTGCCGGAACTGACCGAGTGGCGGCGCGACTTTCACCGGCATCCGGAACTGCTCTACGCCTGCCACCGCACGGCGAAGGTGGTGGCGCAGCGGCTGCGCGAATTTGGCTTCGACGAGGTGCACGAAGGAATCGGCCAGACCGGCGTCGTCGGCCTGTTGCACGGCGCGAAAGGCGCGGCGATGAACGCCGCAGGCCGCGTGCTGCTGCGCGCCGACATGGACGCGCTGCCGATCGTTGAGGCGACCGGCACCGAGCACGGTTCGCAGACGCCGGGCCTCATGCACGCCTGCGGCCACGACGGCCACACCACGCTGCTGCTGGGCGCGGCCAAACATCTGGCGCAGGCGCGCGATTTCGACGGCACGCTGGTGTTCTGCTTTCAGCCCGCCGAGGAAGGCGGCGCGGGCGCGCAGGCGATGATCGAGGACGGGCTGTTCGAGCGCTTCCCCGTCAAGGGCGTTTATGGCCTGCACAATTGGCCGGGCCTGCCGGTCGGCCAGTTCGCCGTCGCGCGCGGGCCGGCGATGGCCTCGGCGGACCGGCTCGAAATCGTCGTGAAGGGCAAAGGCGGCCACGGCGCCATGCCGCATCTCGCGCGCGATCCCATAGTTGCAGCAGCCGAAATCGTGCTGAGCCTTCAGACCATCGTCTCGCGCGTGATCGATCCGCTGGAGCCGGCCGTGCTGTCGATCACCGCGATTCACGCCGGCGACGCCTTCAACGTCATCCCCGAGACGGTCGAAATGCGCGGCACCTTCCGAACGCTCTCGGATGCGACGGCGGAGCTGATCAAGACGGAGGTGCGACGCATCTGCGAGGGCGTCGCTGCGGCGCATGGCGTGAAAGTCGAAGTAAAACCCTCGCCGACCAAGCCCTACCCCACCACCGTAAATCATCCCAGGGAAACCGACATCGCGGTGGCGGCGATGCGCACGGTTGTCGGCGCCGAAAATGTGCACGACGGCATCAAGCCGGTGATGGGCGCGGAGGATTTCGCCTTCATGCTGAACCGCGTGCCCGGCGCCTATATCTTCCTGGGCAATGGCGACAGCGCGCCGGTGCATCATCCCGCGTACGATTTCAACGACGAGGCGCTGCCCTATGGCGTCGCCTATTGGAGCGAACTGGCCCGGCGCGCGCTCGAAGCGCCTTGAGAGGGTCAGGAAACCAGAGGGGTCATGACAATGAAAGTCGCGCTCGCGCCGCCGCGCGCAAGGCAGCGCGTAGTGGCGGCCACCATCGCCGGCAACGCAATCGAATTCTACGATTTTCTCTGCTTCTCCTTTTTCGCCGTCTATATCGGGCACGCCTATTTTCCGGGCGGCGACCCCTTCGCCGATCTGCTCAAGACGCTGGCCGTGTTCTGGTCGGGCTTCCTGTTCCGCCCGCTCGGCGGAATCGTGATCGGCGCCTATGCCGACCGCGCCGGCCGCCGCCCCGCCTTGCTGCTGACAATCGCGCTCATCACATTGGGCACGGCGGGTTTGGCGCTGATCCCGTCTTACGCGAGCATCGGCGTCGCCGCGCCAATCCTGCTCATCATCTGCCGCATCATCCAGGGCTTTGCGCTCGGCGGCGAGGTGGGGCCGGCGAGCGTCTATCTGGTCGAGGCGGCGCCGGCTGAGAAGCGAGGTTTCTTCGCCAGCTGGCAGCTCGCCAGTCAGGGCGTCGCCGTGATGGCGGGCGGCGCCGTCGGCGTGCTTCTATCGGTTATCCTCAGCAAACAGCAAATGTTCGACTGGGGCTGGCGCGTGCCGTTCCTGCTCTGCCTCGCGTTGATCCCGGTGGCCATCCTGCTTCGTGGCGAGATGCCCGAGACGCTCGACCTCGCCACGCCGAAACCGGCGCTGGGCGAAGGACTCGCCGCCAACGCGCGCACCATCATTCTCGGGGTGCTGCTCATCATTGGCGGGACGGTTTCGACCTATGTCGGCAATTACATGTCGACCTACGCCATCGCCACGCTGAAGTTGCCCGCGACCGTTGGCCTGGCGGCGACGCTTTTCTTCGGCGTCGCCACCATATTGTTCTCGCTGATCGGCGGCCGGCTCGGCGACCGCTTCGGCCGCAAGCCGCTGGTGTTGTGGCCGCGCGTCGCGCTGATGCTGCTGATCGTGCCGCTGTTTCACTGGATGTCGTCGTCGCCGAGCGCCACGACCTTGTGGGTGTCGACCATCGTCAACGCCGCGCTGGGGGCGATGTCGGGGGGCGCCGTCTTCGCCCTCATGGCGGAGTTGCTGCCCAGGCGCGTGCGCGCGACCGGCTTCGCCATCTCCTACGCCGTCGGCGTCAGCATTTTTGGCGGCTCGACCCAGCTTCTGGTCGCCTGGCTCATCAACGTGACGGGCAATCCGATCGCCCCGGCCTGGTATGTGGTGCTGACGAGCCTGGTCACCATCGGCGCGGCGCTCGCGCTGCCGGAAACGCTCGGGCGCAAAATCGATTGAGCCGCCTGTGCCCAACGTCCGTATCCTGATCGCCCTCCTCATCGCGCTCGCAGCCGTCGGCCTGGTGTTCGGCCTGTGGCCGCAGCTCGATCTGGCGACGACGCGCTTTGTCTACGCGCACGGCGGCTTCTGGGGCGCGAGCCGCTACGCCGGCGCGGCGCGCGACATTCTGCGCGTCGCGCCATTCTGGCTGCTCGGCGGCCTCTCCGCACTATGGGCCGCCCGCCGCTTCGGCTGGAACGGCCCGGCGCCCTCAACCCGCGCGATGATCTTTCTCATCGCCAGCCTGACGCTGGGCTCCGGCCTGATCGTCAATCTCGGCCTGAAAGATCATTCCCATCGCCCGCGTCCGGTGCATGTGGCCGAGTTCGGCGGGGATGCTGCGTTCCGGCCGTGGTGGCGCTTCGACGGCGCCTGCGTGAAGAACTGCGCCTTCGCCTCCGGCGAGGCGGCGTCCGGCTTCTGGATGCTCGCCCCCGCTCTCATCACGCCGCCCCCGTTGCGCGCGCTCGCCGTCGCCGCCGCGCTCTTCTATGGCGCGGCGACCAGCCTGTTGCGTATCGCCTTCGGCGGCCATTTCCTGTCCGACGTATTGTTCGGCGGCCTGATTTCCATTCTTGTCGTGATGGCGCTACGGCGCTTGTTTCCGCCCGCCTAGCCGCAGGGCGGACGCGAGCGCGGCCGGGTCGTGCTGCGGCAACTCGCAGGTCTGCCCGCGACACACCATCGCGGCGGGCGTCTGCGGCAGGGCGGGACGCCCGCCGGGCGGACCGTCAGGCCAAAGCGTGCGGTCGAGCGGAAAGACAACCAGCGCAGGATCGGCCGCCCGCCGCGCGGCGTCGAGCAGCGCGCCGCCGCCCTCCACCAGCACGCAGCCGCCCCGCGTCAGCACGTCCCAGGCGACCATCAGCAGCGGCGACTGCGTCGTCTCGCGCGGATCGCCGCCGGCGAAGGCGCTCATCAACCGCTCCGCCGCCTCGCGCCATTGCGCCGCATCGGTCAGATGAAAGAGCCGCGCCAACACTTCGGCCATCAGCCCGACGCCGCTCGGGCTCGCGCCGTCATGCGCGAGGCGCGGGCGCACGGCCGGCGCGTCCTCGGCGTCCGCCGCGGTGAGATAGAGCCCGCCATCCTCGGCGCCGAAAAGCTCAAGCGCCGCCCGCGTCTCGCACTCGGCAAGCGCGAGATAGCGCGGCTCGCCGGTCGCCTCGAACAAAGCCAGCGCGGCGCGCGCGAAGCTTGCGCTGTCATCCAGCAGTCCCGCCGCGCCGATGCGGCCCGCCCGCCACGCGTGGGCGAGCCGCCCCCTGGCGTCGCGCGAAGTCGCGTCGAGAAAGTCGAACGCCACGCGCGCTGCGACCAACATTTCCGGCGTCTCGAACACGGCCGCCGCGCGCGCGAGCGCGCCGATGGCGAGCCCATTCCAGTCGGTCAGGATCTTGTCGTCGAGCGCGGGACGCGCGCGGACCGCGCGCGCTGCGAACAACTTCGCCCGCGCGCCCTGCAACGATGCTTCAACCGCCGCATCGACCGGCCGCGCCATCCGCAGCACGTTGCGACCCTCCCAATTGCCGCCTTCGCGCACGTCGTAAGCCGCGCAAAAAGCCGGCGCCTGCGCGCCCAACGCCGCGACGATTTCGTCGCGGCTCCAGACATAAAACAGCCCCTCCTCGCCATCCTGGTCGGCGTCGAGCGAGGCGGCGAAAGCGCCCTCGCAGCGCATTTCCCGCATCAACCAACCAAACGTGTCGCGCGCGCGGGCGGCGTAGACGGCTGAGGGTTCGTCGGCATGGGACAGCGTTAGCAATTCGAGTATCTGCGCGTTGTCGTACAGCATCTTCTCGAAATGCGGCACATGCCATTCCGCATCGACGGAATAGCGAGCGAAGCCGCCGCCGAGGTGATCGTAAATGCCGCCCGCGCACAAAGCGTCGAGCAGATCGCGCAGGGCGTCGCGAAAGCGCGCGTCGCCGCGTCGCGCCCATTCGCTGAAGAAAAACCGGAAAATCGGCGCGTTGGGAAATTTGGGCGCGCGCCCGACGCCGGCGTGAACGGGATCGACGATCCGCAACAGCGCCTCGCCGGCCGCCCTCAGCCGCTCCCCGGTCAACGCGCCTGCTCCCCGCGGCGCGGCGAGTTCGGCCAGATGCGCGCTTAACGCCGCGCCATTGCGCAGCACGTCGGCGCGCTTCTCGCGCCAGGCATGTGCGACGGAGGCGAGCACCTGGGGGAACGACGCGCGGCCATAGCGCGGCTCCGGCGGCCAATAGGCGCCGCCAAAGAACGGCTCGCCCTGAGGCGTGAGAAACATCGTCAGCGGCCAGCCGCCCTGCTCGCCCATCGCGTGCAGCGCGCTCATGAAATGATGATCGACGTCCGGGCGCTCCTCGCGGTCCACCTTCACGCAGACGAAATCGCGGTTCATCTGCGCCGCGATCTCGTCGTTCTCGAACGATTCGTGCGCCATCACATGGCACCAATGGCAGGCGGCGTAGCCGATCGACAGCAACAGGGGCACGTCGCGCGCGCGCGCTTGCGCGAAGGCTTGCGCGCCCCATAACCGCTAATGCACGGGATTGTCGGCGTGTTGCAACAGATACGGCGAGGCGCTTTCGCTCAGCCAATTACGCTCGTTGTCCATGTGACCCTCGCATTGGCTTACCATGTTGCGCTCTCCGCGAAGCGGGCGCAAAACTTAATTGCGTGAGGAGGAGAACCGATGCCGAAAGACGGCCTTCCGATCCTCGCCTTCGCCGAGGGCGCCACTTTCGCGCAATGGCTCGCGCTGAACCCGCGGGCCCCCCGGCGCATGGCTGAAATTCGCCCGCAAAGGCGGCGGCGACACGTTGAGCAAAGCCCAGGCGATCGACTGCGCCCTGTGTCAGGGCTGGATCGACGGCCAATTGGCCAGTCTCGACGCGCAATATTTCCTCACCCGTTTCACGCCGCGCCGCGCCGGTTCGCGCTGGTCGGCGAAAAACGCGGCGCGCGCCGAGGAATTGTTGGCGCAAGGTCATTTGCAGCCGTGCGGCCTCGCCGAAATCGAGGCCGCCAAGGCCGACGGCCGCTGGGCCGCCGCCTATCCCTCCGCACGCCATATCGGCGTCCCCACGGATTTCACCGCCGCGTTGGGTCGCAGCCCCGCCGCCGGACAATTTTTCGAGACCCTGGATTCGGCCAATCGTTACGCCCTGCTCTATCGCCTCCATCACGCCAGCGCTGCGGCCCGAACCCGCCGGATCGACGAATTCGTCGCCATGCTGGAGCGAGGAGAAACCTTCCACCCCCGCCGCAATCGCTAAGGCAATTGCAACGCTCGACGCAGCAGCGCAGGGTGCCCAAGCAGCGCCCGCGTCTCGCGCGGTTCAAGCCAGGTGGCGACCTGCGCGAATTCTTCGCACACGTCGACCTTCGCGCGCGCGAGCGCCAGCGCCGCGTCAATCCTGCCGCCCGGCTTGATAAACGGGATGGAGAGGTTGGCGAGATGTTCCTGCCGCAAATCCTCGTCCTCGCGCAGCCGCGTCAAGGCGTCAACCGCCTGCGGACGCGGCCGCTGCGCCAATTGCGCCGCACGCGCGACGACGGCCGGCGGCGCAATATCCTCCGGCGTCGCAAACACGCCCGGCGCGCTCATCCGCAGGGAAGTCAACAGGCCAACCGGGATGCACAGCAACAGACCGGCGATAACCGGCGACATCCATATCAGCAGCGGCAGCGAGATCGAATAGGCGGCCCCCGCCATGGCGACTCCAATCATCGTCGGCGCCACGAGTTTCCCGACGATCTCGCTCCGCATTACGACGCCGTCGTCGCGCCGCTGCGCCTGCCAGCCCGCGTCGTGTCCAAACAGGATTTCCGTGACAGCACGCGATTGAAACACCATCATCGCCGGCGCGATCAAAGCCGCCAGCAAAGTCTCCACCAAGAGTCCGGCCAGCACGCGCAGCCCACCGCCAAAAGCGCGCCGTTCCGCGCCATTTCCAACCAATGTCAAATAGGCCATCAGCTTGGGCGCGAGCAGCATGCCCATCGTTCCCGCGAACACCCATTTCGCCAAGTCCGAATCCTGCTGCGGCCAGGCCGGGAAAAGCGAGAACCCCTTGGGAAAATACTCCGGCCGCACAAACGCCGCCTGCAACGAGATCAAGAGCCCGAGAATGAGGAATGCGAACCACATCGGCGCAGTCAAATATGAGCCGATGCCGACCATCAGATGAAGCCGAGAAATCCATCGCAAACCGCGCGCCGGCAGCACCGCCAAATGTTGCAGATTGCCCTGGCACCAACGACGGTCGCGCGCGGCGAAGTCAATCAACGACGGCGGCGCCTCCTCGTAGCTTCCCCCCAGCGCAGGAGCGGCGTAAACGGCCCAGCCCGCGCGCCGCATGAACGCCGCCTCGATGAAATCATGGCTCAGGATATGACCGCTGAACGGCTTGCGGCCTTTCAGATCAGGCAAGCTCGCTTCTTGCGCGAACGCGCGCACCCGGATGATCGCATTGTGACCCCAGTAGTTGCCGTCCGGCCCATGCCACCAGGCGTTGCCGGAAATCACGAGCGGCCCGTAAACCCGTCCGGCGAACTGCTGCAATCGGCCAAACAGGCTGCGCGCGTTGACGACGATAGGCGCGGTCTGGATCAAAGCGGCGTCGTCGTGGATTTCCATGGCATGAGCGAGGCGCACGATGGCCTCTGCGGACATCAGGCTATCGGCGTCGAGGATGATCATGTGATCGTAGGCGCCACCGAAGCGTTCTATCCATTCCGCAATGTTTCCCGATTTCCGCGCGTGATTGTCGCTACGGTGGCGGTAATAGACGCCGTGCGCGCAATGCCTGCGCAATTCCAGAAACGCCGCCTCTTCAGCGACCCAGATGTCAGGCGCCGTCGTGTCGCTCAACATGAACCAGTCAAAGCAGTCGCCGCGCCCGGTCTCATCGACGGCTTCCCACATCGCCCGCCAGCGCGCCGCCACGATGTGCGGATCCTCGTTGTAGGTGGGCAGCAACATGGCGGTGCGGGACGCCAGTTTGGGCAGTGGCCCCGTGTCCTCGATCGCCAGCCCGGAGGATGCGCCCGACAATCTGGCGAAAAACCCGGCAATCGCCGACATGAACGAGAAGGACACCCAGGCGAAAAGCGCAGCGAACAAGATCAGCAGTCCCCATTCCAGCGCCGTTACGCCGCCGACCTCGACGACTTTGTACATCTGCCAGCCGCCGCCCGCCGTCAGCGCGATTGCGCCGCAGAAAATGGCGGCCCGGCGAATTCCCAAGCCGGATGCGGCGGCCCCTCGCGCCCGCTTCGATAATTGCGCCGAAGCCATCGGCAGCGGGCTCTCGTCCGGGAGGTGGCGCGTGGGGCGCAGCGTCAGATCGGTCAGGGCGTCCATCGGTAGACCCGGATTTCGGTGACGGGCGCTTCATTCTCAGCCAGCCTCGCGCGCAGTTCCACCGCGCTCTGGTCTTTTATATTGATCTGAAAACTGAGCCGCCAGCCGCCGGTCTGCGGGTTGGGTTGCGTGACGATATTGCTGATCTCGCCCCTGTCGGCGCTTACAATTCCCTTCACTGATTTCGGGTCGAGCCCCTTCAGTCCCTCGCCCGACACCTCCAGCACGAACAGCTTTACCCCTTCGCCGCGCGTGCTGATTCCGGTTCGGGTGAAGCGAGCGAGCGTGTCGCTCTTGGCGATGTCGGGTCCCCAATGCAGCCGATAGGTGTAAAAGTGCTCGCTCTTGGCCGCGGCGAGTTGCTTGGGGCGCCAAAACGCGGCGATGTTGTCGTGAACTTCCTCCTTGGTGGGAATTTCAAACAACACCACTTCGCCCTCGCCCCAATCGCCGATGGGTTCGACCACGAGACTGGGCCGACGCTCGAACGCGGATTCGAGATCTTGATAGGCCGCGAAATCGCGGTCCCGCTGCACGAGGCCGAAACTGCGCGGGTTGGAGTCGGCGAAGGCGCTGATCTGCAAGTTGTGAGGATTGACGAGCGGGCGCCAGAGCTCCTCGCCCCGCCCGTTCAGCATCATCAAACCATCGGAATCGTGAACCTGGGGACGGAAATCCTCGACATCGGCCCGGTCATTCGGCCCGAAAAAGAACATGCTCGTCAGCGGCGCGAGGCCCCAATGAGGCAAATCGACACGCGGATAGAGCGCCATTTCGACGTCAAATATCGTGGTCGCGCCGGGACGGATGGTGAAGCGATAGCTTCCGGCCGCACTCTTGCTGTCGAGCAGCGCGTGAACGACGATCGAGCTTGCGCCCGGCGCGGGGCGTTCAAGCCAGAAGGCCTTGAACAGGGGAAATTCCTCGCCCTTCGCCTCCCCTGTGTCGATCGCCAACCCCCGCGCGGAAAGTCCATAGGCCTCCCCTTTGGCGACCGCACGGAAATAGCTGGCGCCGAGAAACACACAGATTTCGTCAAAGTAGTCGGGTCGGTTCAGCGGCGCGTGAAGTCGGAAACCGGCGAAGCCGAGGTCCTCGTCGGGCCACTTGCCGAGGCCTTCGCCATAGGAAAAATCGTCGCGATGGTATTTTATCGCGACAGCGCGCCCCTCCACCACCTCGAACAGGTCGACTTTATTCTTATAGAAGAAGCCGCGATGAAAAAACTGCGCCTCGAAGCCGCGATTGTCGCCGCGCCACAGTGCGTGTTCGGGCAGAAATCGGATAGACCGATATTGATCGTAATTGAGATCGCGAAGCGCGTCGGGCAGCTTCTCGTCGGGCGGGGAATAGGGTTTTGCGGCGAGCGCCCGCGCGATGTCGCGCACGCTCGCGGGTGAAAAGCGCGCTTCGGTCGGAACTGCCGGGGCAGGCGCGTTGGCGCTGTTTGCTTCCGGCGCGAGGCCGGCGATCGACACCGCTACGGCGCCCTGCATTAACTGTCTGCGATTCACGGGGACACTCGACCATTTCCACCTTGGCGATGATGAAACGGCCGAGGGCGCTTGTAGTTCCCCAACTGGGCGCCTCATGAGAGGCGCGAATTTAAGGCATGCGTCCTAATTCGCTGGCAGAATGACGAGGTTAACGTTCTCCTCCGCCGCATCGCTGATCTGCACAGTCATTGCACCGGCCCCAAGTTGGAACCGCACAGTCTTGCGCACCCCGGGACAGTCATGCTGTCCGGAGAAAGCGCTGGATTTCACCGCCGCGCCGTTCTGCGCGACGTCGATCCACCCCTCCTGCGACAGCGTAATCTGATACAGGCCTGCTTTGACGCCCGACACGTTCACCGCGACGCCGTGGCGACCTGGCTGCGCAGCGCGCTCCGAGGGCAACGGCGAGCTAGGATCTTTCGCCAGGGCCAAGTTATAGGCGACCCCAACCTGGGCCGAAGCGCCGACCGCCGGCAAACCGGCGAACAGCGCGCGCTCGCGCGCCACTCTCCATTTGAAATGGTCGCAATCAGCCAAAGCGGGCGTTGCGGCCGCGACCATCGCGAGAACCAACAGAGAGCGCAGCATGCCTATCGTCCTTACTCGACGCCAACCATCACATCGGAAGCTTTGACCACGGCGTAAGCGGACTGATCGACCTTCAGCCCCAGCGCATCCACCGATTCGTTGGTGATCGATGCGGTCAGCACGACGCCGCCGACTTCGATTTCGACATGCGCGGTGGTCTGACCCTTCGTGACCGACTTGATCGTGCCCTTGAGCTGATTGCGAGCGCTGAGTTTCATCGCTGTTCCTTTCGTGTCGCCACTCCCCGCCATCCTGCCGGTGCTTCATCCCGGCGGAACCGCACGAACAAACTTTACACGCTATATCTCACCGGATATTACGAGTCCACCGACTCCCGCCTGAGGGAAGACGCCGGCGCATGACCTTGACGAGCTCGACATATGCCGACTTCCGCACAAATTGAGTCGCATGAAGTCTGACCCGCGTCGCGCGCTGCTGGAATTGCCGCAACTCGGTGCGATCAGCGAAGGCGCCATCCGCGCCGCCTATTGGCGTATCGTTGGTCGGGCGGGGTTGGCGCGCGACTGCGGTGGGCGCGATCTCGGCATTTTGCGCGAAGCCAAACGCGCGCTATTGTTCGAGGCGGGCGTACGGCTGCCCACAAAACGCCCGGTTCCGCCTCGAGGATGACTGGCGATCGGGCAGGCCTGTCGCCAAGATCGCCGTAGCGGGGACGCAGATGCGCAAAGGCTACAAGGAATTGCTCGCTGAGGCCGAAGCCAGAATCGAAACCGTCGCGCCGGAATCGGCGCGCGCCTTGCTCGACCGGCCCGATACGCTGTTCGTCGATCTGCGCGATCCGCGCGAACGCGAGCGCGAGGGCGTCATTCCCGGCGCGTTTTCTTGTCCGCGCGGTATGCTCGAATTCTGGATCGATCCGGAGAGCCCGTACCACAAGGCGGAATTTGCGAGCGGCAAGCGCTTTGTGTTTTTCTGCGCCGGCGGCTGGCGCTCGGCCTTGGCGACCGCGACAGCCAAAGAGATGGGGCTCGACAACGTGTGTCACATCGCCGGCGGCTTCGGCGCCTGGCGCAAGGCCGAATTGCCGGTCGAGACGTTGGCGAAGAAATCCGACTAACGCGGATACCGGTCAAAACCGCGAATGCCGCGCGGAGCGTCGACCTCCAGGTCGACGGCGTCGACCTGGAGGTCGA